>NZ_JBKFTO010000007.1:0-289662 GCF_050432925.1 Pseudomonas sp. 18175 | reverse complement strand
CTGATCCCATCCCGAACTCAGCAGTGAAACGATGCATCGCCGATGGTAGTGTGGGGTTTCCCCATGTGAGAGTAGGTCATCGTCAAGATTAAATTCCAAAACCCCATTTGCGAAAGCAGATGGGGTTTTGTTTTGGGCGCGAGAAAAGTGCTAGACAACTTCCAGTGCGAGCACCCAGCGGCTCAGCGGTGCTACATACGCCAAGCCCAAAAAATCAAAAAAGACCCATCCACGCGTCCTCACCGAAAACACCTGTGCGGTGCTGGATGGAGAAATATCAAGCGCATTACTGATCGTGAGGAGCTTGTCAGGCCTGCTTCCTGGGTAAGGAGGGGGGACGAAGTCAGGCAAACCGACCTGAAGCGCTCCGGCAACGTCCGGAATACTCAGTCGTAAGGTTTCCCTGGTTTCTAGGCGACCGACAATCTTGCTGTCAAAAAGGATTATGAGTGAGAGGCGAGTGCCATAGGCGCTATCAAGAAGTCCTTTCTTGCGGTGAATTGTGATTTCCATGAGCTGGCCTTGTGTGTGGAGGCACAAAGAGTATTGATCATTTCCAGGGGGGGGGTCGATCTGTGAGCTTGATCGCGAGCGCGGAGTGGCCAAGCGATCAATAGATCGCTCTCCAGTGCGCTGTGGAGGCTGTGAGCTTTCGATGAGTGGTCGTGCCGTGCTTTGGCCTTGGATCGCGTCATGGCCGCCTCTAGGCTTTGCTTGAGGGTATGCCGGTACATACAGGCGAATAATTTCACTGCCCGTCCACTTTTCTGCAGACGAAAAAAAAGACCTTGATATTCAAGGTCTTTCTTTAAGATGGTGCCCCGAGGGAGACTCGAACTCCCACTCCTTTCGAAAACGGATTTTGAATCCGCCGCGTCTACCAATTCCGCCATCAGGGCTCAATGGCGGCGAAGTATAGAGATGAGATTACCGTTGGTCAATCACCTTTCATGGTCAATTTTCACTATTTCCGCTAGACTTCCCGGCCCTGCTAGACGAACTCCATCATGCGCGTTGCTGACTTTACTTTTGAACTCCCTGATTCGCTGATTGCTCGCCACCCTTTGGCCGAGCGTCGCGCCAGTCGACTGCTGACCCTGGACGGGGTTAGCGGTGCCCTCGCACACCGTCAATTCACTGATTTGCTTGAGCATTTGCGCCCTGGCGACCTGATGGTGTTCAACAATACCCGAGTGATTCCGGCACGCCTGTTCGGCCAGAAAGCCTCCGGCGGAAAGCTGGAAATTCTGGTTGAGCGCGTGCTGGACAGCCATCGTGTGCTGGCCCATGTACGCTCCAGCAAGTCGCCGAAACCGGGCTCGAAGATCCTCATCGATGGCGGCGGTGAAGCCGAAATGCTCGCTCGCCATGACGCGCTGTTCGAACTCAAGTTCGCCGAAGAGGTGCTGCCTCTGCTGGAACGTGTCGGTCACATGCCGCTGCCGCCCTACATTGATCGCCCTGACGAAGACTCGGACCGCGAGCGCTATCAGACGGTTTACTCCCAGCGCCTCGGTGCCGTTGCCGCGCCAACTGCTGGCCTGCATTTTGACCAGCCGTTGCTGGATGCGATTGCCGCCAAGGGCGTCGAGACCGCTTATGTGACCCTGCACGTGGGGGCCGGCACGTTTCAGCCGGTGCGTGTGGATAACATCGAAGACCACCACATGCACAGTGAGTGGTTGGAAGTCACCCAGGACGTCGTAGACGCTGTTACCGCGTGTAAGGCTCGTGGAGGGCGAGTAGTCGCCGTGGGGACCACCAGCGTGCGCTCACTGGAGAGTGCGGCCCGTGACGGCGTGCTCAAGCCGTTCAGCGGCGACACCGATATATTCATCTTCCCAGGCCGGCCGTTTCACGTGGTCGATTGCCTGGTGACCAATTTCCATTTGCCTGAATCCACGCTGTTGATGCTGGTCTCGGCATTTGCCGGTTACCCGGAAACCATGGCGGCTTATCAGGCTGCCATCGAGAACGGATACCGTTTTTTCAGCTACGGTGATGCGATGTTTATCACCCGCAATCCGGCGCCACGCGGCCCAGAGGAAACCTTATGAGTCGTATGTCGTTTGAATTGCTCGCCACCGACGGCAAAGCCCGTCGCGGTCGCCTGACTTTCCCGCGCGGCACCGTGGAGACCCCGGCGTTTATGCCGGTCGGCACCTACGGCACCGTCAAGGGCATGCTGCCACGCGATATCGTCGCCACCGGTGCCGAAATCATCCTCGGCAACACCTTCCACCTGTGGCTGCGCCCAGGTACAGAAGTGATCAAGAAGCATGGCGACCTGCATGACTTCATGAAGTGGCAAGGCCCGATCCTCACCGACTCCGGTGGTTTCCAGGTGTTCAGCCTGGGCGCCATGCGCAAGATCAAAGAGGAGGGCGTGACCTTTGCCTCGCCGGTGGACGGTTCCAAGGTGTTCATGGGGCCGGAAGAGTCGATGCAGGTCCAACGCGACCTGGGCTCCGACATTGTGATGATTTTTGACGAATGCACGCCGTACCCGGCCGATGAAGACGTCGCGCGTATCTCCATGGAGTTGTCCCTGCGTTGGGCTCAGCGCTCGAAAAACGCCCATGGCGACAACACAGCAGCGCTGTTCGGTATCGTCCAGGGCGGCATGCATGAAAGCCTTCGCAAACGCTCGCTGGAAGGCCTCGACAAGATCGGCTTTGACGGCCTGGCTATCGGCGGTTTGTCGGTAGGCGAGCCCAAGCACGAAATGATCAAAGTGTTGGATTATCTGCCAGGCCTGATGCCGGCTGAAAAACCTCGTTACCTTATGGGCGTTGGCAAACCGGAAGATCTCGTAGAGGGTGTGCGCCGCGGTGTGGACATGTTCGATTGCGTGATGCCAACCCGTAATGCCCGCAATGGGCATCTGTTCATCGATACAGGCGTGCTCAAGATCCGTAACGCGTTCCATCGCCATGATGATTCGCCGCTGGATCCTACCTGTGATTGCTACACCTGCCAGAACTTCTCCCGTGCTTATCTGCACCATCTGGACAAGTGTGGGGAAATGCTGGGTAGCATGTTGAATACCATCCACAATTTGCGTCACTACCAAGTCCTGATGGCTGGTTTGCGCGAGGCTATTCAACAGGGTACATTGGCCGCCTTCGTCGATGCCTTCTATGCCAAGCGCGGGCTTCCTGTGCCGCCCTTGGACTGAGTTTTCCGACCCTAAGATTCACTATTTGCAACTGGAGTGCTAAATGAGCTTTTTTATCTCTAACGCCATGGCTGATGCCGCTGCGCCTGCCGCTGCCGGTCCTATGGGCGGTGGTTTCGAGTGGATTTTCCTGGTCGGCTTCCTGGTCATTTTCTACCTGATGATCTGGCGTCCACAGGCCAAGCGCGCCAAAGAGCAGAAAAACCTGCTGGGCAGCCTGCAGAAAGGTGACGAAGTCGTGACCACTGGCGGCATCGCCGGCAAGATCACCAAGGTCTCCGACGCTTTCGTGGTACTGGAAGTCTCCGACACCGTGGAAATGAAGTTCCAGAAGGGCGCCATCGCCGCCACGCTGCCAAAAGGCACGCTCAAAGCGATCTAAGTTCCAACCTTTACCAATCGACGGGGCGCGCAAGGCGCCCCGCGTTATAAGCGGGCGGCGTGATGCTGAACAAATACCCTCTGTGGAAATACGTACTGATCCTGGCGGTGCTGGCGATCGGTTTTATTTATTCCGCTCCCAATCTCTATCCTGATGACCCTGCGATCCAGATCACTGGCGCCAGCACTTCGCTGCAGGTCAATCAGGCTGATCTGGAACGCGCGAGCAAAGCGCTCACCGACGCGGGTATCCAGGTTAAAGCGGCAACATTGGCAGCTGATGCGAAGGGCGGTTTGTTGCGCCTGACCAAGCAAGAAGACCAATTGCCGGCCAAAGACGTTGTGCGCAAGGCCTTGGGTGACGACTACGTTGTCGCACTCAACTTGGCACAGACCACGCCAAAATGGCTGCGCAGCATTGGCGCGCACCCGATGAAGCTGGGTCTGGACTTGTCCGGTGGCGTGCACTTCCTGTTGGAAGTCGACATGGACAAAGCCCTCGACGCGCGTCTGAAAGTCTACGAAGGCGATGTGAAGAGCCTGCTGCGCAAAGAGAAGTTGCGCTATCGCAGCCTGCCGCAGCTCAACGGCGCCATCCAGCTGGGCTTCTCTGACGAAGCTTCCCGCGAACAGGCCCGTGCGCTGATCCGCAAGAACTTCAACGATTTCGATATCGTGCCGGCTGACCTGAATGGTCAGGCCGTACTGCGTCTGGCCATGAGCCCGGCGAAAATCGCGGAAATCCGCGAATACTCCATCAAGCAGAACTTGACCACGGTACGTAACCGCGTCAACGAGCTGGGTGTGGCTGAGCCGATCGTGCAGCGCCAGGGTGCCAACCGCATC
Organism: Pseudomonas sp. 18175; assembly: GCF_050432925.1. Classification (NCBI taxonomy): domain Bacteria; kingdom Pseudomonadati; phylum Pseudomonadota; class Gammaproteobacteria; order Pseudomonadales; family Pseudomonadaceae; genus Pseudomonas; species Pseudomonas sp. 18175. The sequence continues at coordinate 285,257 of NZ_JBKFTO010000007.1, read as the reverse complement.
GTGGTTGAACTGCCCGGCGTACAGGACACTGCTGAAGCCAAGCGTATCCTGGGTAAAACCGCCAACCTGGAATTCCGTCTGGCGGCTGAACCGGGTGCTACTCGTGCAACTTCCGAGGAGTTTGAGTTCCGCGAAGGCAACCGTCCTCCAGCGCTGATCGAGCGTGGCTTGATCATCACCGGTGACCAGGTGACTGACGCCAAGGCTGGCTTCGGCGAGCACGGTACTCCTGAAGTGAACATCCGCCTGGATGGCCATGGCGGCGAACTGATGAGCCGCGCCACGCGCAGCAACGTCGGTCGCAGCATGGCGGTGATCTTCATCGAGCAACGCCCGGTGACCACCTACACCAAGCAGATCGTCAACGGCGTCGAGAAAGACGTGCCGGTGCAGACCTTCAAGGAAGAGAAAAAGATCATCAGCCTGGCGACCATCCAGTCGCCACTGGGTGCTCAATTCCGTATTACCGGCCTGAACGGCCAGGGCGAATCTTCGGAACTGGCCCTGCTGCTGCGTGCGGGTGGCCTGGCTGCGCCGATGTACTTCGCTGAAGAGCGTACCATCGGCCCGAGCCTGGGTGCCGACAACATCACCAAGGGTATCGATGCGGCCTTGTGGGGCATGCTGTTCGTGTCCCTGTTCATCATCGCCATCTACCGCTTCTTCGGCATCATCGCCACCGTGGCCCTGGCGGGCAACATGGTGATGCTGCTGGCCTTGATGTCGCTGCTGGGTGCTACGCTGACCCTGCCAGGTATCGCCGGTATCGTACTCACCATGGGTATGGCGGTAGACGCCAACGTGCTGATCTTCTCGCGGATTCGTGAAGAGATCGCCGCGGGCATGACCGTACAGCGTGCAATCAACGAAGGCTTCGGCCGGGCATTTACCGCGATTCTTGACTCCAACCTGACCACGTTGCTGGTCGGCGGGATTCTCTTTGCCATGGGCACAGGCCCAGTCAAGGGTTTTGCGGTAACCATGTCCCTCGGTATCTTTACCTCGATGTTCACGGCCATCATGGTGACCCGCGCAATGGTCAACCTGATCTTTGGCGGGCGTGACTTCAAGAAGTTGTGGATTTAAGGGGCTGCCATGTTACGTACAATCAACTTCATGGGCGTTCGCAACGTTGCGTTCGGCGTCACCGTGCTCCTTACCGTTCTGGCGTTGTTCAGCTGGTTCCATAAGGGCCTGAACTACGGCTTGGACTTCACTGGCGGTACGCTCATCGAGCTGACCTACGAGAAGCCGGCCGACGTTACCCTGGTGCGCAACGAGCTGGTCAAGGCTGGCTATCACGAAGCCATCGTGCAGAGCTTTGGTGCTACCACGGACCTTCTGGTGCGTATGCCAGGCGAAGACCCGCAACTGGGTCACCAGGTGGCCGAGGCCTTGCAGAAGGTTGGCGGCGACAACCCGGCGTCGGTCAAGCGCGTTGAGTTCGTAGGTCCGCAAGTCGGTGAAGAGCTGCGCGACCAGGGCGGCCTCGGCATGCTGATGGCTCTGGTCGGCATCATGATCTACCTGGCGTTCCGCTTTCAGTGGAAGTTCGGCGTCGGCGCCATCGTCTCGCTGATTCACGACGTGATCGTGACCGTGGGTATCCTGGCGTACTTCCAGGTGACCTTCGACCTGACCGTACTGGCGGCCGTGCTGGCGATCATTGGTTACTCCCTCAACGACACCATCGTGGTATTCGACCGGGTTCGTGAGAACTTCCGTGTGCTGCGCAAGGCTACGTTGATCGAGAACATCAACATATCCACCACCCAGACCCTGCTGCGGACCATGGCCACATCGATCTCCACCTTGCTGGCGATTGCTGCGCTGATGATCTTCGGTGGTGACAACCTGTGGGGCTTCTCCCTGGCGCTGTTCATCGGCGTTCTGGCGGGTACCTACTCGTCGATCTACATCGCCAACGTGGTGTTGATCTGGCTGAACCTCAACAGCGAAGACCTGATCCCTCCGGCCAGCACTGGCAAGGAGGTCGACGACCGTCCTTGATGGGCGATTGTTGATCTGCTGTTACAAGAAAGGCGCGAGTATTGAACTCGCGCCTTTTTTTTTGCTCCAAGGCTGGGTATAGCGCGGACGTTTCGGTCCGCTTGTGATGGTCAGGAGGTTCACGTGAACAAGTCGTTGCTGGTTGGTGCGGTATTGGGTGCTGTCGGTGTGACTGCCGGGGGTGCTGTTGCCACCTACAGCCTGGTAAAAAGCGGCCCTGAGTATGCGCAAGTGCTGGCGGTGCAGCCGGTTAAAACCCAGATCAAAACCCCTCGCGAGGTCTGCAAGGACGTCGCAGTGACCAGGCAGAAGCCGGTGCAGGATCAGCATCAGATCGTAGGTACAGTGGTCGGTGCGCTGGCCGGTGGCCTGTTGGGCAACCAGGTCGGTGGCGGTAACGGTAAGAAGCTGGCCACCGTAGCCGGTGCGGTCGGTGGTGGTTATGCGGGTAACAAGGTTCAGGAAGGTATGCAGAATCGCGACACCTATACCACCACGCAAACCCGCTGCAACACCGTCAACGACATCAGCGACAAGGTCGTTGGGTATGACGTACGTTACACCTTGGATGGCAAGGAAGGTTCGGTGCGTATGGATCGCGATCCAGGCGGCCAGATCCCAGTCGACAAAGAAGGCCGTCTGATCCTGGGTCAAAACCAGCAGTAATCCCGGGCCTGGCGTAGATCAAAATGTGGGAGCGAGCAAGCCCGCTCCCACATTTGTTTTTGTATTGTTGCTACAACCGTGGCACGACCAAATCCCAGGCATAAAAAAAGCACCCCGAAGGGTGCTTTTTTTGTGCTCGCTCGCTTAACGCTTCAGCGAAGCCGGCAGGTGCGGCTGAATCGCCGTCAGTACTGCCTTGAAGCATTTGGTGTTACCAGCTACCACGTGGCCTTTCTCAAGGAAGTCGTGACCGCCAGTGAAGTCGCTCACCAAGCCGCCTGCTTCCTGGATCAGCAGGGCGCCTGCAGCCATGTCCCACTCGGACAGGCCCGACTCCCAAAACGCATCAAAACGACCGGCGGCAACATACGCCAGGTCCAGGCTTGCTGCGCCAGCGCGACGGATGCCTGCAGTCTGGCCAACCAAGGCGCGGAACATGCCCAGGTAGTTTTCCAGGTTGTCCATTTGGTCGTCACGGAACGGGAAGCCGGTACCCAGCAGGGCGCCGTCCAGGCTGGTGCGGCCGCTGACGCGCAAGCGACGACCGTTCAGCTGGGCGCCACGGCCACGACTGGCGGTGAATTCTTCTTGACGGACCGGGTCCAGTACAACGGCGTGTTCCAGGCGGCCACGGTATTTGCACGCGATACTCACGGCAAAGTGCGGGATGCCGCGCAGGAAGTTGGTGGTGCCATCCAGTGGGTCGATGATCCACAGGTAGTCTTCGCCTTCGCCGCTACCTTTGTGCAGGCCGGTTTCTTCACCGAGAATGCCGTGGGTAGGGTAGGCCTTGCGCAGCGCGTCGATGATTTTCTGCTCGGCGGCGCGGTCCACCTCGGATACATAATCCTTGGCGTCTTTTTCGTCGACCTTGATGGTATCCAGGCGCTCGATGGAGCGGAAGATCAATTCACTGGCGCTGCGGGCGGCGCGCAGCGCGATATTCAGCATGGGCTGCATGGATGTGTCACCTAAGGTTGTTAAAGAAAGCCGAGCATTCTAGCAGAAACTTTCTTCAGGTGAAGGACGACGTTAGCTTTCATGGCATAACCTTAGGCGGTTCTGTAAGATTTGCTCCCCTTTCCCGTGTCCGAGAGCGCCTCCCTTGCTGCAAAACATTCGTGTCGTCTTGGTCAATACCAGTCATCCCGGCAATATCGGTGGGGTGGCGCGAGCCATGAAAAACATGGGGCTGACGCGCCTGGTGCTGGTCGAGCCGCGTGTGTTCCCGCACCACGAGGCCGATGCTCGTGCATCTGGCGCCAATGACATCCTTGCCAATGCCCAGGTCGTCGCCACCTTGGAAGACGCTTTGGTCGGCTGCAATCTGGTGCTGGGCACCAGTGCGCGCGACCGCCGTATCCCTTGGCCGCTGCTGGATCCGCGAGAGTGCGGCACTAAGGTGGTGGAAGAGGCTGCCGGCGGCGCTGAAATCGCCTTGGTGTTCGGTCGTGAAGACTCCGGCCTCACCAACGAAGAGCTGCAGCGATGTCATTATCACGTGCACATTCCATCAGACCCCGAGTTCAGCTCGCTGAACCTTGGGGCAGCGGTGCAGGTGCTGACCTACGAAGTGCGCATGGCCTGGTTGGCCGCTGCAGGTCAGCCAAGCAAAGTGGAAAAGGACGAGGTTGCATCGACCAAGAGTGGCGAGTTGGCCACCATGGACGAGCTGGAGCGGTTCTATGAGCACCTGGAGCAAACCCTGGTGGCCATCGAATTCCTCGACCCTGAAAAACCACGGCACTTGATGGCGCGCCTGCGTCGCTTGTACGGGCGTAGCTCGGTCAGTCGAGCGGAAATGAATATATTGCGTGGCATCCTCACGGAAACCCAGAAAGCGGCCCGTGGCGAGCTTCTTAAGCGGAAGGATTAAAAATGTTCGAGCGTTTGCGAGAAGATATCCAGAGTGTTTTCCACCGTGATCCGGCGGCGCGCAACGCCTTTGAAGTGCTCACCTGCTACCCGGGCATGCACGCGATCTGGATTCACCGCTTGTCCAATGCCTTATGGGGGATGGGCTGGAAATGGCTGGCGCGCCTTGTGTCGAACTTTGGTCGCTGGTTGACCGGGATCGAGATTCACCCTGGTGCCAAGGTGGGGCGTCGGTTCTTTATCGATCACGGCATGGGCATTGTGATTGGCGAAACCGCTGAAATCGGTGATGACGTAACCCTGTATCAGGGCGTGACCCTTGGTGGCACCAGCTGGAATAAAGGCAAGCGTCACCCGACATTGGGTGACGGCGTGGTGGTGGGGGCGGGCGCCAAGGTGCTCGGTCCTTTCACGGTCGGTGCGGGTGCGAAGGTGGGTTCCAATGCTGTCGTAACCAAGGCCGTGCCGCCTGGCGCGACGGTAGTGGGTATTCCCGGCCGAATCATCGTCAAGCCCGAAGTCGGCGACGAGCAGGAAGCCAAGCGCAAGGCCATGGCCGAAAAAATCGGCTTTGATGCCTATGGTGTCAGTGAGGATATGCCTGACCCTGTGGCGCGCGCTATCGGCCAGTTGCTCGACCATTTGCAAGCAGTGGATGGCAAGCTGGAAGGGATGTGCGGTGCGCTGAAGGATCTCGGCAGCCCCTATTGCGCCAAGGAGTTGCCTGAGCTGCGCGAAGAAGACTTCGCCGAGATCAAGGATGAAGCGGCTACCAAGGCGGGCTAGTTCTAAAGGCTGATACATAACCCTGTGGGAGCGGGCTTGCTCCCACATTTGATCTCCATTGGTCTTGAGATAGGGCGTTGGTCCTGTTCCCGCTGTTCGATCCCACCCCATCCTGCTATTATTCGGCGCCCTTTCTGCGGGTAATCCTGACTAAAGTACTAGGTCTTATAGTTGACTTAAATACTCGGGAATCGCATACTTGCCCACATTCTGAAACACCTTGGTAATTGTCCATGAGACTGACTACAAAAGGCCGATACGCGGTGACCGCCATGCTAGACCTGGCCTTGCACGCGCAAACTGGGCCGGTGTCCCTGGCCGATATCTCCGAGCGCCAAGGCATTTCCCTGTCCTACCTTGAGCAACTGTTCGCCAAATTGCGTCGCAGCAACCTGGTTTCCAGTGTGCGTGGGCCCGGCGGTGGCTATCAGCTGTCCCGCGACATGCAGGGCATTCAGGTGGCCCAGGTGATCGATGCGGTCAACGAATCCGTCGACGCCACCAAGTGCCAGGGCCTGGGTGATTGCCATGCCGGCGACACCTGCCTGACGCACCACTTGTGGTGTGACCTGAGCCTGCAGATCCATGAGTTTTTGAGTGGTATCAGCTTGGCTGATCTTGTGACTCGCCGTGAGGTGCAAGAAGTAGCCCAGCGTCAGGACCAGCGCCGTTGCAACACCAAGGCGCCGCGTCTGGACAAGATCGAAGCGTCCGCCGTCGAGTGACAGCCGAAGAGCTAACGGCACGCCAGCCAGCCTGATTTAGGAGAAAGTCCATGAAATTGCCGATTTACCTTGATTACTCAGCGACCACCCCGGTTGATCCGCGTGTCGCGCAAAAGATGAGCGAATGCCTGCTGGTTGACGGAAACTTCGGCAACCCGGCCTCCCGTTCCCACGTATTCGGCTGGAAAGCCGAGGAAGCGGTCGAGAACGCTCGTCGCCAAGTCGCTGACCTGGTCAACGCCGATCCGCGCGAAATCGTCTGGACCTCCGGTGCTACCGAGTCCGACAACCTGGCAATCAAGGGCGCGGCGCACTTCTATGCGACCAAAGGCAAGCACCTGATCACCACCAAGATTGAGCACAAGGCTGTCCTCGACACCATGCGCCAGCTGGAACGTGAAGGTTTCGAGGTCACCTACCTCGAGCCAACCACCGACGGTATCGTCACCCCGGCCATGATCGAGGCCGCGCTGCGCGAAGACACCATCCTGGTTTCCGTTATTCACGTGAACAACGAAATCGGCACCATCAACGACATCGCAGCCATTGGCGAGCTGACCCGTTCTAAGGGCATCCTGCTGCACGTCGACGCCGCTCAGTCCACCGGCAAGGTCGATATCGACCTGTCGAAGCTGAAAGTCGACCTGATGTCGTTCTCTGCCCACAAGACCTACGGCCCTAAAGGCATCGGTGCCCTGTACGTGAGCCGCAAGCCTCGCGTGCGTATCGAAGCCACCATGCACGGCGGCGGTCACGAGCGCGGCATGCGTTCGGGCACCCTGGCCACCCATCAGATCGTTGGCATGGGCGAAGCCTTCCGCGTAGCCAAGGAAGACATGGCTGCCGAGAACATTCGTATCAAGGCTTTGAGCGACCGCTTCTACAAGCAGGTCGAGAACCTTGAAGAGCTGTACATCAACGGCAGCATGACCGCCCGTGTACCGCACAACCTGAATTTGAGCTTCAACTACGTCGAAGGCGAGTCGCTGATCATGGCGCTCAAGGACCTGGCGGTTTCGTCCGGTTCGGCCTGCACCTCGGCGTCCCTTGAGCCTTCGTATGTATTGCGCGCCCTGGGCCGCAACGACGAACTGGCACACAGCTCGATCCGCTTTACGTTCGGCCGTTTCACCACCGAAGAGCAAGTCGACTACGCCGCGCAGAAAGTCTGCGAAGCGGTTAACAAGCTGCGCGTCCTGTCGCCACTGTGGGACATGTACAAAGACGGTGTCGACATTTCCAAGATCGAGTGGGCGGCACACTAAATATAGAAGCCGCCACCCAAGCTCTGTAGGAACGTGGCGGAAAACGCAGGCGTTTCTACAGGGTTCCAGAGCGGCCCTGATGAGTGAGGATTCAGTACCATGGCTTACAGCGAAAAGGTCATCGACCACTACGAAAACCCGCGTAACGTCGGCAAGATGGACGCGGAAGACCCAGACGTCGGCACCGGCATGGTCGGCGCCCCGGCGTGCGGCGACGTGATGCGCTTGCAGATCAAGGTCAACGACGCTGGCGTTATCGAAGACGCCAAGTTCAAGACCTACGGTTGCGGTTCGGCCATCGCCTCCAGCTCCCTGGCGACCGAATGGATGAAAGGCAAGACCCTGGATGAGGCTGTCACCATCAGCAACACCCAGCTGGCCGAAGAACTGGCGCTGCCGCCAGTGAAAATCCACTGCTCCGTACTCGCTGAAGACGCCATCAAGGCGGCCGTTCGCGACTACAAGCAGAAGAAAGGCTTGATCTAAGCATTTGGCGACGAGTAAGGAGTCAACGATGGCTATCAGCATGACAGAAGCGGCTGCGCAGCACATTCGCCGCTCCCTGAATGGGCGCGGTAAAGGTGAGGGGATTCGTCTGGGTGTTCGCACCACGGGCTGTTCCGGCCTTGCCTATGTGCTGGAGTTCGTCGACGAGGTGGTTGCGGAAGACCAGGTGTTCGAAAGTCACGGCGAGAAAGTGATCATCGACCCTAAGAGCCTGACCTACCTGGACGGCACCGAACTCGATTTCGTCAAGGAAGGGTTGAACGAAGGCTTCAAGTTCAACAACCCCAACGTGCGCGGTGAATGTGGCTGCGGCGAAAGCTTCAACATCTGAGGCTATTCGTGGGTACTCCTTGTCATTTCGCTTTATTCGAGCTGCAGCCGAGTTTTCGGCTGGACCTCGAGCAGCTTGCCACGCGCTACCGAGAATTGGCGCGTGGGGTGCATCCGGACCGCTTCGCTGACGCTTCCGAGCGTGAGCAACGCCTGGCGCTGGAGCAATCGGCCAGCCTCAACGAAGCCTATCAGACCCTCAAAAGCCCCCCGAAACGCGCGCGTTACCTGCTCGCGATGAACGGTGGTGAGTTGCCCCTTGAAGTCACCGTGCATGATCCGGACTTCCTGATGCAGCAGATGCAGTGGCGCGAAGAACTCGAAGACTTGCAGGACGAAGCCGATCTGGCCGGTGTCGCAGTCTTCAAGCGTCGTCTGAAAACGGCCCAGGATGAACTGAACGAAAGCTTCGCAGCCTGTTGGAATGACGCAGCGCAACGTGAACAGGCCGAACGCCTGATGCGGCGCATGCAGTTCCTCGACAAGCTCACCTACGAAGTGCGCCAGCTAGAAGAGCGCCTCGACGATTAACCCCGTGTGCTGCCCGTGATGCACGCCTGATAGACAGATAAGACCTGATTACCATGGCCCTACTGCAAATCGCCGAACCCGGCCAAAGCCCTCAACCGCACCAGCGTCGCCTGGCGGTCGGGATTGACCTGGGCACCACCAATTCCCTGGTTGCTGCCTTGCGCAGTGGCCTATCCGAGCCGTTGCCCGATGCTGACGGCCAGGTGATCCTGCCTTCCGCTGTGCGCTATCACGCTGACCGCACCGAAGTTGGTGAGTCGGCCAAGTTGGCAGCGTCTACTGACCCGCTCAACACCGTGTTGTCGGTCAAGCGCTTGATGGGTCGTGGTCTGTCCGACGTCAAGCAATTGGGCGACCAGCTGCCATACCGCTTTGTGGGCGGCGAATCCCATATGCCGTTCATCGACACCGTTCAGGGCCCGAAAAGCCCGGTAGAAGTGTCGGCTGATATCCTCAAGGTGCTGCGCCAGCGCGCTGAGTCCACTCTGGGCGGCGAACTGGTCGGTGCGGTGATTACCGTTCCGGCGTACTTCGACGACGCTCAGCGCCAAGCCACTAAGGATGCGGCGAAACTTGCCGGTCTGAACGTGCTGCGCCTGCTCAACGAGCCGACAGCTGCTGCCGTGGCCTACGGCCTGGACCAGCACGCCGAAGGCCTGGTTGCCATCTACGACCTGGGTGGCGGCACCTTTGATATTTCGATCCTGCGCCTGACTGGCGGTGTTTTTGAAGTGCTGGCCACCGGTGGCGACAGCGCTCTGGGCGGCGATGACTTCGATCACGCCATCGCGGGCTGGATCATCAGCAGTGCTGGTTTGTCTGCCGACCTTGATCCGGGCGCCCAGCGTAAACTGCTGCAAACTGCCTGCGCGGCTAAAGAAGCGCTCACTGACGCGGCATCTGTTGAAGTGTCCTACGGTAACTGGTCGGCCCAGCTGACTCGCGAAGCCTTCGATTCGCTGATTGAGCCGATGGTCGCCCGCAGCCTGAAAGCCTGCCGCCGCGCCGTACGTGATTCCGGTATCGAGCTGGAAGACGTCGGTGCTGTGGTCATGGTGGGCGGTTCTACCCGCGTACCCCGTGTTCGTGAAGCCGTCGCCGAAGCCTTTGGTCGTGAGCCATTGACTGAAATCGACCCGGACCAAGTGGTCGCCATTGGCGCTGCCATCCAGGCCGATACCCTGGCCGGCAACAAACGCGACGGTGGCGAACTGCTGCTGCTCGATGTGATTCCGTTGTCCCTGGGCCTGGAAACCATGGGCGGCCTGATGGAGAAGGTGATTCCACGCAACACCACCATCCCCGTCGCCCGTGCCCAAGACTTCACGACCTACAAAGATGGCCAGACGGCCATGATGATTCATGTGCTGCAAGGTGAGCGCGAGCTGATCAGCGACTGCCGCTCCCTGGCGCGCTTCGAATTGCGCGGCATCCCGGCGATGGTGGCCGGTGCGGCGAAGATTCGCGTGACCTTCCAGGTCGATGCCGATGGCCTGCTCAGCGTTGCGGCGCGTGAATTGGGCTCGGGTGTTGAAGCCAGCATCCAGGTCAAGCCGTCCTACGGCCTCACCGACGGCGAAATCGCCAAGATGCTCAAGGACTCGTTCCAGTATGCCGGTGACGACAAGGTCGCCCGCGTGTTGCGTGAGCAGCAAGTCGATGCCCAGCGCCTGCTCGAAGCGGTGCAGGGCGCCTTGGACGTCGACGGCGAGCGCCTGCTGGACGCGGAAGAACGCATGGTCATCGACCTGCAGATGCAGGAACTGGCCGAATTGATGAAAGGCACCGATGGTTATGCCATCGAGCAGCAGACCAAGCGTCTGTCGCAAGTGACCGATGCCTTTGCCGCCCGTCGTATGGACCAGACGGTAAAAGCCGCCCTGGCGGGACGCAACCTGAATGAAATCGAGGAATAATTAATGCCGCAGGTCATTTTTCTGCCACACGCCGAGCATTGCCCGGACGGTATGGTTGTGGAGGCTGAGACCGGCAAGTCCATCCTCGAAGTTGCCCACGACAACCACATCGAGATCGAAAGTGCCTGTGGCGGCGTCTGCGCCTGCACCACGTGTCACTGCATCATCCGCGAGGGTTTCAACACCCTGGAAGAAGCCGACGAGCTGGAAGAGGACTTTCTTGATCGTGCCTGGGGCCTGGAAGCGCATTCGCGCCTAAGCTGTCAGGCAAAGGTCGGCACGGAAGACATCACCGTCGAAATTCCAAAATATTCCCTCAACCATGCAGCCGAAGCGCCGCATTGATTCAAGGAAATGTCATGAGCCTGAAATGGGTTGATGTACAAGAAATCGCTATACAACTTGCTGAAGCCCATCCTGAGGTCAATCCTCTGACGGTCAACTTCGTTAAGTTGCGCAATCTGGTGCTGGAGCTGCCGGACTTCGACGACATCCCAGACCGGGGTGGCGAAAAGGTCCTGGAGGCGATTCAAGGCCTGTGGATTGAAGAAGCAGACTGAGCCGCCTTTTTACGCAGTTAGGCAATACCCAATAACCCGCGTATAATTCGCGGGTTTAATTTTTCGTAAATTACCGTTTCTGGAGTTACACCATGGCTGTTCAACGTACTTTCTCCATCATCAAGCCTGACGCTGTTGCAAAAAACGTCATCGGCGAGATCACCACTCGTTTCGAAAAAGCCGGCCTGAAGGTTGTAGCTTCGAAACTCAAGCAACTGTCCAAAGCTGAAGCTGAAGGCTTCTACGCTGAGCACAGCGCTCGTGGTTTCTTCGGCGACCTGGTTGCCTTCATGATCTCCGGTCCTGTTGTTGTTCAGGTTCTGGAAGGCGAAAACGCTATCGCTCTGAACCGTGAGCTGATGGGCGCTACCAACCCTAAAGAAGCTGCTGCCGGCACCATCCGTGCTGACTTCGCTGAATCCATCGACGCCAACGCTGTACACGGCTCGGACTCCGAAGCTGCCGCTGCTCGCGAAATCTCGTACTTTTTCGCTGCTACTGAAGTAACCGCTCGCTAAGCATTGGCTTAAAGAGTGAGGGTGAATCCATGACTACATCGACTGTTAAAACCAACCTGCTGGGTCTGACCCAGCCGGAAATGGAGAAATTCTTCGACTCAATCGGGGAGAAGCGTTTCCGTGCCGGTCAGGTAATGAAATGGATTCACCACTTTGGCGTCGACGATTTCGACGCCATGACGAACGTCAGCAAGGCCCTGCGCGACAAGCTCAAGGCCATTGCTGAGGTCCGTGGTCCCGAAGTGGTCAGCGAGGACATCTCCAGCGACGGCACCCGTAAGTGGGTGGTGCGCGTGGCGTCCGGCAGCTGCGTCGAGACCGTGTACATTCCCCAGGGCAAGCGCGGCACCTTGTGCGTTTCGTCCCAGGCAGGCTGTGCCCTGGACTGCAGTTTCTGCTCCACCGGCAAGCAAGGCTTCAATAGCAACCTCACCGCCGCCGAAGTCATCGGCCAGGTGTGGATTGCCAACAAATCCTTTGGCAGCGTCCCGGCAACCGTCGACCGTGCCATCACCAACGTGGTGATGATGGGCATGGGTGAGCCGCTGCTGAACTTCGACAACGTCATTGCGGCCATGCACCTGATGATGGACGACCTGGGCTACGGCATCTCAAAGCGCCGCGTGACCCTGTCCACATCCGGCGTGGTACCGATGATCGATGAGCTGGCCAAGCACATCGACGTCTCCCTGGCGTTGTCGCTGCACGCACCGAATGACGCATTGCGTAATCAATTGGTGCCGATCAACAAGAAATATCCGCTTAAGATGCTGCTCGAATCCTGCCAGCGTTACATGGCGACCTTGGGCGAGAAACGTGTGTTGACTATTGAGTACACGATGCTCAAAGACATCAACGACAAGGTCGAGCACGCGGTAGAGATGATCGAGTTGCTCAAGAACACCCCGTGCAAGATCAACCTGATCCCGTTCAACCCGTTTCCGCATTCTGGTTACGAGCGGCCGAGCAACAACGCCATCCGCCGTTTCCAGGATCAATTGCACCAGGCTGGCTACAACGTCACCGTGCGCACCACCCGTGGTGAAGACATCGACGCCGCCTGTGGTCAATTGGTTGGGCAGGTAATGGACCGCACCCGCCGCAGTGAGCGTTATATCGCCGGACGCGAATTGAACGCCGCCGACGATTTGCCGCTGATTGCTGTGAATCGAATCTGAGAGAGGATCTCTATGCCCTTGCGCCTTGCGCTGCTTTTGCTTTTTACCGGTCTTGCGGCCGGTTGTGTTTCATCGGGCCATGACCGCCCTATGCAAACCGGTAAAGGTCGTGATGAGGCGCGAATTGCCTATGTGCAATTGGGCTTGGGTTACCTGCAACAAGGCATGAGTGAGCAGGCCAAAGTGCCGTTGAAAAAGGCCCTTGAACTGGACAGCAACGATGCGGATGCAAATGCCGCCCTGGCGCTGGTGTTCCAGGCGCAGGCCGAGCCAGCAGTGGCCGATCAGTATTTTCACAAGGCCCTCGCCGTCCGACCTGCCGATCCGCGGCTGCTGAACAACTACGGCAGCTTCCTGTTCGAGCAGAAACGTTATGACCAGGCCGCCCTTTATTTCCAGCAAGCCAGCGCCGATACCCTTTATCCTGAGCGTTCCCGTGTATTCGAGAACCTCGGAGTGACGTCGGCACGCCTCGGCCAGCGCGACAGCGCCCGCCAGCAGCTGGAAAAAGCCCTGCATCTGAACGGCCGTCAGCCTCGGGCGCTGCTCGAAATGGCTGAGTTATCCTTTGATGACAGGCATTATGTGCCGGCACGTGAGTATTACGAGCGTTTTAGCCTGCTCAGCGGGCAAAATGCACGTAGTCTATTGCTCGGCGTGCGGTTGGCGACGGTTCATGAAGAACACGACACGGCCGCACGGTTTGGCCAGCAACTCGAACGACTCTATCCCGGTACGCCGGAATATCAGCAATACCTGTCGGAGCAATGATGAAAGCGGCGCACCCGGAAGTTGTAGCAGCTAATCGCGTAAACCCAGGCGACACCTTGCGTCAGGCCCGCGAAAGCAATGGTTGGTCGCTGGCGGAAGTGGCCCTCAAGCTCAATTTGACCACCACCTCCCTTGGCAATCTGGAAGCCGGCGCGTTCGACAAGTTGCCTGGGCACACGTTTGCCCGCGGCTATATCCGCGCCTATGCCAAATTGCTCGGTATCGATCAGGCCATCCTAGTCCAGGAATTCGACCAGTTCACCGGTACCGACTCCCAGGGCAGTAATGTTCACGGTTTGGGGCGCATCGAAGAGCCTGTACGGGTTTCACACACCATTTTGCGCATTGTCAGCTTGTTGCTGTTGATTGCCGTGATCGGCGGCGGTTTTGTCTGGTGGCAAGACCAGACGTCCCAGCGCGCCAAGGACCTGACCAGCAACGCGATGGAACATGTCGAGGTCGAAAGCGCCGACGGCACCACCCAGATTCATCCGTTGGACGAGCCAGAAGACCAGGCAGTTGCAGAAGGCCAAGTAGCGCCTGAAACCCCGGTTGTCACTGAGCAAACTGCTCCGCAAACAGCTCCGGCGCAGGCAGCGGTTGCACCGACAGCGCCTGTGGCAGCGCCAGCCGCTCCTGTTGCCCATGCCCCGGCCGCAGCGGTGCAAACCCCTGTAGCTGCTGCTCCAGCCACCCCTGCGATTTCGCCGCCCACCACACCAGAGTTGATCGCCGGTGACGGTCGCGTACAAGTTACCTTCATTGCTGATTGCTGGACGCAAGTCACCGATGGCAACGGCAAAGTGCTGTTCAGCGGTCTCAAGCGTAAGGGAGATACGCTCGACCAGGCCGGCAAGCCTCCTTTGACGCTGCGTCTGGGCTTTGCCCGTGGCGCGCAAGTGGCCTACAACGGCCAGCCTGTAGACGTGGCGCCGTTCACCAGTGGCGAGACCGCTCGCCTCAAGTTGGGACAATAGTCATGCACGGCGAATCTCCAATCAAACGTCGCGTATCGCGCAAGATCTGGGTTGGCTCTGTGCCAGTGGGTGGCGATGCCCCCATCGCGGTACAGAGCATGACCAACAGCGACACCAATGACGTGGCCGCCACCGTTGCCCAGATCAACCGTCTGGAAGCCGCTGGCGTGGACATCGTGCGCGTATCCGTGCCAGACATGGACGCCGCCGAAGCCTTCGGCCGTATCAAGCAACTGGTCAAGGTGCCGTTGGTTGCCGACATTCACTTCGACTACAAGATCGCTTTGCGTGTAGCCGAGTTGGGTGTGGATTGCCTGCGTATCAACCCGGGCAACATCGGTCGCGAAGACCGTGTACGCGCCGTGGTGGATGCTGCCCGTGATCGCGGCATTCCAATCCGCATCGGCGTCAACGCCGGTTCCCTGGAAAAAGACCTGCAGAAGAAATACGGCGAGCCCACCCCGGCAGCGCTGGTCGAATCTGCATTGCGCCACGTTGAACACCTTGAGCGCTTGAACTTCCAGGACTTCAAGGTCAGCGTAAAGGCCTCTGACGTGTTCATGGCCGTAGAAGCCTACCGCCTGCTGGCCAAGGAAATCGTGCAGCCACTGCACTTGGGTATCACTGAAGCGGGCGGTTTACGCTCAGGCACAGTGAAATCTGCGGTGGGTCTCGGTATGCTGCTCGCCGAAGGGATTGGCGATACTATCCGCATCTCGCTGGCGGCAGACCCTGTAGAGGAAGTGAAAGTCGGCTACGACATTCTCAAATCCCTGCGTTTGCGTTCCCGTGGTATCAATTTCATTGCCTGCCCGAGCTGTTCGCGGCAGAACTTCGACGTGGTGAAAACCATGAACGACCTGGAATTGCGCCTTGAAGACCTGCTGGTGCCGCTGGATGTTGCGGTGATCGGTTGCGTGGTCAACGGGCCGGGCGAAGCCAAAGAGGCCCATGTGGGCCTGACCGGCGGCACACCGAACCTGATTTACATCGACGGCAAGCCGTCGCAGAAGTTGACGAATGACAATCTGGTGGATGAGCTCGAAAGGCTGATCCGCGAGAAAGCGGCCGAGAAGGTCGCGGCTGACGCAGCGCTGATCGCGCGCGGCTAAGAACGAATTTAAGGATTTGATGTGAGCAAGTCTCTGCAAGCCATTCGTGGCATGAACGACATCCTGCCTGAGCAGACGCCGCTGTGGCGCTACTTTGAGAGCACTGTCGCGCGCCTGCTGGATAACTACGGTTACAAGCAGATCCGCATGCCGATCGTCGAATTCACCGAGCTGTTCAAGCGCTCCATCGGTGAAGTGACCGACATCGTTGAAAAAGAGATGTACACCTTTGAAGACCGCAACGGCGACTCCCTGACCCTGCGTCCGGAAGGTACCGCTGCGTGCGTGCGCGCTGTGCTTGAGCACGGCCTCACCGGTGCTGGCCAGCCGCAGAAACTGTGGTACATCGGCCCGATGTTCCGTCACGAGCGTCCGCAGAAAGGCCGTTATCGCCAGTTTCACCAGATCGGCCTGGAGGTGTTCAACATTGATGGCCCGGACATCGACGCCGAGTTGATCGTGCTGACCTGGCGCCTGTGGGGCCTGCTGGGCATCCGCGACGCAGTCAAGCTTGAACTCAACAGCCTGGGCACCAGCGAATCCCGCGGTCGCTACAAAGTGGCCCTGGTCGAATACCTGTCGGCCCACCTGGACAAGTTGGACGAAGACAGCCAGCGCCGTCTGAAAACCAACCCGTTGCGCGTTCTGGACACCAAGAACGCCGATACCCAGGCCGTTTTGGTCAACGCGCCGAAAATGGCCGACTACCTGGACGACGAATCGCGCATTCACTTCGAGGGCCTCAAAGCTCGCCTGGATGCGGCCGGTATTCCGTTCGTGATCAACACCAAGCTGGTGCGTGGCCTCGATTACTACAGCAAGACCGTGTTCGAGTGGGTCACCGACAAACTCGGCGCCCAGGGCACTGTGTGCGCTGGGGGGCGCTACGACGGTCTGGTCGAGCAGATGGGCGGCAAGCCGACCACTGGCGTGGGCTTTGCCATGGGCATCGAGCGCCTGATCCTGCTGCTGGAAACCCTGGAGAAGGTCCCGGAAGAAATCTCCCGGCAGGTGGACGTGTACCTTTGTGCTTTTGGCGAGGCCGCCGAATTGGCTGCCCTGGCCTTGAGCGAAAAAGTCCGCGACCAACTGCCCAACCTGCGCCTGCAGGTCAATGCCGGCGCCGGCAGCTTCAAGAGCCAGTTCAAGAAAGCCGACAAGAGCGGTGCGCTGTATGCACTGATCCTCGGCGATGACGAATTGGCCCAGCAAGTGATAGGTTTCAAACCCCTGCGTGGCCAGGGCGAGCAACAGAACATTGCCTTTGATGCGCTCGCTGCGCACTTGGCCACCTGCGTTGTGCAGGGTTGAAGCTGTCGAACAGCCGAATTTAGCGATTAAGGAGTATTGGGGTGTCGAGTACTGATGATGAGCAACTGGCCGAATTCAAGGACTGGTGGCAGCGTAACGGCAAGCCCCTGGTTACTGGCGGCCTGCTGGCTTTAGTGGTGGTGTTCGGCTGGCAAGCCTGGACCAAGTATCAGGCCAACCAGTCCCAAGGCGCCTCGATCCTCTATCAACAATTGCTGGAAACCACGCTGACGCCAGACGGCAAGCCAGACCCTGCGCAAGTTGCAGACCTGGCCGGCAAGCTGAAAAACGAATTTGGCGGTAGCACCTACGCCCAATACGGCAGCCTGTTCGTCGCGAAAGTTGCGGTCGATACCGGCAAGCTGGATGACGCAGCCGCAGAACTGAAGGCCATCGCCGACAAACCGACCAACCCGACCCTGGGTGAAATCGCACGTCAGCGCCTGGCTCAAGTACTGGCGGCACAGAACAAGGCTGACGAAGCACTCAAGTTGCTCGACGGCGATGCTGACAAGGCATTTGTAGCCACTCGCGAAGAGCTCAAGGGCGACCTATTGGTCCAATTGGGTCGTACCGACGAAGCCAATGCTGCGTACCAAAAAGCCAAGGCGGCGCTGTCTGATGAAGCGGCGGTCGGTGGCTTACAAATCAAGCTGGACGACTTGGCCAAAGGGGATGCGTGACGTGATCCGTTGGAAACATGCAGCATTGCTGGCTCTGGCCGTTCTGGCCGCGGGTTGCAGCAGCAACAGTAAAAAAGAACTGCCGCCTGCGGAGCTGACCAGCTTCAAAGAAGAAGTGGTCTTGCAAAAGCAGTGGAGCCGCTCCATCGGTGACGGCCAGGGTGACACCTACAACATGTTGGTACCGGCAATCGACGGTGACAGCATTGTGGCCGCTGACGTGACCGGCGTTGTGATCTCGATGGATCGCATGAACGGTGACGTGAAGTGGAAGAAAGACCTTGAACTGCCTGTATCCGGCGCCGTTGGCGTGGGTTACGGCTTGGTGATGCTTGGCACGCTCAAGGGCGAAGTGGTTGCCCTGGATTCCAGCACCGGTGAAGAGAAATGGCGCGCTCGCGTGACCAGTGAAGTGCTCGCACCGCCTGCCACCAACGGCGATATCGTCGTGGTGCAAACCCAGGACGACCGTGTGATCGGCCTCGACGCCAGCACCGGCGAACAGCGTTGGTTGTACGACAGCACCCCAGCGGTGTTGACCTTGCGCGGTACCAGTGGTCCGGTTGTGACCAACAATCTGGCCGTTGCAGGCCTGTCCACCGGTAAAGTAGTCGCCCTCGATACCCAGAACGGCGTGCCGGCCTGGGAAACCCGTGTGGCTATCCCACAAGGTCGTTCCGAACTGGATCGCGTAGTGGACATCGACGGCGGCCTGCTGCTGTCGGGTGAAACCCTCTACGTCGCCACTTACCAGGGCCGCGTAGCAGCACTGGACCTGCAGAGCGGTCGCGTCAACTGGCAGCGTGATGCTTCCAGCTACGCGGGTGTCGCCCAAGGGTTTGGCAGCGTCTACGTAAGCCTGGCGTCCGGCACTGTTGAAAGTGTCGACGAGCGTTCCACCACTGCACTGTGGAGCAACGATTCCCTGGCCCGCCGTCAGCTGTCGGCACCAGAAGTGTTCTCCAGCTACGTTGCGGTCGGCGACTTTGAAGGCTACCTGCACCTGCTGAGCCAGGTGGACGGTCGCTTTGTCGGTCGCGAGCGTATCGACAGCGACGGCCTGCGTGCTCGTCCGCTGGTCGTGGGTAACATGCTTTATGTGTTTGGCAACAGCGGCAAGCTGGAAGCCCTGACCATCAAGTAAGAACTATGCTTGGGGGTGACCCTCAAGCAGCTTCACCTGTAGGAGCCAGCAACATGTGGCGAGGGANCGGCCTGCGTGCTCGTCCGCTGGTCGTGGGTAACATGCTTTATGTGTTTGGCAACAGCGGCAAGCTGGAAGCCCTGACCATCAAGTAAGAACTATGCTTGGGGGTGACCCTCAAGCAGCTTCACCTGTAGGAGCCAGCAACATGTGGCGAGGGAGCTTGCTCCCGCTGGAGTGCGAAGCGCTCCCAAACCGGCTAACCGGATACACCTGATGTGTCTCGATCATATGGTTTTGGGGCTGCTGCGCAGCCCAGCGGGAGCAAGCTCCCTCGCCACAGCAAGCTCGCTCCTACAGTCGAGCACCAGCCGCTGCCATGCAGCGGCTTTTGTATTTTCTGAAATAACGAAGTGGAGAGCCGCATGGTTCCCGTAATCGCCCTGGTGGGCCGACCTAACGTCGGCAAGTCCACCTTGTTCAACCGCCTGACCAGGACTCGTGACGCCATCGTTGGCGACTTGTCCGGTCTGACCCGTGATCGCCAATACGGTGAGGCAAAGTGGCAAGGGCGCTCCTACATTATTGTCGACACCGGTGGTATCTCCGGTGACGAGCATGGCATGGACGAAAAAATGG
Organism: Pseudomonas sp. 18175; assembly: GCF_050432925.1. Lineage (NCBI taxonomy): Bacteria > Pseudomonadati > Pseudomonadota > Gammaproteobacteria > Pseudomonadales > Pseudomonadaceae > Pseudomonas > Pseudomonas sp. 18175. The sequence goes on along the minus strand of NZ_JBKFTO010000007.1, from coordinate 265,753 downwards.
CCGAGCAGTCCCTGCTCGCCATTGAAGAAGCCGATGTCGTGTTGTTCCTGGTGGACGCCCGTGCGGGCTACACCGCTGCCGACCAAATGATTGGCGAGCACCTGCGCAAGCGCAACAAGCGTTCCTACTTGATCGCCAACAAGATCGACAACATCGATCCTGAGGCGGCCCGTGCCGAATTCAGCCCGATGGGCCTGGGCGACGCGATCCCGGTCGCCGGTGCCCACGGTCGTGGTATCACCCAGATGCTGGAAATCGCCCTGCGTGATTTCCCTAAGGATGATGCCGAGGAAGAAGAAGGCGAAGAAGAAATCGTTGCCGAAGGCGAGGAAGCCAAGCGCATTCCTGGCCCGAGCGAAAAAGACGGTATCAAGATCGCTATCATCGGCCGCCCGAACGTTGGCAAGTCGACTCTGGTCAACCGTATGCTCGGTGAAGACCGGGTTATCGTCTATGACCAGCCCGGCACCACCCGTGACAGTATCTACATCCCGTTTGAGCGTAATGACGAGAAGTACACGCTGATCGACACCGCCGGTGTGCGCAAGCGCGGCAAGATCCACGAAGAAGTTGAAAAGTTCTCCGTGGTCAAAACCCTGCAAGCGATCAAAGACGCCAACGTGGTGATCTTTGTGATGGACGCCCGCGAAGGCGTGGTGGACCACGACCTCAACTTGCTGGGCTTTGCCCTGGAAGCCGGTCGCGCCCTGGTGATCGCAATCAACAAGTGGGACGGCATGACGCCGAGCGAGCGCGATTTCGTCAAGATCGAGCTGCAGCGCCGCCTGTTCTTTGTTGAGTTCGCCGATATCCACTTTATCTCGGCACTGCACGGTACCGGCGTGGGCAACCTCTACGCGTCCGTGCAGAACTCGTTCAAGTCCGCGGTTACCCGCTGGCCGACCAACCGCCTCACCCAGATCCTGGAAGACGCCGTTGGCGAGCACGCGCCGCCGATGGTCAACAACCGCCGGATCAAACTGCGTTACGCCCACTTGGGTGGTGCCAACCCGCCGATTATCGTGATCCACGGTAACCAGATCGAGAAGGTGCCAAAGTCCTACGTGCGTTACCTGGAAAACACCTATCGCCGTGTCTTGAAACTGGTCGGTACGCCGATCCGTATCGAGTTCAAGGGCGGTGAGAACCCATACGAAGGCAACAAGAACACACTGACTGACCGTCAGGTGAACAAGAAGCGTCGTTTGATGACTCACCACAAGAAGGCCGACAAGAAGCGCCGTGATAAGAAATAACGGCAGCTTCAAGTTGTAAGCGTCAAGCTGCAAGAGAGGGCTCCTTTGGAGCCCTTTTTTGTACGCGACGGTTTGTACCTTGACCCGATGCAACGGGCAGCTTAAAACTTGGGGCTCACCTGCAGGGGCCTTTCGATGATCACCAGCAAGCTGCCGAATGTCGGCACGACTATTTTCACCACCATGTCGCAACTCGCTGCCGAAACCGGCGCGCTCAACCTGTCCCAGGGCTTCCCGGACTTCAATGGCCCCCAGGGTTTGCTCGATGCGGTGGGCAAGCACGTTGCCAGAGGGCATAACCAATACTCTCCAATGACTGGCCTGCCGGCGCTGCGTCAGCAAGTGGTGGCCAAGATCGCCCGCAGCTATGGCGCCACCGTGAATGCCGACAGCGAAGTGACCATCACCCCGGGGGCCACCGCCGCCATTTTCTGTGCGATCCAGGCCGTGATTCGCGCTGGCGATGAGGTCATCGTGTTCGACCCCAGCTACGACAGCTACGAACCTTCGGTCGAACTGGCGGGTGGGCGTTGTGTGCATGTGCAGTTGAGCCTGCAAGGCTTTGCGCTGGACTTTGAGCAGATCAAGGCGGCGCTGTCGCCACGCACACGCATGATCATCCTCAACACCCCACACAACCCCACAGGCGCCTTGATCAGCCGTGCCGAGCTGGACCAGTTGGCCGAGTTGATCCGCGACCGCGATATCTACCTGGTCAGTGACGAGGTTTACGAACACCTGGTATTCGATGGCGTGCCTCACGTCAGCGTATTGGCCCACGAAGAACTGTATCAGCGTGCGTTCGTGGTCAGCTCCTTTGGCAAGACCTACCACGTCACCGGCTGGAAAACCGGCTACGTGGTTGCGCCGCCCGCTCTGACTGCCGAACTGCGGAAGGTGCACCAATACGTCAACTTCTGCGGTGTGACGCCGTTGCAGTTCGCGTTGGCCGACTTCATGGCCGACCACCCGGAACACGTGGACGAGTTGCCAGCCTTCTACCAGGCCAAGCGCGACCTGTTCTGCGACCTGTTGGCGCCGTCCCGCTTCAGCTTTAGCCGAGTAACCGGCACCTACTTCCAACTAGTGGATTACTCACAGATCCGCCCGGACTTGGACGACGTGGCCATGTCCCTGTGGATGACCCGCGAACACGGCGTGGCGACCATTCCTGTCTCGGTGTTCTACCAGACCCCACCCCAAGGCCAGCGCCTGGTGCGCTTGTGCTTTGCCAAACGCGAGGAGACGCTGCGACAAGCGGCCGAAAAACTATGCGTGATCTGAGTGCATTGTCGAATCTGAACATCGCCCTGGTGCAGACCAGCTTGGTCTGGCATGACCGTCAAGCCAATCTTGAGCATTTTGAGCTGCTGCTGGAGCAGGCCCGGGGCGCTGACCTGATCGTGTTGCCGGAGATGTTCACCACCGGTTTCTCCATGGAGTCGGCCACGCTCGCCGAGCCGGAACACGGCCCGACCCATCGCTGGCTCCAGGCCCAGGCGGCCAAGTACAACGCGGTGATCACCGGCAGTGTGATCATCCAGGCCGCCGACGGCAGCCACCGCAACCGCCTGCTGTGGGCGCGGCCGGATGGTGAGGTGTTGCACTATGACAAACGCCATCTGTTCCGTATGGCGGGTGAACACAATCACTACACCCCCGGTGAGCGCCAAGTGCAGTTCGAATTGAAGGGCTGGCGCATTCGACCGCTGATTTGCTACGACCTGCGCTTCCCGGTCTGGAGTCGCGATGCCCAGGACACCGATCTGCTGCTGTACACCGCCAATTGGCCGGGGGCGCGGCGCTTGCATTGGAACCGTCTGCTGCCGGCGCGGGCTATCGAGAACCTGTGTTACGTGGCGGCGGTGAATCGGGTCGGCACCGACGGCAAGGGCTTTGCCTACACCGGTGACAGCCAAGTGCTGGACTTTCAGGGCGAGACCCTGCTGAGTGCGGGGGAGGCGGATGGCGTGTTTCAGGTGTGCCTGGATGCGGCAGAGTTGGCGGCGTATCGCACACGGTTTCCGGCGAATCTGGATGCCGATAACTTTCAGTTTGTCTGACATACCGCATTCGCGAGCAAGCCCGCTCCCACATTTGACCGCATTCCTACAGACAGAATGCAGTCAAATGTGGGAGCGGGCTTGCTCGCGAAGAGGCCAGAACTATCACCACACCCCTCAAATAAAAAGGCCCCTGGACTCACACCCAGGGGCCTTTCACATTTCGGCAGTCGTTACGCCGCTTTCGCTTCCTGCTGGCTCAACGAGCGGTTCAGCGCACTGAACAGCGCCTTGAAGCTGGCAGTAGTGATGTTTTCATCAATACCCACACCATGCACCGGACGCTCGCCGTTTACGCGCAGCTCAATATAGGCCGCAGCCTTGGCATTGGTGCCCGAACCAATCGCGTGCTCGTTGTAGTCCATGATCTCCACGCCAATCGGCAGGCCAGCCACCAGGGCTTCCAATGCGCCGTTGCCTTTGCCTTTCCAGTGCAGGTTGGTTTCGCCTTGGCCTTTGCCCGAGACTTCCACCTCGACAAAGCTGTTGCCGTTCTCTTCCTGCAAGCGATGGCTGACCAGCGCGTACGGGGTGTTGGCTTGCAGGTATTCACGCTGCAGTAAGGCGTAGATCTGCGGTGCGGTCATCTCCAGGCCCACGCGGTCGGTTTCGGCCTGTACCACTTGGCTGAACTCGATCTGCATGCGGCGTGGCAGGCTGATGCCGTATTCCTGCTCCAGCAGATAGGCGATGCCGCCCTTGCCCGACTGGCTGTTTACACGGATCACGGCTTCGTAGCTGCGACCAATGTCGGCCGGGTCGATCGGCAAGTACGGCACTTCCCACAGGGCGTCGTCTTTCTGCTGGGCGAAGCCCTTGCGGATCGCATCCTGGTGGGAGCCGGAGAAGGCGGTGTGCACCAAGTCGCCTACATACGGATGACGTGGGTGCACCTGGATCTGGTTGCACTCCTCGACCACCTTGCGCACGCCGTCGATGTCGGAGAAGTCCAGCTGTGGGTCCAGGCCCTGGGTGTACATGTTCAGTGCCACGGTCACCAGGTCGACGTTACCGGTACGCTCGCCGTTGCCGAACAGGCAGCCTTCGACACGGTCGGCGCCGGCCATCAGACCCAGCTCGGTGGCGGCAACGCCAGTGCCACGGTCGTTGTGGGTGTGCAGGCTGATGATCACGCTGTCACGGCGGTTGATGTGACGACCGAACCACTCGATCTGGTCGGCATAGATATTCGGCGTAGCGCACTCAACGGTGGCGGGCAGGTTGAGGATCATCTTGTGCTCGGGCGTCGGGTTCCAGACCTCGATCACCGCGTCACAGACTTCCTTGGCGAACTCCAGTTCAGTGGCGCTGAAGGTCTCCGGGGAGTATTCGAAGGTCCACTGGGTTTCTGGCTGCTGGGCAGCGTATTTGACGAACAGCTTGGCCGCGTTGACTGCGATGGCCTTGATGCCGTCCTTGTCCTGGTTGAACACGATACGGCGGAAGGACGGCGACGTGGCGTTGTACAGGTGCACGATGGCTTTTTTGGCGCCGCGCAGGGATTCAAACGTGCGCGCGATCAAGTCTTCACGGCCCTGGGTCAGCACCTGGATGGTGGTGTCCTCGGGGATGTGGCCGTCTTCGATCAGGGTACGCACGAAGTCGAAGTCGGTTTGCGACGCGGCCGGGAACGACGCTTCGATTTCCTTCACGCCTACCGATACCAGGGTCTTCCAAAAACGCAGCTTCTTCGCGGCGTCCATCGGCTCGATCAGCGACTGGTTGCCATCACGCAGGTCGGAGCTGCACCAGATCGGCGCGGTGGTGATGGTTTTCGAAGGCCAGGTGCGGTCCGGGATATCGATGGTCGGAAACGCACGGTATTTCGAAGACGGGTCTTTGAGCATGCTCATCGGGAAATCCTTTGTTTAGGGGCCGAGAAGAGGCGGCCTGCCGTGGAACTGTTATTGGGGACGAAGCTTGGGACGAGGCAGATCGATTCAGCCTGGCAGTCGTGCGCTGACAAGGCACAGGCTGCGGTGCTGGCGGAGCTGAATGAGGGTGTGAGAGGTTTTCATAAGCTCAACCCTAACCGCCGAGGTGAAAGATGGCAAGCAGTCGATAAAAATTGAGAGAAGTTCTTCTATCTGCGTAGGAAACGAGATTTTATGCTTGAGGTTGAGTTGGGTGTTGGTTTTAATTGCGCGCCCATTATCGGGCGCGCAATCGAGCGTTTCAGGGCTGGAACGCGCCGATAAAGATCGCCGGGTCCACCCGCGCATCGTTGAGGCTGACATTCCAATGCATGTGTGGCCCGGTCGCGCGGCCTGTCGCGCCGACCTTGCCGACCACGTCGCCGCGCGTCAGTTGATCACCCACTTTTACGTCGATCTTCGACATATGGCAGAACATGCTGATAAAGCCCTGGCCGTGGTCGACGAACACGGTGTTGCCGTTGAAGAAGTAGTTGCCCACCAGAATCACTTTGCCGTTCGCTGGGGTCTTGATCGGTGTGCCAGCCGGTACGGCAAAGTCCAGACCCGAGTGCGGGTTGCGCTCCTCGCCATTGAAGAAGCGGCGCACGCCGAACTTGCTCGACAGCGGGCCATTCACGGGTTTGTCCAACACCAGGTTGCTCGGCAGGTTCGGGCTGAAACTGCGGTAAGCCTTGATCTGCACCGCCAGTTCCGCCTCGATGCGTTTGAGCTGTGCTGGTTCGGGGTTGACCTGGCTTTTGTTCTTCAAGGTAATGCGTTGTTCCGGATACTTTTTGTAGCCGACGATAAACGGCAGGCTGCGGCCGCCACTGGTGATGCGTTCATTGCCCGGCTTGACCGTCAACGGGATGCCGACAATTGCCAGCCAGTTGTCCTGCTCCTTCACCACCAGTACCGGCTTGCCCTGGTACGTGGCTTTCGGCGCTGCCGCCGAAGGACCCAACTCAACCACTGCAACACCACCCGGCACCGGTTTGTTCAAGGTGCGGGTGATGTAGCTGTCGGCGTGGGCGTTAAGGGCAAAGCACAACAACATCAACAGGCTAAATAGACGAGGCATCAATCAATCCAATAACGAAAGGGTGACGGGTGTCAGGTGGTTGTCTTCCACCCGCACCTGCAATTGGCCTTCACCGAGGCGCGCGGTCAGGCGTTGGCCGGTGTGGGTTTGCGCGGCATTGCGAATGGCCTGGCCGCGCTCGTCTAGCAGGATGCTGTAGCCGCGACCCAAGGTCGCCAGCGGGCTCACCACCTGCAACGTCTGCACCTGGCTTTGCAGTTGCAAGCGGCGCGCCTTGAGGCCTTCGCGCATGGCGCGGGGCAGGCGTTCGGCGAGGCTGTCCAGGCGTTGGCGCAGCAGGGCCAATTGGCGGCCAGGGTGTTGGCCGGCGAGGCGGGTTTCCAGGCGGATCAGGCGCTCACGACGGGTATTGAGGTTGCGCTCGAACGCACGGCGCAGGCGCATGTCCAGGTCATCCAGGCGTTGGGCCTGTTGGCGCAGGCGCTCGCCGGGGTGACGCAGGCGCCGGGCCATGCCTTCCAGGCGCAGGCGGTCGTGGCTCAGGCGGTTGCGCATCAGCATCACCAGGCGGCGGTGCAGGTTCTCGACCTGGCGCACCAAATGGCTGGCGTCCGGTGCGAGCAATTCGGCTGCGGCGGAGGGAGTAGGGGCGCGCACGTCCGCCACGAAGTCGCTGATGGACACATCGGTCTCATGGCCGACGGCACTGACAATCGGCGTGACGCACGCATCCACCGCACGGACTACGGCCTCTTCGTTGAAGCACCAAAGGTCTTCCAGCGAACCGCCGCCACGGGCCAGGATCAGCGCATCAAAGCCACGGGCATCTGCCAGTTTCAGCGCTCTTACAATCTGCGAGATAGCTTCGCGGCCTTGCACGGCGGTGGGGATCAGCGTCAGTTCAATGTTCGGCGCCCGACGGCGGAACACACTGATGATGTCGCGGATCACCGCGCCAGTGGGCGAACTGATGATGCCAATGCGCCGAGGATGGGCCGGCAGCGGCACCTTGCGCTCGGCACTGAACAGGCCTTCGGCGCTGAGTTTTTCCTTCAATGCATCAAACGCCAGGCGCAACGCACCATCACCGGCCGGCTCCACCGTGTCGAGAATCAACTGGTAGTCGCCACGGCCCTCGAACAGCGAGACCTTGCCGCGCACTTTCACTGCCAAGCCGTCCTTCAACGCCTGGCGCACCCGCGCCGCGTTGTTGCGGAACAACGCGCAACGCACCTGGGCGCCGCTGTCCTTGAGGGTGAAATACACATGGCCGGAGGCCGGGCGGGCGAGGTTGGAGATTTCGCCTTCGACCCAGATATTGGTGAATACGTCTTCCAGCAACACCCGCGCACGGCCGTTGAGTTGGCTGACAGTAAGGACTTCGCGGTCCAGGCCCAGGCGGGCAAACGGGTCTTTGATCATGGGCGGCAGTTTATAGGCATTCGTGCAGGGTTTGACAGAACTGCTCCACCAATGCGCTTGGCTTCTGCGCGCAGGCCAGGGCCACGGTACTGAGGCAGTCCGGGTCGGCCAGGGGCAAAAAACGCACACTTGAAGGAGAAATGTCCTGCATGGATTTTGGTAACAAGGCAATACCGAAGCCCGCTTGGATCAGTTGCAACTGGGTGGTCTTGCGCGACATCACCCGCGCCGCCTTGGGGAAAAATCCCGCGCGCATGCACAACTCGGCCGACAGATAGCTCAACCCGCCGCGCTGTGGGTGGGGGATGGAGATAAACGCTTCGTTCTTGAGTTGTTCCAGTTCTATCGGCGTATCGCTGTTCGCTAGCGGATGATTCGGCGGTACCGCCAGCAACAGTTGTTCGCTATATAAAGGCGTCACGCGTACGCCTTCACGCTGGCGCAATACCGGCAGGCGCAACAATCCTACTTCCAGGCGGCCGTCGGCGATTTCCTCCAACTGCGCTTCGGAAGACAGTTTGACGATATCCATCGACACGCCGGAGCAGCGTTCCAGCCAGGTACTGATGCCTTGCAGCAACGGGCCGCTCATCGGCACGGTACTCGAATGGCTCAAACGCAGCGTGCCGAGTTGGCCGTTGCCAACTTGGGTGGCCATCTCGCTGGCCTTGAGCAGTTCACCCAGAAGGTTGCGTGCCCGTGGGTAAAAGGCTTCACCGGCTGCCGTCAGTCGAGGCTGGCGTGCGGTGCGTTCGAACAGCGGGGTTTGCAGCTGGGTCTCCAGCTCCTTGATCTGCCGGCTCAGGGCCGATTGCGCCACGAACAGGCGCTCGGCGGCGGCGCTGAAGCTACCGCTGTCGGCGATTTCGACGAAGTACCGCAGTTGGCGGGTTGAGATCACGCGTCATGCCTTTTCGAGATGAGTAATGGGCTTTGAAGATATTAGTCGCAACACTCGCCGATGGCTAAAGTGAGGTCATCTCTTTAAAGGAATAACCCATGAGCCCGGTTGAGCTGATGAGCCAGTGGTCGTTTAGCGGAGTGGAGTGGCTGCTGATCGGCCTGGGTGTGGTGGTGGCGTATATCGTGTTTGGCATCGCCGGGTTTGGTACGGCGCTGGTGGCGGGGCCGGTCCTGATCCTGTTTATGCCGCTGTCGAAGATCATTCCACTGCTGGTGCTGCTGGATTTTGTCGCGGCGTTTGGCAACTTGCTGCAATCGCGAAGGGAGGTGAACAAGCCGGAGCTGTTGCGCTTGCTGCCGTGCATGGCTATCGGTTGCACGCTGGGCGTGGTGTTTTTGCTCAACCTGCATTCGGACTTGTTGCTGCTGCTGATGGGGCTGTTTATCAGCGCCTATGCGATCTACAGCCTGACGGTAAAGGCGCGGCCGACGCAGTTGGCGGCGGGTTGGTCGGTGCCCATGGGTACGGTCGGCGGGTTGTTTGGCGCACTGTTTGGCAGTGGCGGCTTTTTATATGCGATCTACCTGAACAGCCGTTTGCCCAAAGACGCGGCGCGGGCCACCCAGAGTGCGTTGATCAGTTGCAGCACGGTGGTGCGCCTGAGCTTGTTCCTGATTGCCGGGGTGTATGCGGATTTGCCGTTGTTGTTGCTGGCGGTGTGCCTGTTGCCGGCGATGGTATTGGGGTTGTGGTGTGGGCGTAGGTTGACCATGCGCATGTCGCGGGAGGCGTTCGTGCGGTTGGTGACCTGGTTGGTGCTGGCCAGTGGGGTTGCGTTGATTGGGCGGTATTTGAGTGCTTGACCTGAGTGAGGTAGGGATTAAGCTGCCAGCCTTTAGGGCCTCATCGGGGGCAAGCCCCCTCCCACACTTGAAAGCATTCACAATTCAAATGTGGGAGGGGGCTTGCCCCCGATGGCGTCAGCAGCCACACCGCAGGACTCCCATGAACTCCCAAAGCATCCTTGTCCCGAAAATCTCCACCTTGCCCGTCCACGAACCCCGCGCCCGGGCGATCGTGCGTTGGCTGGTGCGCAAGAACATCATCAAGGAAGAACTCACCACCTGTGGCCGTACCGGCAACCGCATGGGCTACGCCTTGGCCGATGGTGCCCGCGCCGTGGTGCTGCACCCCGAAGCGCTGCCGTTCAACGAGCCGGTCAACGGCCTGGAAATCATCTACAAACGCTGCATCTACACGCCAGCCAAGGGCTTTCTCGAAGAAGCCGGCTGCCCGGAATGTCGCAAGGAAGTCGGCGAGGCGCTGTTCGAAAGCCTGGAAGACTGGATGCCCGGCCACACCGACAACTTCACCTGCCCGCTGTGTGGGCATGAAGATGACATCAACGGGTTTCTGTTCCTACAGGAATGCGGGTTTTCCAACCTGGGATTCATCTTCAATAACTGGGCGGAGGCGGGGTTCAAGCAGAGTTTTATCGATGAGTTTGCCGATTGGCTGGACCAGAAGATGAGTTGGGTCAAAGTCGAACTTTAATCCATCTATCAGTATTACCAAGTTTGTCAGAGTTTTACATTGAGCCAGACGGGGTGCATGTATATAATGGCGCGCTTCCATTTTCCCGCTCGGGAGCCCCCGCGATGCTGCGTATCAGCCAAGAAGCTCTGACATTCGACGACATTCTCCTAGTGCCCGGTTATTCCGAGGTGCTTCCTAACGAAGTCAGTCTCAAGACCCGCCTAACCCGTGGCATCGAGCTGAATATTCCACTGGTTTCCGCTGCCATGGACACCGTCACTGAAGCCCGTTTGGCAATTGCCATGGCTCAGGAAGGCGGCATCGGCATCATCCACAAGAACATGACCATCGAGCAGCAAGCTGCCGAAGTGCGCAAGGTCAAGCGTTACGAAGCCGGTGTGGTCAAAGACCCCATCACTATCGAAGCCGACGCCACCGTGCGTGACCTGTTCGACCTGACCCGCCTGCACAACATCTCCGGTGTTCCGGTGCTGCATGATGGCGACCTGGTCGGCATCGTCACCTCCCGTGACGTGCGTTTCGAAAACCGTCTTGAAGTTACCGTCCGTGAAGTGATGACGCCCAAAGAGCGTCTGGTCACTGTCAAGGAAGGCGCCGACAAGAACGACGTACGCGAACTGCTGCACAAGCACCGCATCGAGCGCGTGCTGATCGTCGACGACAAATTCGCCCTCAAAGGCATGATGACCGTCAACGACATCGAAAAAGCCAAGGCTTACCCGCTGGCCAGCAAGGATGACCAAGGTCGTCTGCGCGTTGGCGCCGCTGTCGGCACCGGTAAAGACACCGGCGACCGCGTTGCTGCGCTGGTTGCTGCTGGTGTTGACGTGGTAGTGGTTGACACTGCCCACGGCCACTCCAAAGGCGTGATCGACCGCGTGCGTTGGGTCAAGCAGAACTTCCCTGACGTCCAAGTGATCGGCGGCAACATCGCCACCGGCGCCGCTGCCAAGGCCCTGGCCGAAGCGGGCGCGGATGCGGTCAAGGTCGGTATCGGCCCAGGCTCGATCTGCACCACCCGTATCGTTGCTGGTGTAGGCGTGCCGCAAATCAGCGCCATCGCCAACGTCGCCGCTGCCCTTGAAGGCACCGGTGTGCCGTTGATCGCCGACGGCGGCATCCGTTTCTCCGGTGACCTGTCCAAGGCCATCGTTGCCGGTGCTTCCTGCGTGATGATGGGCTCGATGTTCGCCGGTACCGAAGAAGCGCCAGGCGAGATCGAACTGTTCCAGGGCCGTTCCTACAAGGCTTACCGTGGCATGGGTTCGCTGGGCGCCATGTCCCAGGCGCAAGGTTCTTCCGACCGTTACTTCCAGGACTCCTCGGCAGGCGCCGAGAAGCTTGTTCCGGAAGGCATCGAAGGCCGTGTTCCTTATAAAGGCACCCTGAGCGCGATCATCCATCAACTGATGGGCGGCCTGCGTTCCTCGATGGGCTACACCGGCAGCGCCGACATCGAAGAAATGCGCACCAAGCCAGAGTTCGTACGGATCACCGGCGCCGGCATGGCTGAATCCCATGTCCACGACGTGCAGATCACCAAGGAAGCGCCAAACTACCGCGTAGGTTGATGCTTTCTGCAAAACGTTAAGTAACCGGGGCTGTTCTTTCAGCCCCGAGTTGTTTCTGATTCATTAGACGAGACTGACTTCATGGCCCTCGACATTCACGCCCACCGCATCCTGATCCTCGACTTCGGTTCCCAGTACACCCAACTGATCGCCCGCCGCGTGCGTGAAATCGGCGTGTACTGCGAACTGCACCCGTTCGACATGGATGACGAAGCGATCCGCGAATTCGCACCTAAAGGCGTCATCCTCGCCGGTGGACCCGAGTCCGTGCACGAAGCCAACAGCCCGCGCTGCCCGCAAGCCGTGTTCGACCTGGGCGTGCCCGTCTTCGGTATCTGTTACGGCATGCAGACCATGGCCGAGCAACTGGGCGGCAAGGTTGAAGGTTCCGAGCTGCGTGAATTCGGTTATGCCCGTGTCGACGTGGTTGGCAAGAGCCGCCTGCTGGACGGCATCGAAGACCACGTTGACGCCGACGGCCTGTTCGGCCTCGACGTGTGGATGAGCCACGGTGACAAGGTCACCAAGATGCCGGAAGACTTCCACATCCTGGCCAGCACCCCGAGCTGCCCGATCGCCGGCATGTTCAGCGACGAGCGTCGTTACTACGGCGTGCAGTTCCACCCGGAAGTGACCCACACCAAGCAAGGCGGGCGCATCCTGTCGCGCTTCATCCTCGACATCTGCGAGTGTGAAGCCCTGTGGACCCCGTCGAAAATTGCTGAAGACGCCATCGCCCAGGTTCGCGCCCAGGTCGGCACCGACAACGTACTGCTGGGCCTGTCTGGCGGCGTTGACTCCTCCGTGGTAGCGGCCCTGCTGCACAAAGCCATTGGCGACCAACTGACCTGCGTCTTCGTCGACAACGGCCTGCTGCGTCTGCACGAAGGTGAGCAAGTGATGGCCATGTTCGCCGAGAACATGGGCGTCAAGGTGATCCGCGCCAACGCCGAGGACCAGTTCCTCAACAACCTGGCCGGCGAGTCCGACCCAGAGAAGAAGCGCAAGATCATCGGCCGCACCTTCATCGACGTATTCGATGCCCAGTCCAACAAACTGGACAACATCAAGTACCTCGCCCAGGGCACCATCTACCCTGACGTGATCGAGTCGGCTGGCGCCAAGAGCGGCAAGGCCCACGTGATCAAGTCCCACCACAACGTGGGTGGCCTGCCTGAGGAAATGAACCTCAAGCTGGTAGAACCGCTGCGCGAACTGTTCAAGGACGAAGTCCGCCGTCTGGGCCTGGAACTGGGCCTGCCGTACGACATGGTCTACCGCCACCCATTCCCAGGCCCGGGCCTGGGCGTGCGCATCCTGGGTGAAGTGAAGAAGGAATACGCCGACCTGCTGCGTCGCGCCGACCACATCTTCATCGAAGAACTGCGCAAAGCCGACTGGTACCACAAAGTCAGCCAGGCGTTCGTGGTGTTCCAGCCGGTGAAATCGGTTGGCGTGGTAGGCGATGGCCGTCGTTACGCCTGGGTTGTTGCCCTGCGTGCCGTAGAAACCATCGACTTCATGACCGCTCGTTGGGCACACCTGCCGTACGAACTGCTGGAAACTGTCAGCGGCCGTATCATCAATGAGATCGAAGGCATCTCGCGCGTTACTTATGACGTGTCGAGCAAGCCGCCAGCGACCATTGAATGGGAGTGATCCTGCACTAGCAGGTGAATGCTGAATGACAAAACCCCGGCCTGGTGCCGGGGTTTTGTTTTTATGGGAGACGAGGTTTTTTCAATCGCGTTCTGCGTGAAGGGGGGACTATTCAAATATTATTGCATCCTATAGGATGCATATATTATTTTTATTGATTTATGCATTATATAGGATGCATTTTGATATGGGTGAGCTAGGAACACTGATCAAGAACCTGCGCAAGGCCGCCGGCCTTTCACAGGGCCAGCTCGCGCAACGGCATGGCATGAGCCGGGCGACCATCTCGGGGATTGAAAACAATACCATTCCAGAAGTGGGTATCCGAAAAGTCGCAGCGATTCTTGAAGGTCTGGGGTATGAGTTGACCGCCACTCCCAAGCGTCGCCGCAAAACCCTTGATGAACTGAAGTCGGAGAGCATCCATGATCCGTCAAAGTGAGCGGCTATATATCGGCGTAGGTGGTGTGCCTGCTGGAACGCTCGGGCGGGGTGAGGAGGACCGGCGCGATTCGGTTTTCTCTTACAACGACACGGTCGGCGAAGAGAATGCTGTTTCCCTGACCATGCCGGTGCGCCTAGAGAGTTACAACTGGGAGTATGGGGTTCATCCTCTGTTCGAGATGCACATCCCCGAGGGGCATCTCAAGGACGAGCTTGTGCGGCGCTTCAGCAAGTCTGTGCGCGGCTTTGACGACTTCGCGCTGCTGGGCATTGTGGGCCCGCATCAACTGGGTCGTATCAGTGTTGCCCATGACGCGGGGGGCGACTCACTGCCTGAGGTCAAACTCTCCGAGCTGTTGGTGTATGACGGCGCCAAAGACCTGTTCGATGACCTTCTGAAAACCTACGCAGCCTACTCGGGAGTGTCGGGTGTTCAACCCAAGGTGCTGGTACGCGACCTTGACGACATGGGCGCCGGCATTGAGCGTCTCACCCATCGAGGCGCGACGCACTTGGTGAAGGCGTTCAACGAATCTGACTTCCCACAATTGGCGGCCAATGAGTTTTTCTGTATGCGGGCTGCATTCCATTGTGGGCTTGAGGTGCCTGAGTTCCAGCTCAGCCAGCAGGGGAAACTCCTGGTGGTGAAGCGGTTCGATATCGGTGAAAACGCCTACCTCGGTTTTGAGGATATGTGCGTTTTATCTGGATGGGGAACCGCGAAGAAATACGACGGCAGCTACCAGGGATGCGCGAAGCTGATCAGGTCATTTGTCACGCCCAGCCGTATCGCCAGAACGCTGGAAGATTTCTTCTTGATGGTGGCGCTGTCTACGGGCATCCAGAACGGTGACGCACACCTTAAAAACTACGGCCTGTTGTATGAGAATTGCGCCGAAGACGCGGAAGTTTGGCTAGCACCAGCTTATGATCTGGTGACCACCACCGTGTACAGCAGCAACGACATCATGGGGTTGCTGCTCGGCGGTTCGAAGGCTTGGCCCAAGCGCAAGATGCTGGTCCAGTTCGGGCGCAGCTCGTGCAATTTGTCTGAGGCGCGTTGCAACGAGCTGCTTGCCAGAGTGCAAGAGGGCATGACTCGCGCGATGGCGGAGCTTTCAGCGTATCAAAGCACTCACCCAGAGTTCGCGGTGGTAGGGGAGAAGATGATTGCTGCGTGGACGGCAGGGCTGGCCAAGAGTATCGCAGCGCAATGATCTTCCCGACTGATGTTTACCGCCGCGCAATATCCGAAAAGTAAAACTTGTCCAACGTATGCCGCGACTCGGTGTACTCAAATTGCCGCCCATCCTGCAAAAACGTCTGGTTGCTCACCACGATTACATGGCTTTGGCCATCGAGGTCGAGGTGCGCCTGGTCGTCCTTGCTGCGGGGCAGGGCTTCGATGGTGCGTTGGGCGTAGGCGATTTGCAGCTGCAACGTCTGTTCGATAAACGCGTAGATCGACTGTTCGGCAATCGCCTGGTCCAGGCCGGGGATTACTTCGGCGACGAAGTGGTTGATGTCGAGGATCACCCGTTTGCCGCCGATGCGCCGTACCCGTTTGATGCGGGTGATCAGGGTGCCGGGTTCGACTTCGATGTGTTGCAGCAATGAGCCTTCCAGTGGGAACTGGGTGAATTCGACGACTTCGGTGCGTACGTCATCGCCCAGGTCGGCGTGGGTTTCGTGGAAGCTGACAATGCCGCCCAGTTGGAACTCGATGGGGTTGGGGGACAACACGAAGGTGCCCTTGCCGTGGATCTTTTGGGCGAAGCCGCGCTCCTGCAACTGCTCGATGGCCCGACGTACGGTGCCCCGGCTGGCCTGGTAGCTGTCCATCAGTTCGGTTTCGGAGGGGAGGCGCGTGCCGCGTTGCAGGCGTTCGGTGGTGATGCTGGCAAGCAGATCCGTGTAGATCTGGTTGTATTTGCTCATGGGGATGGCTCTGTGCCGATTTTCGGTCAAGGCAGGAACCTTAGTGGCCTGACGGGGCTTTGTCCATTGCGCTCACGACGAGAAAACATCAATGATTTGTAACTCGTACAGACGAGTTTTTGCTTTAACTCGTCTGTACGAGTACTTTTGCGTTCGTTCCCCCAATAAAAAAATCAAAGTGGAAACCCAGCATGAGCCACGACTATTCCAATATCGCCCGCGAGATTCTTGAAAACCTCGGGGGCAGCGACAATCTTGAGCAAGCTGCCCACTGCGTGACCCGTCTGCGCTTGGCGCTCAAGGACCCGAGCCTGGTCAACAGCAGCGCGCTGAACCAGGTCGATCTGGTCAAGGGTTCGTTCTTTACCGGTGGCCTGTTCCAGGTGGTGATCGGCCCCGGCGAAGTGGAAAAGGTCTACGCCGCCCTGCGCGAGCAAACCGGCCTCGCCGCCGCCACCATCGCCGACGTGAAGAAGAAGGGCGCCGACAAAACCAACGCCATGCAGCGTCTGGTGCGGGTGTTCTCCGATGTGTTCATGCCGATCCTGCCCGCGCTGATCATCGCCGGGCTGTTGATGGGCGTGAACAACCTGATGGGCGCCAAAGGCATGTTCATCGAGGGCAAGACGCTGCTGGAGGCCTACCCGAACCTGGACGGCCTGTGGAGCCTGATCAACCTGATGGCCAACACCTCGTTTGTGTTCCTGCCGGCGCTGGTGGGCTGGTCGGCGGCCAAGCGCTTTGGCGGCAGTGAAATCCTCGGCATCGTGCTCGGCCTGATGCTGGTGCACCCGGACCTGCTCAACGCCTGGAACTACGGCAAGGCCGTGGCCGGGTTGGATGGCCAGAGCTTGCCGTACTTCGATATTTTCGGCTGGTTCAAGATTGAGAAGGTGGGTTATCAGGGGCAGATCCTGCCGATCCTCATGGCTGCCTATGTGATGAGCGTGATCGAAAAATGGCTGCGGGCGCGGGTGCCCAATGCGATTCAACTGCTGGTGGTGCCCATCACCACCATCGTCGTCACCGGCGTGCTGGCCCTGGCGATCATTGGTCCTGTGACCCGTCACCTGGGCATCCTGATCACCGAAGGCGTGGTCACCCTGTTTGACCTGGCGCCGATGGTGGGCGGGGCGATCTTCGGCCTGCTGTATGCGCCGCTGGTGATCACCGGCATGCACCACATGTTCCTTGCCGTGGACCTGCAACTCATCTCGACCCAGGGCGGCACCTTTATCTGGCCGATGATCGTCATGTCCAACCTGGCCCAAGGCAGCGCCGCACTCGGCGTGTTCTACATGACCCGCAATGCGCGGGACAAAAGCATGGCCTCCACCTCGGCGATTTCCGCGTACTTCGGCATCACGGAACCGGCGATGTTCGGCGTGAACCTGCGCTTCAAGTTTCCGTTCTATGCCGCACTGTTGGGCTCGGCGCTGGGCAGTATTTTCCTGTCGCTGAACAAGGTGCAGGCATCGGCTATCGGCGTGGGCGGGTTGCCTGGGTTTATCTCGATCATTCCGCAGTACATCCCGAGTTTTGTGATCGGGATGGTCATCGCGATTGTGGTGCCGTTTGTTTTGACCTGTGGGTTGAGCATGAAGATTGTTCGGCCTGGGTATCGGGTTGCCTGAGCCACCCCTGTGGGAGGGGGCTTGCCCCCCGATGAGGCCCTCAAAGCCAACACAAAACTCTACTGAAGGAACCCCCATGCAAACCTGGCAACACTCGGTGATCTACCAGATCTACCCAAAAAGCTTCCACAGCCACGCGGGTAACGCCACCGGTGACCTGCTGGGCATCGTTGACAAACTCGACTACCTGCAATGGCTGGGCGTCGATTGCCTATGGATCACCCCGTTCCTGCGCTCGCCGCAGCGCGACAACGGCTACGACATCAGCGACTACTACGCCATCGACCCCAGCTACGGCACCATGGCCGACTGCGACCTGCTGATCAGCGAAGCGGCCAAACGCGGCATCAAGCTGATGCTCGACATCGTGGTCAACCACACCTCTATCGAGCACGAGTGGTTCCAACAGGCGCGCAGCAGCCTCGACAACCCTTACCGCAACTTTTACATCTGGCGCGACCAGCCCAATAACTGGGAGTCCAAATTCGGCGGTTCGGCCTGGGAATACGAGGCGCAAACCGGCCAGTACTTCTTGCACCTGTTTGACCACACCCAGGCCGACCTCAATTGGGACAACCCCAAGGTGCGCGCCGAGGTGTTCAAGCTGATGCGCTTCTGGCGCGACAAGGGCGTGGGCGGTTTTCGCCTGGACGTGATCAACCTGATCTCCAAGCCCGCCGATTTCCCCGAAGACAACACTGACGGCCGCCGCTTCTACACCGACGGCCCCAACGTGCACGAATACCTGCAGGAAATGCACCGTGAAGTCTTCGAAGGCCACGACCTGATCAACGTCGGCGAGATGTCATCCACCAGCCTTGAGCACTGCATCCGCTACTCGCGGCCGGAATCGAAAGAGCTGTCGATGACCTTCAACTTTCATCACCTGAAAGTCGATTACCCGAATATGCAGAAGTGGGTGAAGGCCGACTTCGACTTCCTGCAACTCAAGCAGATCTTTTCCGATTGGCAACTGGGCATGCAAGCCGGTGGCGGCTGGAACGCGTTGTTCTGGTGTAACCACGACCAGCCACGGGTGGTCTCGCGTTTTGGCGATGACGGCGAACATCGCGTGGTCTCGGCCAAGATGCTGGCGACTGCGCTGCACTTCCTCCAAGGCACGCCGTATGTGTACCAAGGCGAGGAACTGGGCATGACCAACCCGAGCTTCGATAAGATCGAGCAATACCGGGATGTGGAAACCCTGAATATCTTTCGCCTCAAGCGCGATGCGGGTGAGTCCGAGGCGTCGAGCATGGCGGCGATCAAACAGAAGTCGCGGGACAACGGCCGCACGCCGATGCAATGGAACACCGAGGCCAATGCGGGGTTCAGCAGCGGTGAGCCGTGGATCGGTATCCCGGCCAACGCACAGCACATCAACGTCGAAAGCCAACGAAATGACCCCGATTCAGTGCTGCATCACTACCGCGCCCTGATCGCGTTACGTCGCCACGAACCGCTGATCCAGGAAGGCGTTTACCGCCAACTGCTGCAAGACCATTTGCAGGTCTGGGCCTACCTGCGCGAGGGCCAGGGCGAACGCCTGTTGGTGCTGAGCAACTTCTATGGCACACCCTGCGAAATCCAACTGCCCGCCAGCATCCTCGAAGCGGCGAGCGAGCAACGCCTGCTGATCAGCAACTACCCCGACTGCCCACTGCGCACGAGCAGCGTGGTGCTGCGCCCCTACGAATCATTTGTGCTGCACCTCAAGGATTGAGACCCGTTGGAACCCCGTGTGGGAGCACGGGGCGCTGCAAAAACCATAATAAAAAAATCGGAGTGCTTCATGAAAACAACAATAAAGCTGGGCCTCGTTGCATCCTGCCTGAGCCTGCCGTTTGGCGCGCAAGCCCTGGAATTCGCCGGTTACCTGCGCAGCGGCGCGGGCACCTCCACGGGCAGTGGCCCGCAGCAATGTTTCCAGTTGCCGGGGGCGCAGTCCAAATACCGTTTGGGCAACGAATGCGAGCAGTACGCCGAACTGGAACTGCGCCAGGACCTGCTCACCCTCGACGACGGCTCGGTGCTCAGCGTCGATGCCATGGCGTCGCTCTATAACAAGTACGACCGCGAACTGAAGTTCCAGGGCGAGAACAACGGTTCGGCGCGCATGCCGCAGATGTACGCGCAGTGGTCCAACCTGCCCAGTCTCAATGGCGGCTCGATCTGGGCCGGTCGGCGTTACTACAAACGTAACGACATCCATATCTCCGACTTCTACTACTGGAACCAGAGCGCCACGGGCGGCGGTATCGAGGACGTGCTGATCGGCGACCTCAAGTACAGCTACGCGATTTCCCGCAAGGACAACCTGTACCAGAAGGAATACGCCACCCGTCACGACTTCAACGTGGCGGGCTTCAAGACCAACCCCGGCGGCGAGCTGGAACTGGGCTTGAGCTACATCGAAAAAGCCGGCGGGCGCGACACCAACAGCGGGTGGGCGCTCACTGCGCAGCACGTGCAGACACCTTTCCTGGGCGGCAAGAACAAGTTCGCCTTGCAGTACGGCGAAGGCCCCGGCACGGGGCTGGGGTATACCGGCGATACCTTCCTGGACAGGAGCAGCAAAAGTTATCGCGCCGTGGAGTTCTTCGACTGGCAAGTGACCCCGCGTTTTGGCGGGCAGATCGAGGCGGTGTACCAGAAAGACATTCGCCCCGGCAGCCAGGACCAGACCTGGATGTCCGTGGGGGTGCGCCCGGCGTATGCCATCAGCGAGCAATTCAAACTGGTGACCGAACTTGGGCACGATCAAGTCGATGCCACGGGCGGTACGCGCAAGCTGAGCAAGTTTACCTTCGCTCCCACGTGGTCGCCTAAAGGCCCGGACTTCTGGGCCCGGCCGGAAGTGCGTTTGTACTACACCTATGCGAGCTGGAACGAAGCGGCCAAGCGGGCGGCCAATGAGCTGGCGGCGGGTTCGGCGTTGTCCGATACCGGGTCGTACGGTACGGCGCGGCATGGGTCGAATTTTGGTGTGCAGGTCGAGTACTGGTGGAAATAAACATAGGGGTGTACGCGGACCAATAATGTGGGAGCGGGCTTGCTCGCGAATGCGGTGTGTCAGTCACCGCATGCATAGCTGATACGCCGCCTTCGCGAGCAAGCCCGCTCCCACATTTTGATCACTATCACCCTCAGGATTTGCATCCACCCAATGATTTTTACAGAACACAACAACAGGTGAAGTCATGACCACAACCCAACCCCTGGCACTGCTGGCGCCGTTGTCCGGCGTGCTGCTGGCGCTGGACACGGTGCCCGACCCGGTTTTTTCCAGCCGCCTGATCGGCGACGGCCTGTGCATCGACCCTACCTCGCAGACCCTTTGCGCACCGTTGGCCGGGGTGATCAGCAATATCCAGGACAGTGGGCATGCCGTCAGCATCACCGACGACCAAGGCGTGCAGGTGCTGATGCATATCGGCCTGGACACCGTGAACCTGGCTGGCAAGGGCTTCACCTGCCTGGTCGAGGAAGGCCAGCGGGTGGAGGCCGGGCAAGCGCTGATCGAATTCGATGCTGACTACGTGGCGCTCAACGCCCGCAGTTTGCTGACCTTGATGCTGGTGGTCAGTGGCGAGCCGTTTACCCTGCTGGCAGACGGCGTTGTGGAACTGGGTCAGCCCCTGTTGCAGTTATCCACAAGCGAAACGCTGGAAGCACCAAACGAGGAGGAGGGCGATGCCGTGTTCTCCAAGCCGCTGACGTTGCCCAATGCCAACGGCCTGCACGCACGCCCCGCAGCGGTGCTGGCCCAGGCGGCGAAAGGCTTCAGCGCGAGCATCTACCTGCACAAGCAAACCCAGAGCGCCAACGCCAAGTCGCTGGTGGCAATCATGGCGCTGCAAACCGTGCACGGCGACACCCTGCAAGTGAGCGCGGCGGGATCGGACGCCGACGCCGCTATCAAGGCGTTGGTCGAACTGCTGGCACAAGGTTGCGGCGAGACGGTCGCGGCACCGGCTGAGGTGATTGCGCCGCTGGCGTCGGCAACCGTGCTGCGGGGCGTGAGTGCGTCGCCGGGTTCGGCGTTTGGCCAAGTGGTGCAAGTGACCGAGCCCGCGTTAAACATCACGGAACCGGGCAGCGGTGAAGCGGCTGAGCGTGGCGCCTTGCAGCGCGGCTTGCTGGCGGCAAGCGAAGCGCTGCAAGCCTTGCAAGACAAGGCCAGCGGCAGCGCCCAGGCGCAGATTTTTCGCGCCCACCAGGAATTGCTCGAAGACCCGACCTTGCTGGAGCACGCCCACGATTTGCTGGCACAAGGCAAGAGTGCCGCCTTTGCCTGGAACAGTGCCACGCTCGCCACCGTCAAACTGTTCCAGGGCCTGGGCAACACGCTGATCGCCGAGCGAGCGGCGGACTTGGCCGATGTCGGCCAGCGCGTGCTCAAGCTGATCCTGGGTATTCAAGACAGCGCCTGGGACGTGCCCGAGCGCGCGATCCTGATCGCCGAACAACTCACGCCCTCGCAAACCGCGAGCCTCGATACGCGCAAGGTCCTGGGTTTTGTCACCGTCGGTGGCGGGGCTACCAGCCATGTTGCCATTCTTGCCCGCGCCCTGGGTCTACCGGCCGTTTGCGGTGTGCCTTCTCAAGTATTGGCGCTCGCTAATGGCAAGCAGGTGCTACTCGATGCCGACAAGGGCGAGCTGCACCTTGAGCCAAATCCGGCCGAAATCGAACACCTGGAAATGGCGCGAAAACAGCACGTTCAGCGGCGTCAGCGTGATGTTGCGCAGGCTTCTTTACCTGCCACCACGCGTGACGGTCATCACGTCGAGGTCACCGCCAACGTCGCTTCGTTGCAGGAGGTGGAACAATCGTTGACCCTGGGCGGTGAAGGCGTCGGCCTGCTGCGCTCCGAGTTCCTCTACCTGGACCGTAATCGCGCCCCAAGCCCGGAAGAGCAAGCGGCCACCTACTCCGATATCGCCCGTGCCCTGGGCCACGAGCGCAATTTGGTGGTACGCACCTTGGACGTCGGCGGTGACAAGCCGCTGGCCTATGTGCCAATGGATGCCGAGACCAACCCGTTCCTCGGCCTGCGCGGTATTCGCCTGTGCCTGGAACGCCCACAACTGTTGCGCGAACAGTTTCGCGCGATCCTCGCCAGTGCCGGGTTTGCGCGGCTGCATATCATGTTGCCGATGGTCAGCCTGCTGTCCGAGTTGCACCTGGCGCGCAAGATTCTTGAGGAAGAAGCGCAGGCGTTCGGGCTTGTGGAGTTGCCTAAGCTTGGGATCATGATCGAAGTGCCGTCCGCTGCGCTGATGGCCGATGTGTTTGCGCCCCATGTGGACTTCTTCTCCATCGGCACCAACGACCTGACCCAGTACACCCTGGCCATGGACCGCGACCACCCGCGCCTGGCCAGCCAGGCCGACAGTTTTCACCCGGCGGTGCTGCGCCTGATCGCCACCACGGTCAAGGCCGCCCATGCCCACGGCAAATGGGTGGGCGTGTGTGGTGCACTGGCGTCCGAAGCGCTGGCAGTGCCAGTGTTGCTTGGGTTGGGGGTGGATGAGTTGTCGGTGAGTGTGCCGTTGATCCCCACCATCAAGGCCACCGTGCGCGAGCTGGACCTGGCGGATTGCCAGATCATCGCCCGCCAGGTGTTGGGCCTGGAAGAAGCTGCGCAAGTGCGTGAGGCCCTGCGCCTGTACCACGCGGCCACCGTTGAAACCTCACCTGTCGTGGAGCTTTGAGTATGTTCGAGAAATTGCAGCGGGCGTTCTGGAAGGCCTTGACGCCGGATTTGATCAAGGAAGAGGTCGTAGCGGCGCCGGGGTTGTTGTCGGCGGATGTATTGAGTGCGTTGGGCGGGGTGGAAAACCTCAAGTCACAGCAGCGGGTGGCGCTGACGCGGGTGAGGGTGCAGTTGCAGGATGGGGCGAAGTTGGATGCTGCGGCGTTGAAGGCGGCGGGTGTGCCGGGGGTGATGGTGTTGACGGGTGGCGTGGTTCACCTGCTCACCGGCCTCTAAGCCAAATGAAGATCGAAATGTGGGAGCGGGCTTGCCCCAATGCCAGTCAGTTAAGGGTTAGAAAGAGTAAAAGCTAACCTGTGGCGAGGGAGCTTGCTCCCGCTGGACTGCGCAGCAGTCCCATCTTTGGGGCCGCTACGCGGCCCAGCGGGAGCAAGCTCCCTCGCCACACTGACGGTGTTTGCCCATAACTGACTGGCATTAGGGCTTGCCCGCGATAGCGGTGGATCAGCGAGCCCATGTGGCGACTGGCACATTGCAATCGCGGGCAAGCCCGCTCCCACATTGGTTTTGTGGTGTTTGATTAACCGTGTTTACAACTTGGGGTTGTCTTCGGGCGGCTTGGTCTTATCCACACCCGGCACATGCAGGTTGCCTTCGACCACCTGGTTGCCCTCAAGCTGCGGCTGGGTCACCCAAGTGAGAATGTCGTAGTAGCGCCGGATGTTCGCCACGAAGTGCACCGGCTCACCGCCACGGGCGTAGCCGTAGCGGGTCTTGCTGTACCACTGCTTCTGCGACAGGCGTGGCAGCATTTTCTTCACGTCCAGCCACTTGTTCGGGTTCAGCCCTTCGCGTTTGGCCAGGGTGCGCGCATCGTCCAGATGGCCGCTGCCCACGTTGTAGGCAGCGAGGGCAAACCAGGTGCGATCCGGCTCGGCGATGCTGTCGTCCAGTTCTTCCTTGATCTTGGCCAGGTACTTGGCGCCACCCATGATGCTTTGCTTGGCGTCCAGGCGGTTGGACACGCCCATGGCCTGGGCGGTGTTCTGGGTCAGCATCATCAGGCCACGCACGCCGGTCTTGGAGGTAACCGCCGGTTGCCACAGTGATTCCTGATAGCCGATGGCGGCCAGCAGGCGCCAGTCGACCTTTTCTTCCTTGGCGTAGGTCTTGAAGTGTTTCTCGTACTTGGGCAGGCGCTGCTGCAAGTGCTGGGCGAAGGTGTAGGCGCCGACATAACCCAGTACATCGACATGCCCGTAATAGCGGTCTTTGAGGCGCTGCAGGGTGCCGTTCTTCTCGACCTTGTCCAGGTAACTGTTGATCTCGTTGAGCAGGCTGTTGTCTTCGCCGGGCGCCACGGCCCAGCTCTGGTTGCTGGCATTGCCCAGGTCGAAGGCCACGCGCACGTTGGGGAAGTACACCTGGTTCATCGCCACTTCGTTGGAGTCCACCAAGGTCAGGTCGATCTGCCCTTCGTCCACCATGCGCAGCAGGTCGACCACTTCAACGGCGTCGGACTCTTCATATTCAATCGCAGGATTCTGCTGTTTAAGCGCCGCCAGTTGTTCGGCGTGGGTGCTGCCCTTGAGCACCATGATCTTCTTGCCCACCAGGTCCGCCGCGTTGGTTGGGCGAGACTGGCCATTGCGGTAGATGATCTGCGGGGTCACTTCGAGGTAAGGGTGGGAGAAACGCACTTCTTTCAGGCGCTGCTCGCTGCTCACCAGGCCGGCGGCGGCAAGCACCGGGCCGTTGGGCTTGCCCAGTTGGCCGAACAGGTCATCGAGGTTGTCGGCGGTCTCGATCTCAAGCTTTACCCCCAGGTCGTCGGCAAAGCGCTTGACCAGTTCGTACTCGAAACCGGTTTCACCGTTGCGGTCCTGGAAATAAGTGGCCGGGCTGTTCCGGGTAATCACCCGCAATACGCCATCCTCCTTGATTCGCTCGAGCGTGCTGGGTTTATCAACACAGGCGCTGAGCATCAGGAAGAGTCCGGTTGCGATCAGCCATTTGGCGTATCGCGGGCGCAAAGCAGTAGGGGAGAACATCTGCGCAGTATACGCAAACGGCCCACGGCGCCATATCTCGACAGAGGGGGACTTGTCTGCTAGTGCCACGAAAACTGTGCTGCAACCCGCAGAAACGGGGCTTGGCGGCCGATTGTGACGGTTAAAATAACTGCTGCGAATACCGTCGCGCGGCCCCGCAAAGGGGTGTAATCCTGCCAACTGACGTTCGGCAGCCGCCAGCAGTGCCGTTTCGGGTGCCGTTGGCGACGGTTTACGCTAGAATGCACGGCCTCAAAGCACACCCCCTTCCCGAGGCTGTCCCGAAGATGTTGATCCTGCGCGGCGCTCCTGCCCTTTCTGCCTTTCGCCACAGCAAACTCCTTGAACAACTGAGCCAAAAGGTTCCAGCGGTTACAGGCTTGTATGCTGAATTTGCTCACTTCGCCGACGTTACCGGCGTATTGACCGCCGACGAACAGCAAGTGCTGGCACGCCTTCTGAAGTACGGTCCAAGCGTTCCCGTTCAAGAGCCGACTGGCCGCTTGTTCCTGGTTCTGCCACGGTTCGGCACCATCTCGCCCTGGTCGAGCAAGGCCAGCGATATCGCCCGCAACTGCGGCCTTTCGAGCATCCAGCGTCTGGAACGCGGCATCGCCTTCTATGTAGCTGGCCAGTTCAGCGATGCAGAAGCCGAGCTGATTGCCAGCAGCCTGCACGACCGCATGACCCAGATCATCGTCAGCCAGCTGGAACAGGCTGCCGGCCTGTTCAGCCACGCCGAGCCCAAGCCACTCACCGCAATCGACGTGCTCGGCGGTGGCCGCGCCGCCCTCGAGAAGGCCAACACCGAGCTGGGCCTGGCCCTGGCCGAAGACGAGATCGATTACCTGGTCAGCGCCTTCAACAGCTTGAAGCGCAACCCGCACGACATCGAACTGATGATGTTCGCCCAGGCCAACTCCGAGCACTGCCGTCACAAGATCTTCAACGCCAGTTGGGATATCGACGGCGAAAGCCAGGAAAAAAGCCTGTTCGGCATGATCAAGAACACCTACGTGATGCACAGCGAAGGCGTTCTGTCGGCTTATAAAGACAACGCCTCGGTCATCGTCGGCTCCGTCGCCGGTCGTTTCTTCCCGGACCCGGAAACCCGCCAGTACGGCGCGGTGCAAGAGCCGGTGCACATCCTGATGAAGGTTGAGACCCACAACCACCCGACCGCGATTGCCCCGTTCCCGGGCGCAGCCACCGGTTCCGGCGGCGAAATCCGCGACGAAGGCGCTACCGGCCGTGGCGCCAAGCCAAAGGCGGGCCTCACCGGTTTCACCGTGTCCAACCTGCAGATCCCGGGCTTCGAACAGCCGTGGGAAGTGCCGTACGGCAAGCCTGAGCGCATCGTGACTGCGCTGGACATCATGATCGAAGGCCCGCTGGGCGGCGCCGCGTTCAACAACGAATTCGGTCGTCCGGCGCTGACTGGCTACTTCCGTACCTTCGAACAATCCATCACCACCCCCCGTGGCGATGAAGTGCGCGGTTACCACAAGCCGATCATGTTGGCCGGCGGCATGGGCAACATCCGTGAAGAACACGTCAAGAAAGGCGAAATTCTGGTCGGCTCCAAGCTGATCGTGCTCGGCGGCCCGGCGATGTTGATCGGCCTGGGCGGCGGCGCGGCTTCCTCCATGGCCACCGGCACCAGCTCGGCGGACCTGGACTTCGCTTCCGTACAGCGCGAAAACCCAGAGATGGAGCGTCGCTGCCAGGAAGTCATCGACCGTTGCTGGCAGTTGGGTGACAAGAACCCGATCAGCTTCATCCACGACGTGGGCGCGGGTGGTTTGTCCAACGCCTTCCCGGAACTGGTCAACGATGGCGAGCGTGGTGGCCGTTTCGAACTGCGCAACATTCCAAACGACGAGCCGGGCATGGCCCCGCACGAAATCTGGAGTAACGAGTCCCAGGAACGCTACGTACTGGCGGTGGGCGCTGAAGACTTCGCACGCTTCCAGGCCATTTGCGAACGCGAGCGTTGCCCGTTTGCCGTGGTCGGCGAAGCCACTGCCGAGCCGCAACTGACCGTCACCGACAGCCACTTCGGCAACAGCCCGGTGGACATGCCGCTGGAAGTGCTGCTGGGCAAAGCCCCGCGCATGCACCGTTCGGCTGTGCGTGAAGCCGAGTTGGGCGATGACTTCGACCCAAGCAAGCTGGAACTGGCTGACAGCATCGAACGCGTGCTGCACCACCCGGCTGTGGCCAGCAAAAGCTTCCTGATCACCATTGGCGACCGCACCATCACCGGCCTCGTGGCCCGTGACCAAATGGTCGGCCCGTGGCAGGTTCCGGTGGCCGACGTTGCCGTCACCGCCACCAGCTTCGACGTGTACACCGGTGAAGCCATGGCCATGGGCGAGCGTACGCCGCTGGCCCTGCTGGACGCCCCGGCGTCGGGCCGCATGGCCATTGGTGAGACCATCACCAACATCGCTGCTTCGCGCATCGGTAAATTGTCCGACATCAAACTGTCGGCCAACTGGATGTCCGCTGCCGGTCACCCAGGCGAAGACGCCCGTCTGTACGACACGGTTAAAGCGGTCGGCATGGAGCTGTGCCCTGAGTTGGGTATCACCATTCCGGTGGGCAAGGACTCCATGTCCATGGCCACCCGTTGGAACGAAGACGGCACCGACAAGAGCGTCACTTCGCCGCTGTCGCTGATCGTCACCGGTTTCGCCCCGGTTACCGACGTACGCCAGACCCTGACCCCGCAACTGCGCATGGACAAGGGCACCACCGACCTGATCCTGATCGACCTGGGCCGTGGCCAGAACCGCATGGGCGCGTCGATCCTGGCGCAAACCCATGGCAAGCTCGGCAGCCAGGCTCCGGACGTAGACGACGCCGAAGACCTCAAAGCCTTCTTCGCCGTGATCCAGGGCCTCAACGCCGATGGACACCTGCTGGCTTACCACGACCGTTCCGATGGCGGCTTGCTCACCAGCGTCGTCGAAATGGCGTTCGCCGGTCACTGCGGCCTGAACATCGTGCTCGACAGCGTTGCCGAGGATGCCTCCGAAATCAACGGCATCCTGTTCAACGAAGAGTTGGGCGCGGTGATCCAGGTTCGCCAGGACGCTACCCCAGACGTACTCGCACAGTTCAGCGCTGCTGGCCTGGGCGACTGCGTAGCGGTGATCGGCCAGCCGATCAACAACGGCCAGATCGACATCGTCTTCAACGGCGACACCGTGTTCGAAGGCCAGCGCCGTCTGCTGCAACGCCAGTGGGCCGAGACCAGCTACCAGATCCAGCGCCTGCGTGACAACGCCGACTGCGCCGAGCAGGAATTCGACGTGATCCTGGAAGAAGACAACCCGGGCCTGAGCACCAAGCTCAGCTTCGACGTCAACCAGGACATCGCCGCGCCTTACATCAAGAAAGGCATCCGCCCACAAGTTGCCGTACTGCGTGAGCAGGGCGTCAACGGCCAGGTGGAAATGGCGGCCGCGTTCGACCGCGCCGGTTTCAATGCCATCGACGTGCACATGAGCGACATCCTCGCCGGTCGCGTTGACCTCAATGAGTTCAAAGGCCTGGTGGCCTGCGGTGGTTTCTCCTACGGCGACGTGCTGGGTGCCGGTGAAGGCTGGGCCAAGTCGGCGCTGTTCAACAGCCGTGCCCGCGATGCGTTCCAAGGCTTCTTCGAGCGTAACGACAGCTTCACCCTGGGTGTGTGCAACGGTTGCCAGATGATGTCCAACCTCAGCGAACTGATCCCGGGCAGCGAGTTCTGGCCGCACTTTGTGCGCAACCGTTCCGAGCAGTTCGAAGCCCGTGTCGCCATGGTGCAGGTGCAGGAGTCCAACTCGATCTTCCTGCAAGGCATGGCCGGTTCGCGCATGCCAATCGCCATCGCCCACGGTGAAGGCCATGCCGAGTTTGAAAGCGAAGAAGCCTTGCTCGAAGCCGACCTGTCCGGTTGCGTGGCCATGCGTTTCGTCGACAACCACGGCAAGGTCACCGAGAGCTACCCGGCCAACCCGAACGGCTCGCCGCGCGGGATCACCGGCCTTACCAGCCGCGACGGTCGCGTCACCATCATGATGCCGCACCCGGAGCGTGTATTCCGCGCCGTGCAAAACTCGTGGCGCCCGGAAGAGTGGAACGAAGACGGCGCGTGGATGCGCATGTTCCGTAACGCTCGCGTATGGGTGAACTAAGACGGTGTACAAGCTCGCCTTCTTTGTACCCGACAGCCATGTGGAGACGGTGAAAACCGCCGTCTTCGCAGCTGGCGGCGGGCGCATCGGCGACTACGACAGCTGCGCCTGGCAAGTGCTGGGCCAGGGCCAATTTCGCGCGATGGACGGCAGCCAGCCGTTTATCGGGCAAGTGGGCCAGGTTGAAGTGGTTGAAGAATGGAAAGTTGAGCTCGTGGTGGCGGATGCGTTGATTGTGGCTGTTGTGGCTGCGCTCAAGCTGAGCCACCCGTATGAAACACCGGCTTATGAAGTGTGGCAGTTGGCGGATTTCTGATTCGCCCGCTGCAAAAACAAGAAACCCGCTGGGCCAGTTTGGTCAGCGGGTTTTTTGTTGGCTGTGAGGGCCTCATCGGGGGTGCCCCCTCCCACATTCGATCGGGTTTTTCCTGGAGGAATGCAATCGAATGTGGGAGCGGGCTTGCTCGCGAATGCGGCAGTTCAGGCGGCCAGGATTTAAGCCCCAGCCCCAATCTGCCGACCACTGACCAACCGCTCCAGCATCTCACCCAATTCCGACGCCTTGTCACCCATCAACAGGTGCCAAACTCCGCTGTCCAGCTGAGTGACGCCCAAGCATCCAAGGGCCAAAAGCTGAGCTTCGGACAATATCGAGTCATCCCCCAACTCCACTCGTAACCGGGTGATCGCTACCGCTTCCAACTGGCGCACATTGCCCCTACCACCCAAGGCGCTCAGCCATTTCTCGGCCTCTTGTAGATTCACCGCCTCAGGCTCATCGGCAACAGACGCAGGCATCGCCAGTCGAATTTCATCGGCAATGCTGTCGGCCATCGGCCCGACCACCACCTGCAAACTGCCACCGTTGCCCGGCCGCACCACGGCCATGGCGCCCAAGGCTTTCAAGTCTGCATCCACGACCTTGTTGCGATCCACCATGTCCAGGCGCAGGCGCGTCGTGCATGCGCCCACGCTCAACAGATTCGAAGCACCGCCCAACGCCCGGATATACGCACTGGCGCGTTGGTTGTCGGTCATCACCTCGGCTTGAGCCACCTGAACATCCTCACGCCCCGGCGTCTTCAAATTGAACCGGCGGATGCAGAAGCTGAACACGCTGTAATAGATCGCTGCGTACGCCAGCCCAACCGGGAACACCAGCCAACCATTGGTGGACTTGCCCCAACCCAGCACCATGTCGATAAACCCACCGGAGAAGGTGAACCCGAGGTGGATATTCAGCAAGTTGGTCACGGCCATCGACAGGCCGGTCAGCAACGCATGCAGCAGATAAAGGAACGGTGCCAGGAACATAAACGCAAACTCGATTGGCTCGGTCACGCCGGTCAAGAACGAGGTCAGTGCCATCGACAGGAAAATCCCGCCCATCACCTTGCGCCGTTCCGGCAATGCATTGCGGTACATCGCCAAACACGCCGCCGGCAGGCCAAACAGCATCACCGGGAACATGCCGGTCATGAACTGGCCACCTTTCGGGTCGCCGGCAAAGTAACGGGTGAGGTCGCCGGTCACCACCGCGCCGGTCACCGGGTCGGTAAAACTACCAAACACAAACCACGCCATGTTGTTGAGAATGTGGTGCAGCCCGGTGACGATCAGCAGGCGGTTGAACACCCCAAACACAAACGCACCCAGGCTGCCGCTTTCCATCAGCAACACGCCAAAACTGTTGATGCCATGCTGGATCGGCGGCCAGATCAAACCAAAGATCACGCCCAAGGCCACCGCCGAAAAGCCGGTGACAATCGGCACAAACCGTCGCCCACCAAAGAACGCCAGGTACTCCGGCAGCTTGATGTCCTTGAAGCGGTTGTACAGCCCGCCCGCCATCAAGCCGCTGGCGATACCGGCGAGCATGCCCATGTTGATGGTGCTATCCATCACCTTGAGGGTGGAGATCATCACCAGGTAACCAATCGCCCCGGCAAGACCTGCGGTGCCGTTGTTATCGCGGGCAAACCCCACGGCGATGCCGATGGCGAAGATCAGCGCCAGGTTGGCGAAAATCGCCTGCCCGGCGTCGTGCATCACCGCGATGTTCAAAAGATCGGTGTCGCCCAGGCGCAGCAGCAGGCCGGCGATGGGCAAGATCGCAATCGGCAGCATCAGCGCACGGCCGAGGCGTTGCAGGCCTTCGATAAAGTGTTGGTACATGGCGAGTCTCCTTTTTTCTTGTTGTTGTCAGCTCAGCGGCCAGTGGTGTTGACAGGCTTGGCGAACGGCCTTGGCGCTGCTCAGGTCGAGCAGGTTGTGGCTCAGTTGCCGGCATTGCGCGGCGTCCAGGTGGCGGACGCGGTCCTTGATTTCGCCGATCTGCGGCGGGCTGACGGACAGCTCCCTCACCCCCAGGCCGACGAGCACCGGTGTGGCCAGCGGGTCAGAGGCGAGGGCGCCGCACACGCCGACCCATCGGCCATGCTTGGCCGCCCCCGCGCAGGTTTCGGCGATCAGCCGCAGCAGCGCCGGGTGCAGGGCATCGACCCGGGCGGCGAGGCCGGCGTGGTCGCGGTCCATGGCCAGGGTGTACTGGGACAGGTCGTTAGTGCCGATGGACAGGAAGTCCGCATGTTTGGCCAGTTGTTCGGCCATCAGCGCCGCGGCGGGCACTTCGATCATCACGCCCAGTTCGGGGCGCAGGGTGAGCTCAAGTTCTGCGCATAACTCATCCAGGCGCTGGCGGACCTGTAGCAGTTCGTCGACTTCACTCACCATCGGCAACAGGATGCGGCAACGTTCCAACGGGCTGACTTGTAGCAGAGCACGCAATTGTTGGTCGAGCAGATCCGGGCGAACCTGGGCCATGCGGATGCCGCGCAGGCCCAACACAGGATTGGCCTCGACCGGCAGCGGCAGGTAATCAAGCTGCTTATCGCCGCCGACGTCGATGGTGCGGATGATCACTGATTTGTCACCCATGG
Organism: Pseudomonas sp. 18175; assembly: GCF_050432925.1. NCBI lineage: Bacteria > Pseudomonadati > Pseudomonadota > Gammaproteobacteria > Pseudomonadales > Pseudomonadaceae > Pseudomonas > Pseudomonas sp. 18175. Next base: position 233,454 of record NZ_JBKFTO010000007.1, on the reverse strand, counting down.
CATCCAACACGGCTTGATATGCCTGGCGTTGTTCTTGCTCATCCGGCGCTGTGCGGCGGTCGACGAAGAGAAATTCGGTACGCAACAGTCCTACGCCATCGGCACCGTTCTCATACGCCACTTGAGCCTCACTACTGGAGGCAACGTTGGCGGCGACTTCGATATGGATGCCATCGGTTGTGCGCGCGGGTAATTGAGCCTGGGCCTGTTGCTGTTGGCGGCGCAGTGTTTGTGCGTCGCGGATCTGGTGCACTTGGGCGTGGCGCGCTTCGCTGGGGGCCAGTTCCAGACGGCCGTTGGCGGCGTCCAGTACCACCCGTTGGCCTTGGGGCACGTCGAGCACTTCGGCGCCCAATGCGACCACGCAGGGCAGGCCTTTGCCACGGGCCAGGATCGCCACATGGGAGGTTGCACCGCCTTCGGCCATGCAGATACCGGCAGCGTGTTGCGCACTCAGTTGCAGCAGGTCCGATGGGGTCAATTCATGGGCGCTGACAATCGCGCCCGCCGGTAATTCGAAATGCCAGGCTTCACCCAGCAGCGCCCGCAGCACCCGTTGCTGCAGGTCGCGCAGGTCGTTGGAGCGCTCGGCAAACAGCGGCTTGCCCAGGGCCAGCAGTACCGCGCATTGGGCCTGGATGGCATCGCGCCAAGCGTGGGTGGCGGCGCTGCCGTGTTCGATGGCGTGGGTGGCGGCGTCCAGCAGGGCCGGGTCTTCCAGCAAGGCCAGGTGGGCGGCGAAAATGTCTTCTTCCTCGACGTTCTTGCGCTGGCGGGCGTGGGCCAGGGTGCTGCGGATTTCGCTGCGGACCTGTTCCAGGGCGGTGTCCAGGCGTTGCAGTTGCTCGTCGGCGATGTGGCTGCCGGTGTCGGCGGGCAGTTCGATACCGGTGAGGCGAAACAGCGGCCCACAGACCAACCCCGGCGCGGCACATACGCCTTGCAACACACCTGCTTCGCTAATCGTCCGGCGAGGCGCGGCGGCGGTCGGTGCCTGGTGGTGTTCCTGGATGGCCGTGGACAACGCGGCGACCAACGCCTGCACGGCCGCCTCGGCATCCTTGCCGCGACAGGTCACGCGTACCTCGTCACCTTCGCCGATACCCAAGCCCATCAAGCCAATCAGGCTGTCGCACGCGGCGGTTTTATCGCCATGGTGCAGGTGCGCCTGGCTGCTGAAACCCTGTGCCGTCTTGCGCACCAGTGCCGCCGGACGTGCGTGCAAACCGCCGCGATGGGTGATGCGCACACGGACGCTGCACTCGGCGACCGAGTTATCCACAACCCCTTGAGCCGATACCCCTGAGCGCAGGCTCACGTGCAACAACGGCTCACCCACCTTGATGCTTTTTCCCGCCACAGGCCGTAGCTCAAAGCGCTCGCCATTTGTAAGAATAATCAGGCTGACCAGGCTACGACACTGCCGTGCAATCCGATCCAGATCGAACTGCACCAGGGCCTGCCCCGCGCTCACCCGGGCACCGTCTTTCACCAGCAAGGCAAAGCCTTCGCCGTTGAGTTCCACGGTGTCGATGCCCACATGCATCAACACTTCGGCGCCATTGTCGGCGCGAATTGTCAGGGCATGCCCGGTGCGGGCGACATGGATGATCACGCCGTCGCAGGGGGCGTGCAGGCAATCGTTCAGCGGGTCGATGGCAATGCCGTCGCCCAGTGTGCCGTTGGCGAACACTTCGTCGGGAACGTTGCCCAGGGCCAGCACCGGCCCGCTTAACGGGGCGCTGAGGGTCAATTCATTATTGTTGTAGGACATGGGCACGGTACTCATCAGGAAAACGTCACTCAGTGAGTGCGGGTAACTTTACTCAGGTGGCGCGGCTGGTCCGGGTTCATGCCACGGGCAACCGCCAGGCCTGCGGCCATGACGTAGAAGCTCTGGATCGCCAGGATCGGGTCCAGGCTTGGGTGTTCGGCGCAGCTCAAGGTGAGGTCGCGTTCGGCGATATCATCCGGCGCGGCCAGCAACACGCGGGCGCCGCGCTGGCGCATGTCGGCGGCCAGGCTCAGCAGGCCGGCCTGTTCGGCGCCGCGTGGGGCGAAGATCAGCAGCGGGTAGTTGTCGCCAATCAAGGCCATGGGGCCGTGGCGCACCTCGGCGCTGCTGAAGGCTTCGGCCTGAATCGCCGAGGTTTCCTTAAGCTTGAGTGCGGCTTCCTGGGCAATCGCAAACCCTGCGCCACGGCCGATCACCATCAATTGCTGGCAGTCGCGCAGGGCTTCAATCGCCGGGCTCCAGTCTTGTTTGGCGGCGGCGCGCAGGTTATCGGGCAGGGCTTGGCAGGCTTGCAGCAGCTCGGGTTCCTGGTTCCAGTGGCCGATCAACAGCGCACTGGCGCTGAGGGTAGCGATAAAACTTTTGGTCGCGGCCACGCTGAGCTCCGGCCCGGCGCACAGTGGCACATGGAATTCGCAGGCGGCCTCCAGTGGCGAGTCTTCGGCATTGACCAACGAGATGCTCAACGCCCCGCGTTTACGCAGCAAGCGCAGGCTGTTGACCAAATCCGGGCTCTGGCCAGACTGGGAGAAGCCAAACGCTACCTGGCCGCTGACTTTCATCGGTGCTTGCAGCAAGGTCACTACCGACATCGGCAACGATGCCACCGGAATGCCCACATGCTGCATGGCCAAATAGGCGAAGTAGCTGGCGGCGTGGTCCGAGCTGCCCCGCGCAATGGTCATCGCCACTTGTGGCGGCTGGCGGCGCAGGCGGCCGGCAATTTCTTCCAGCTGCGGGTCAAGGCGTTGCAGTTGGGTGGCGACGGCGTCGCAGGAGGCCAGGGCCTCTTCAAGCATTTTTGAAGTCAATGGTGTCTCCTTCGACCATTACGTCGGTGAGTGTCAGGGAGCGGTCCAGGCGCACGCAGTCGGCAAAGCTGCCGGGTTGCAGGCGGCCGCGTTCTTCCAGGCCCAGGTAGTCCGCAGGAAATTGCGACAAGCGCTGTGAGGCTTCGCTGATAGGCAGGCCGATTTTCACCAGGTTGCGCAGCGCCTGGTCCATGGTCAGGGTGCTGCCGGCCAGGGTGCCGTCGGCCAGGCGCACGCCCCCCAGGCATTTGGTCACGGTGTGGCTGCCCAGCTTGTATTCACCATCGGGCATGCCGGCGGCGGCAGTGGAGTCGGTGACGCAATACAGGCACGGGATTGAGCGCAGGGCCACGCGTATGGCGCCGGGGTGCACGTGCAGCAAGTCCGGGATCAACTCGGCGTACTGGGCGTGGGCCAGCGCGGCGCCGACGATGCCTGGCTCGCGGTGATGCAGCGGGCTCATTGCGTTATACAAATGGGTGAAGCTGGTGGCGCCGGCGGCGAGGGCGGCGACGCCTTCTTCGTAGCTGCCCAGAGTGTGGCCGATCTGCATGCGCACGCCGCGTTCGCTCAGCGCTCGGATCAGTGCATCGTGGCCGGCGATCTCCGGAGCAATGGTGATCACGCGGATCGGCGCCAGGCGCAGATAGGCTTCCACTTCTGCCATCAACGCGGTGTGCGCGAAGTTAGGCTGGGCGCCGAGTTTTCCGGGATTGATGTAGGGCCCTTCCAGGTGCACACCGAGTACGCGGGCGCAGCCTGTAGGGCGTTGCTCGCAGAAACTGCCGAGTTGGCCGAGCACGCTGGAGATCTCGTCCACCGGTGCTGTCATGGTGGTGGCCAGCAGTGAAGTGGTGCCAAAGCGCACGTGGGTGCGGGTAATGGTCTCGAAGGCGTGGGCGCCTTCCATGATGTCCTTGCCGCCACCGCCGTGCACATGCAGGTCGATAAAGCCCGGCAGCAGGTAGGGCAAGTCGTTGTCAGCCGGGTCGCAGGGCGTGCCTTCGATGGCTGTCACCTTGCCGTGCGCGTGCACCAGGCGGCCGCGAATCCAGCCGTGGGGCGTGAGGATATTGTCTTCGGACATGGGCAGTTCTCTAAAAAGCCTAGCGGCGCAGTTCTGCGACAAAGTCGTAGTAGTCGTTGCGGCAGTAGGTGTCGGTAATCTCGATTGGCGTGTTGTCGGCGGTGTAGCCGACCCGGGTCATCAGCAGCATGGCGGTGCCGGGGGCGATTCCCACCAGCTTGGCGAACTCATCCGAGGCGTTGATCGCCTGGATATGTTGCAGGGCGCGCACGATGGGTTTGCCGATGGCTTCCAGGTGTTCGTACAGCGAATTGCCGATGGCCTGCGGTTGGGGCAGCACGGAGGCGGGCATGGTGGTCATTTCGATGGCCATCACCGTGTCATCGGCTTTGCGCAGGCGCTTGAGCCGCGCCACTTTGTCGGTAGGGGACAGGCCCAGGCGGATCAATTCTTCGTGGGTCGGCTGAGTGATGTCGCGCTCCAGCCACTGGGAGCTGGGCACAAAGCCCTTGAGCCGCAGCATTTCGCTAAAGCCCGACAAGCGTGACAACGGCTGTTCCAGGCGCGGCGTAATAAAGGTGCCGGAGCCTTGGCTACGGCGAATCAGGCCTTGGCCAAGCAGCACTTCCAGGGCTTTACGGGCGGTGACCCGCGAGAGGCTCAACTGTTCGCTGAGTGCGCGTTCCGACGGCAAGGCCTGCTCGGATTTCCACTGGCCGGCATGAATCGCCGCTTCCAGGTTGCGCGCCAGTTGCAGGTACAGCGGCGTGGATTGTTTGTCGTCGGGGCGCAGGGCCAGGATGGGGTTCATCTGTGAGGTTTCCGATGCTTTATTGGAGTGTTGTCGCCCGGTATTGGCCGGAAATTAATACCACTTAGATACCATGTCAATGCAGCCAAAACGGTGCGCTCATAGGTTTTAGGGCCCTGTAATAGGGCTTGGTATCAAGTGGTATTAGAGAGGTCTTTATCGCACGCAGAACTGCGCAGCCCGCGGGGGTGAACTGGTATTCACCGGCGGGCGAGGGCGAGGGGGAGGAATTTTTTTTGATTAATTTACGAGCGGTAGGGGATTACGGCCGAATCTCGATCATCGTGCCGTCTTTGACCAGGTTCCAGACTTCGCGCATATCCACATTGCGCATGCCGATGCAGCCGTCGGTCCAGTCAAGGGTGTGGAACCACTGCTCCGGGTAGTCTTCGGTGTCGGGTGTGCCGTGGATCATGATCATGCTGCCAGGCTTCACACCTTCGCGGCGGGCGCGTGCGGCGTCGCTGATATTGGGGTAGGAAATGTGCATGGCCAGGTTGAAGCGGTCGCTGGTCTTGCGCCAGTCGAGCCAATAGAAACCTTCCGGGGTGCGACGGTCGCCTTCGATCAGCTTATGGCCCTTGGGATTCTTGCCCAGGGAGATGCGGTAGGTCTTGAGCGGCTTGCCGTCATTGATCAACTGCAATTGGTGGGCGGACTTGAGCACCAGGACTTTTTCGACGGTTTTGCCGCCGAGGGTTTCCACTGTGGAGGCTGATGACAACATAGCGAACGACAGGCAGATAAGAGCAAGCAACAGACGCATTAAAACGATTTCCTGCCTGGAGGGTTATTTTGGCGATGGCATCATCGGCGGCACCGCTTCGCTGCGTACCGGGAACACCTGTTGGCGACGGTCAGCGAAAAAGCATTCTAAGGTACGCCCGACGGTGCGGAAAGCCAGCTCGGACCAAGGGATGTCGGCTTCGTCGAACAACTGCACTTCAAGGCTTTCGGGGCCTGCCGCAAAGTCCAGGTCAACCAGCTCGGCACGGTAGAAAATGTGCACCTGGTTGATGTGCGGCACATCGATCAGGGTGTAGATGCTCAGGTTGCGCACACGGGCGCAGGCTTCTTCCTGTGTTTCGCGGGCGGCGGCCTGTTCGACGGTCTCGCCGTTCTCCATGAAACCTGCGGGCAGGGTCCAGTAACCCAGGCGCGGCTCGATGGCGCGGCGGCACAGCAGCACTTTGTCGCCCCAAACCGGCACGGTGCCGGCGACGATATTGGGGTTCTGGTAGTGGATGGTCGAGCAGTGATCACACACAAAACGCAGGCGGCCGTCGCCTTCGGGGATGCGTTGGGTAACCGGTTTACCGCACTGGCTGCAGAAGTTCATGCTGGGGTTCCTGGAAAGTGCGTCTATCTTGGCGTGGCGGGCAGGGCGCTGCAACAAGTTGTCGTTTAGCGACACCGGTCGGGTTTTGGGGTTGGGCACCCGCACGCTTTGGTGCATGATGCAAGGTAGCCAACAGACCGAGATGACTCATGCTGGACGAGCTACTTCGCCGGGTAAGCAATCACACTCCCCACACCCTGGAAACTGACGGACGTTTCCCTGAGGCGGCAGTGCTGGTGCCGATTACCCGTAGTGACGAACCTGAGCTGATCCTGACCCTGCGCGCCAGCGGCCTGTCGACCCATGGTGGCGAAGTGGCCTTTCCTGGCGGGCGCCGCGACCCTGAAGACCCGGACCTGATTTTTACCGCCCTGCGCGAAGCCGAAGAAGAGATCGGCCTGCCGCCTGGCCTGGTGGAAGTGATTGGCCCGTTGAGCCCGTTGATTTCCCTGCATGGCATTCGAGTTACGCCCTACGTTGGGGTTATCCCCGATTACGTCGAATACCTGGCCAACGATGCCGAAATTGCTGCGGTTTTCAGCGTGCCCTTGGATTTTTTCCGACAGGACCCGCGCGAACATACCCACAGGATCGATTACCAGGGGCGCAGTTGGTACGTGCCCAGTTATCGGTTTGGTGAATACAAGATCTGGGGGCTGACGGCGATCATGATTGTCGAGTTGATCAACCTGCTCTATGACGATGCCAAGATCAGCCTGCATCAGCCGCCGAAAAGCTTCATCAACATCTAATAAGCCATCGTTTGAATGGCGAGCCGTGAGGAAACACCATGAAATACCGCCTGGGCGACGCCCGCGTCGAGACGCACCCAAACAGTTGGGTGGCCCCCAATGCCACGCTGGTGGGCAAGGTCAAGCTGGAGGAGGGCGCCAACGTCTGGTTCAACGCGGTGTTGCGTGGTGACAACGAACTGATCCTGATCGGCAAGAACAGCAACGTGCAAGACGGCAGCGTTATGCACACCGACATGGGTTACCCATTGACCCTGGGCACCGGCGTGACCATCGGCCATAACGCCATGCTGCATGGTTGCACGGTGGATGACTACAGCCTGATCGGCATCAACGCGGTGATCCTCAACGGCGCCAAGATCGGCAAGCACTGCATCATCGGCGCCAATTCGCTGATCGGTGAGGGTAAGGAAATTCCTGACGGTTCGCTGGTGATGGGCTCGCCGGGCAAGGTGGTACGCGAGTTGACCGAAGCGCAAAAGAAGATGCTCGAAGCCAGCGCTGCGCACTATGTGCATAACGCCCAGCGCTATGGGCGTGACTTGGTTGAGCAGGAAGAATGAACACGATTGAACGCCCCGTTGCGTCGCCATGCGTGAGTATTTGCGCGTTGGATGATGACGATATTTGTACCGGTTGCCAGCGTACGGTGGATGAGATTACGCGTTGGGGTCGCATGGACAATGCCGAACGCCGGGTGGTGTTGGGGTTGTGTCATGAGCGGGCGGTGGCGGGGGGGATGGTGTTTATGGTTCCGGGGAAATTGGGCGCCTGATAGATTGCTATCGCAGGCAGCCAGCTCCCACAGTTGATCGCGTTTATCCTGTAGGAATACGGTCAAAATGTGGGAGCTGGCTTGCCTGCGATAGGGCCCTTCCCGACGACATATTTCCAATTGTGAAGTACCCTGTGCGGCATAACCCACAGGTCCACTTCCCCATGCTCTTCCTGATCGCCTACATCAGCAGCGTCGTGCTGATCAACTTCGCCTTTTCCACCGCCCCGCATCTGGATGTCATCTGGTCCGCCTGGGGTGGCTTGGTCTTCATCCTGCGGGACATGGTGCAAACCCGCTTCGGCCACGGTGCAATCGTCGCCATGCTGGCCGCGTTGGTGCTGTCGTATATCACCTCCGACCCGGCCATCGCCCTGGCCAGCGCCACGGCGTTCGCCGTGTCCGAATGCATCGACTGGCTGGTGTTCAGCATCACCAAGCGCCCGCTCCACGATCGCCTGTGGATAAGTTCGGCGCTGAGCATTCCCCTCGATACCTTTATCTTCTTCGGCCTGATCGGCGCGCTTACCCCGGCCGTAGTGGGCACCGCGCTGGCGTCGAAATTCGCCGGGGTCACGGCGGTGTGGCTGATCATGGCCTGGCGCATTCGCCGGCGCGCCGTCGCCAACTGAGGCCAATTCTTCCAGTTCATGTAAAATGCCGGCCTTTCTCCAAACGATCCGCTCCCCTGAGGACCTGAGATGACCCGAATCGGAACTCCATTGTCGCCAACCGCGACCCGCGTTTTGCTGTGTGGCTGCGGTGAGCTGGGCAAGGAAGTGGTAATCGAACTGCAACGCTTGGGCGTTGAAGTGATTGCCGTGGATCGCTACGCCAACGCCCCTGCCATGCAGGTTGCGCACCGTAGCCATGTGATCAACATGCTCGACGGCGCCGCCCTGCGTGCGGTGATCGAAGCCGAGAAGCCGCACTTCATCGTGCCTGAAATCGAAGCCATCGCCACCGCCACCCTGGTGGAACTGGAAGCCGAAGGCTTCACCGTGATCCCGACCGCGCGCGCCACCTCGCTGACCATGAACCGCGAAGGCATTCGTCGTCTGGCCGCCGAAGAACTGGACCTGCCAACCTCGCCGTACCACTTCGCCGACACCTTCGAAGACTACAGCAAGGCCGTGCAAGACCTGGGCTTCCCATGTGTAGTCAAGCCGGTGATGAGTTCGTCGGGCAAGGGCCAGAGCCTGCTGCGCAGCGCTGATGATGTGCAGAAAGCCTGGGACTACGCCCAAGAAGGCGGCCGCGCCGGTAAAGGCCGGGTGATCATCGAAGGCTTTATCGATTTTGACTACGAAATCACCTTGCTGACCGTGCGTCACGTCGGCGGCACCACCTTCTGTGCACCGGTCGGGCATCGCCAGGAGAAGGGCGATTACCAGGAATCCTGGCAGCCACAGGCCATGAGCCCGATTGCCCTGGCCGAATCCGAGCGCGTTGCCAAAGCGGTGACCGAGGCCTTGGGTGGTCGTGGCCTGTTTGGTGTAGAGCTGTTCATCAAGGGTGATCAGGTGTGGTTCAGCGAAGTGTCGCCGCGCCCGCATGACACTGGCTTGGTGACCCTGATTTCCCAGGATTTGTCGCAGTTTGCCTTGCACGCCCGCGCGATCCTGGGCCTGCCGATCCCTTTGATCCGGCAGTTCGGGCCTTCGGCTTCGGCGGTGATTTTGGTGGAAGGCCAATCGACCCAAACGGCGTTTGCCAACCTGGGCGCGGCCTTGAGCGAGCCGGACACGGCGTTGCGCCTGTTTGGCAAGCCAGAAGTGAACGGTCAGCGTCGGATGGGTGTGGCGTTGGCGCGGGATGAGTCGATCGAAGCGGCGCGGGCTAAAGCTACCCGTGCTTCGAGTTCTGTTGTTATAGAGCTGTAACCGAGTCGCGCCCATCGCGGGCAAGCCCCGCTCCCACATTTGACCGCGTTTATCCTGAAGGAATGCGGTCAAATGTGGGAGCTGGCCTGCCTGCGATAGCGGTCTATCAGGCGACCTTGTTCAAATCATTATCCCGCGTCTCTTTCAGGCACAGCACTGCAATCAAGCTAAGCAACGCCGCTGCCGACACATACCCGCCGACATAACTCAGCCCGCCCATCGCCACCAGCTTGGTCGCGAAGAGCGGTGCCGCCGAGGCCCCCACAATCCCACCCAGGTTATACGCCGCCGAAGCACCGGTATAACGCACGCGGGTCGGGAACAGTTCCGGCAGCATCGCGCCCATCGGCGCAAAGGTCACGCCCATCAGGAACAGCTCCAACGCCAGGAACAACGCCACCGCCCAGGTCGAACCGTGGGTCAGCAGTGGCTCCATGGTAAAGCCCGACAGGATCGCCAGGATCGCGCCGACGATCAGTACCGGCTTGCGCCCGTAGCGATCACTGGCCAAGGCCGCCAGCGGTGTCGCCAGGCCCATGAACAGCACTGCAAAACACAGCAACCCTAGGAACGTCTCGCGGCTGTAACCCAGGGTTGAAACGCCGTAGCTCAGGGAAAACGCGGTGGTGATGTAGAACAGTGCATAGCACACCACCATCGACGCGGCACCCAGCAGCACCGGCAGCCAGTGCTGACTGAACAGTTCCACCAGCGGAACTTTGACCGGGGCTTCCTTGGCCACCGCATTGGCGAACACTGGAGTCTCGTGCAATTTCAGTCGCGCATACAGCCCAACCATCACCAGCGCAGCACTGAGGATAAACGGGATGCGCCAGCCCCAACTGCGGAACTGTTCGTCGCTCAGGCTCATGGCCAGGATCAGGAACAGGCCGTTGGCGGCCAGGAAGCCAATCGAAGGTCCCAACTGCGGGAACATACCGAACCACGCGCGTTTGCCCTTGGGGGCGTTCTCGGTGGCCAGCAACGCTGCACCACCCCATTCCCCGCCCAGGCCAAGGCCCTGGCCGAAACGCAGCACACACAGCAGGATCGGCGCCCAGGCCCCGATGCTGTCATACCCCGGCAGCAAGCCGATCAGCGTGGTGCACACGCCCATCAGCAGTAGCGAGGCCACCAGCGTGGATTTACGCCCAATGCGGTCGCCAAAGTGGCCGAACAACGCCGAGCCGAGCGGGCGGGCGATAAAGGCGATGCCGAAGGTCAGGAACGACGCCAGCATCTGCGCGGTGCCGGAGGTCTGTGGGAAGAACACCGGGCCGATCACCAGCGCAGCGGCCGTGGCGTAGATATAGAAGTCGTAGAACTCGATGGCGGTGCCGACGATGCTCGCGGTGGCAACCCGTGCGGTCGAGTTGGTCGGGGCGGCGGTGGTCGCGGCCTCGTTGTAGGTGGTGCTCATGGCGGTATCCCTGGCAGTCATTGCGCGTTTGGACGCGGATTATTATTAGTCGAACACCCATGGATCATGGGTTGTGCGCGGGGTGGCTCGGGATGGGAGCGAACACCGGTCAGACACGGTAAAGCGGTGCCTGGACGCTTGAAGTGCGGGTAGCACGCGGACGGGCGGGGCTTGGGTAAGCCGCAGGGATTATAGGAAGGGGTTTTGAAATACAACAAGAGGGACTGATGCACCGCAAATCAAATGTGGGAGCGGGCTTGCTGTGGCGAGGGAGCTTGCTCCCGTTCGACAGCGTAGCTGGCGGCGGCTTTTTGGGAGCGCTTCGCACTCCAGCGGGAGCAAGCTCCCTCGCCACAACAAGCCCCACATTGGATTGTGTTTTGTCTGGGGCTTAGGCGGCGATCGGCATTCTGCTGGTGTGCCAGATCAGCACCTTGCTCACCCGGTTGTCCTCGGTCTCAAGGATTTCCAGGCGATAGCGCCCGATCTTCAGGCATACCGCACAATCGGGAATGGTCTCCAACGCTTCAGTCACCAAACCGTTGAGGGTCTTGGGGCCGTCGCTGGGCAGGTGCCAGTTCAGGCTCTTGTTCAGCTCGCGGATCGAGGCGGCGCCGTCGATGATGTAGCGGCCATCCGGCTGGGCTTCGATATGCGGGTTGTCTGCGCTCTGTTCACTCTCGAATTCGCCGACGATTTCCTCGAGGATGTCTTCCAGGGTAACGATGCCCAGTACTTCGCCGTACTCGTCAACCACCATGCCCAGGCGCCGTTGCTGCTTGTGGAAGTTGAGCAGTTGCAGTTGCAGGGGCGTGCTTTCCGGGACGAAGTAGGGTTCGTGGCAAGCGGCGAGCAGCGCCTCCTTGGTCAGGCTGGCGTCCGGCAACAGGTGCTGGATCTGCCTGGTATTGAGTACCGCTTCAACCTGGTTGATGTCGCTGTGGAACACCGGCAGGCGGGTGCGCTGGGAGGTGCGCAATTGTTCGATGATCTCGTCGATCGAATCGTCCAGGTTGATGCCGTCCACTTCGCTGCGCGGTACCAGGATGTCATTGACGGTGATGTTGTCCAGGGCGTGGATGCCGGGCATGCCGGGGGTGCGGCCTTCGTCGGCGTTGAGCTCTGGTTCGTCATCATGATCGGGTAGCGGCTCGTCGCTTTTTTTCACCATGCCGGGCTTGCGTGCGAAGGGGCGCAGCAGCAGCAAAGCGATGCCGTTGAGCAGCCAAGCCAACGGGTAAAGGATCTTCAGCGGCACGCCCAGCAACGTGTTGCCAAAACCCAGCACGGCTTGCGGATGGCGTACGGCGAGGGCGCGGGGCAGGTAGTCGGCGAGTATCAGCAAGATGGCACAGGAGATCAGCCAGCCCAGCCATGGGCCGTTTTGTGCCCAGGCGTAGATCGCCAGCAAAGTGCACAGAATCACCACCGCCGCTCGGCACAGGCTGTTGCACAGGATCAGGCTATGGCGTGGAAAGTTCAGGCGTGCGGCGGCTTTGTCGCCCTGGCGTGTGCCGGGGCGCAGGGCCAGTAAATGTTGCTGGGCGGCCTCGATGGCGGTAAACAGCCCTGCCCATAACACCAGCAGGGCGATTACGGCGAGCATCGGTTCCAGGGGCAAGTTGTCCATGTGTGCTGCCCGTCAGATATGCAGGATGTATTCGCGGACCAACTTGCTGCCGAAATAGGCCAGCATCAGCAGGCAGAAGCCTGCCAGGGTCCAGCGGATTGCCTTGTGCCCACGCCAGCCGAGGCGATTACGGCCCCACAGCAGCACGCTGAACACCACCCAGGCCAGGCACGCCAGCAGGGTTTTGTGCACCAGATGCTGGGCGAACAGGTTTTCGACGAACAGCCAGCCGGAGATCAGCGACAGCGACAACAGCGTCCAACCGGCCCACAGGAAACCGAACAGCAGGCTTTCCATGGTTTGCAGCGGCGGGAAGTTCTTGATCAGCCCGGACGGGTGCTTGTGCTTGAGTTGGTGATCCTGCAGCAGCAGGAGCAACGACTGGAACACCGCGATGGTGAACATGCCGTAGGCCAGGATCGACAGCAGGATATGGGCGAGGATGCCCGGCTCTTCATCAATTACTTGCACGGTGCCGGTGGGGGCAAATTGCGCCAGCAGCACCGTCAACAGCCCCAGGGGGAATAAAAGGACCAGCAGGTTTTCTACCGGGATGCGTGCGCAGGCGATCAGCGTCAGGGCAATCACGGCGGCGGCGATCAGGCTGGCGGCACTGAAAAAATCCAGGCCCAGGCCGACCGGCGTCATCAGGTGGGTAAACAGGCTGGCAGCGTGGGCCAGTAGGGCGAGGACGCCAAGGCCTGCCAGCAGGCGTTTGTCAGCCTTGGCGCATTTGGCCAGGCGGGTGCCCTGGTAGAGAGTCGCAGCGGCATATAAAAGGGCGGCGGCGAGGCTGGGTAGCAAACTGGGTGACAAAGGGAGCATAAATCCTGTTAGGCAAGCCCGAAAGGCGCTGAGTTTGGCATACCCCCGCGTAACACGAAAGACTCTCAGGCCAGACAGCGGGTGTGCACGGCGGCAGTCTTCGCTATAATCCGCGACCTGCCCACGCCGCAGGCTCGCCGAGCGCTGTTTTTAATAGCGATTTACCACAGCCTGGGCCGTCATTACCTCGGTCTACCACTGCATTTCGATGAGTAGGGCCTGAAAGGATCGCGCATGTTTGAAAACTTGACTGACCGTCTCTCGCAGACGCTGCGCCACGTAACCGGCAAGGCCAAGCTGACCGAGGACAATATTAAAGACACCCTGCGCGAAGTGCGCATGGCGTTGCTGGAAGCTGACGTCGCCTTGCCGGTGGTGAAGGACTTCGTCAACTCGGTCAAAGAGCGCGCAGTGGGCACCGAAGTGTCCCGCAGCCTGACCCCAGGCCAGGCGTTCGTGAAGATCGTCCAGGCCGAACTCGAAAGCCTGATGGGCGCAGCCAACGAAGACCTGAACCTCAGCGCCGTGCCACCGGCCGTCGTATTGATGGCGGGTCTGCAAGGTGCGGGTAAAACCACCACCGCCGGCAAGCTGGCGCGCTTTCTTAAAGAGCGCAAAAAGAAATCCGTGATGGTGGTGTCGGCCGACGTGTACCGTCCGGCGGCCATCAAGCAGTTGGAAATGCTCGCGGGTGAAGTGGGCGTGACCTTCTTCCCGTCCGACCTGAGCCAAAAGCCGGTCGACATTGCCAATGCGGCTATTAAAGAAGCCAAGCTCAAGTTCATCGACGTGGTCATCGTCGATACCGCCGGTCGCCTGCACATCGATGAAGAGATGATGGGCGAGATCAAGGCGCTGCATGCCGCGATCAACCCGGTCGAGACGCTGTTCGTGGTCGATGCCATGACCGGCCAGGATGCGGCCAACACCGCCAAGGCCTTTGGCGATGCGCTGCCGCTGACCGGTGTGATCCTCACCAAGGTCGACGGCGACGCCCGTGGCGGTGCCGCGCTGTCGGTACGCGCCATTACTGGCAAGCCGATCAAGTTCATCGGTATGGGCGAGAAGAGCGAAGCGCTCGAGCCGTTCCACCCTGAGCGTATCGCCTCGCGCATCCTCGGCATGGGCGACGTGCTCAGCCTGATCGAACAGGCCGAAGCCACCCTCGACAAGGACAAGGCCGACAAGCTGGCCAAGAAGCTGAAGAAGGGCAAGGGCTTCGACCTCGAAGACTTCCGCGACCAGCTGCAACAAATGAAGAACATGGGCGGCCTTGGCGGCCTGATGGACAAGCTGCCGAATATCGGCGGTGTGAACCTGGCGCAAATGGGCAATGCCCAAGGCGCGGCAGAGAAGCAGTTCAAGCAGATGGAAGCCATCATCAACTCCATGACCCCGGCCGAGCGCCGCGACCCTGAACTGATCAGCGGTTCGCGTAAACGTCGGATCGCCATGGGTTCCGGCACCCAGGTGCAGGACATCGGTCGCTTGATCAAGCAGCACAAGCAGATGCAAAAGATGATGAAGAAATTCTCCGCCAAGGGCGGTATGGCCAAAATGATGCGCGGTATGGGCGGTATGTTGCCCGGCGGCGGCATGCCGAAAATGTAAAGAATTCGAGCGGGAGCCTGCTCCTGCTCCGACCCACAGGGATGTGGGATCTCCAGCAAACCCGCCGTTGGCGGGGGCTGACCTGCCGTTTTAATCGACGGCTCTATAGCAGATCTGAATGGCACGCTGATAGGCGCCAGAAAAAGACATTTGCAAAAGTCCGGATATTCCTTAGAATATGCGGCCTTTCGGGCACCTATGCCCGCTGTGCATTTAGATTTGCAGCACCGACTACAGGAACGATGTTCACATGCTAACAATCCGTCTTGCCCTTGGCGGCTCCAAAAAGCGCCCGTTTTACCACTTGACCGTAACTGACAGCCGCAACCCACGTGACGGCTCTCACAAGGAACAAGTTGGCTTCTTCAACCCGATCGCTCGTGGTCAAGAAGTTCGTCTGTCCGTGAACCAAGAGCGCGTAGCCTACTGGCTGAGCGTTGGTGCACAACCATCTGAGCGTGTTGCTCAGCTGTTGAAGGACTCGGCTAAGGCCGCAGCCTGAGCAATATGAACGCGACGCCAGCTGTTGCTGATGATTTGATCGTTATCGGCAAGATTTACTCTGTTCATGGCGTTCGCGGCGAAGTGAAGGTGTATTCCTTTACTGATCCGACTGAAAACCTGTTGCAGTACAAAACCTGGACGCTCAAGCGCGAGGGTAGTGTGAAACAGGTCGAGCTGGTCAGTGGACGCGGGAGCGATAAGTTCCTGGTGGCAAAGCTCAAGGGTCTTGATGATCGTGAAGAAGCTCGTCTTCTGGCCGGTTATGAGATCTGCGTGCCGCGCAACCTGTTCCCTGAATTAACCGACGGCGAGTACTACTGGTACCAGCTGGAAGGTCTGAAGGTTATTGATCAACTCGGGCAATTGCTCGGGAAAATCGATCATCTTCTGGAAACCGGCGCCAATGATGTAATGGTGGTCAAGCCTTGCGCTGGCAGCCTGGATGATCGTGAACGCTTGCTGCCCTATACCGGGCAATGTGTGTTGGCCGTCGACCTGGCAGCGGGCGAGATGAAGGTGGAATGGGACGCGGACTTCTAAGCGTGGCTAATTTGCGCATTGAAGTGATCAGTTTGTTTCCCGAGATGTTCTCCGCCATCAGCGAGTACGGCATCACCAGTCGGGCGGTGAAACAGGGGCTGTTGCAGCTGACCTGTTGGAACCCGCGAGACTACACGACGGATCGACATCACACTGTGGACGATCGCCCATTTGGCGGTGGCCCGGGCATGGTGATGAAGATCAAGCCCCTGGAAGATGCGTTGGCCCAGGCCAAGGCCGCTGCCGGGGAGAAGGCGAAGGTAATTTACCTGTCCCCTCAAGGCCGCCAGCTGAAACAGGCTGCGGTACGCGACATGGCGAATGAGGAAGCACTGATCCTGATTGCCGGTCGCTATGAAGGCATTGACGAGCGTTTTATTGATGCTCATGTCGATGAAGAGTGGTCGATTGGGGACTATGTCCTGTCTGGCGGCGAGCTGCCGGCGATGGTCCTGATAGATGCGGTTACACGACTGCTGCCTGGAGCTTTAGGGCATGCGGACTCCGCGGAGGAAGATTCCTTCACGGATGGTTTGCTGGATTGCCCGCACTACACCCGACCGGAGGTGTATGCGGATCAGCGTGTTCCCGACGTATTGCTAAGTGGCAATCACGCACACATCCGGCGTTGGCGTTTACAGCAGTCCCTTGGTCGGACCTATGAACGACGCGCCGATCTTCTGGAAAGCCGCTCGCTTTCTGGAGAAGAGAAGAAGCTGCTCGAGGAATACATCCTCGCGCGGGACGATAGTTAACAACGTATCGATGGTAGGTCCATTGACTTACCTTAGGAGCACAGCATGACTAACAAAATCATCCTTGCACTCGAAGCAGAGCAGATGACCAAAGAGATCCCTACCTTTGCCCCGGGCGACACTATTGTCGTTCAGGTGAAAGTGAAGGAAGGCGACCGTTCGCGTCTGCAAGCGTTCGAAGGCGTGGTAATCGCCAAGCGTAACCGTGGTGTGAACAGTGCTTTCACTGTTCGTAAAATCTCCAACGGTGTTGGCGTAGAGCGTACTTTCCAGACCTACAGCCCGCAAATCGACAGCATGGCCGTTAAGCGTCGCGGTGACGTACGTAAAGCCAAGCTGTACTACCTGCGTGACCTGTCCGGTAAAGCAGCTCGCATCAAGGAAAAACTGGCTTAAGTCCAGCTTCCCGATGCAGAAAAAAGCAGCCTACGGGCTGCTTTTTTGTGCCTGAAATTTGTCCATTTACCGGTATTTGTCCATGACCACCCGCCTAGAAGAAATCCAGCGCCGTACTGATCTGTCTGTTACCCATGTGACCAAGGCCGTGTTCCCGCCGACCACCAACCACCACAACACCTTGTTCGGCGGCACTGCGCTGGCCTGGATGGATGAAGTGTCGTTTATCACCGCCACACGGTTTTGCCGTTTGCCATTGGTAACGGTTTCTACCGACCGTATCGACTTCAATCATGCGATCCCGGCCGGCTCCATCGTTGAATTGATCGGCCGCGTGATCAAAGTGGGGAACACCAGCCTCAAGGTTGAAGTGGAAGTATTTGTGGAAAGCATGAGTGCCGATGGTCGTGAAAGGGCGATCCAGGGTGTGTTCAGCTTTGTGGCCATTGATGCCGATAAGCGCCCGGTGCCGGTGCTGCCTGGGTTTGTAGACTGATTTGAAATGCACTCCCCTGTGGGAGCGGGCTTGCCCGCGATAGGATGTCACTGACCACACTTTTTCCAGGCCCGAGCCCCCATGCCCGCCATTGACCACCCTCTGATCGACCGCTTCCTCGATGCCCTCTGGCTGGAAAAAGGCCTGTCGGACAATACCCGCCAGGCCTATCGCAGTGACCTGGCCCTGTTTAATGGCTGGTTGCAGGAGAAAAACCTGGAGCTGGCCAACGCCGGTCGCGAGCTGATCCTCGATCACCTGGCCTGGCGTCTGGAGCAAAACTACAAGCCCCGTTCCACCGCACGATTTCTCTCCGGCGTACGTGGCTTTTATCGCTACCTGCTGCGGGAAAAACTGATCGCCCTCGACCCGACCCTGCAGGTCGACATGCCACAACTCGGCAGGCCTTTGCCCAAATCCCTGTCGGAAGCCGACGTGGATGCCTTGCTCGCCGCACCGGACCTAAGCGAAGCCATCGGCCAGCGCGACCGTGCCATGCTCGAAGTGTTGTACGCCTGTGGCTTGCGGGTAACCGAGTTGATCAGCCTGACCCTGGAGCAAGTCAACCTGCGTCAGGGCGTATTGCGTGTGATGGGCAAGGGCAGCAAGGAGCGGCTGGTGCCGATGGGGGAGGAGGCGATCGTGTGGGTTGAGCGTTATATGCGTGATGGCCGCAGTGAGTTGCTTGGCGGGCGCCCCAGCGATGTGTTGTTTCCCAGTCAGCGCGGCGAACAAATGACGCGCCAGACGTTTTGGCACCGTATCAAGCACCAGGCCAAGGTTGCCGGGATTGGTAAGAGCCTGTCGCCCCATACACTGCGTCATGCATTCGCCACCCACTTGCTTAACCACGGTGCGGATTTGCGGGTCGTGCAAATGCTGCTCGGCCACAGTGACTTATCCACAACCCAGATCTACACCCACGTCGCGCGTGCGCGCTTGCAGGATATGCACGCCAAGCACCACCCGCGCGGGTGAATAACGCCAATTTAAGCCGCTGCGGGCTGCCCTGCGGCCCAACTGTGGTAGGCTTTGCCGGTTAGTTAGAGGGATGGCCCAAACCCGTGTTTCCAAGCCGGTGTTCCTGCTCCCATCCCTGCATCTGCCTTCAGGAGTTCCCATGCGCTTGACCCAGATTATTGCCGCCGCAGCCATTGCGTTGGTTTCCACGTTTGCCTTCGCTGATGACGCCGCCGAGCAGACCATCCGCAAGAGCCTGGCCAACCTGCAACTCGATACGCCTATAGAGAGCATCAGCGCCAGCCCCATGGCCGGCCTGTACGAAGTCAAGCTCAAGGGCAGCCGTGTGCTGTACGCCAGTGCCGATGGCCAGTACATCGTCCAGGGCTACCTGTTCCAGCTTAAAGATGGCAAGCCGGTCAACCTCACCGAGAAAGCCGAGCGCCTGGGCGTGTCCAAGCTGATCAACGGCATTCCGGTAGCGGAAACCGTGGTTTACCCGGCCATCGGCGAGACCAAGACCCACATCACCGTGTTCACCGACACCACCTGCCCGTACTGCCACAAGTTGCACGCCGAAGTGCCGGCGCTGAACAAGCTGGGCGTGGAAGTACGCTATGTAGCGTTCCCGCGCCAGGGCCTGGGTTCGCCGGGTGACGAACAGTTGCAGGCAGTCTGGTGCTCGGCCGACAAGAAAGCGGCCATGGACAAGATGGTCGATGGCAAGGAAATCAAGGCAGCCAAATGCGCCAACCCGGTCTCCAAGCAGTTTGCGCTGGGCCAGTCCATTGGCGTGAACGGTACACCGGCCATCGTTTTGGCTGATGGCCAAGTGATTCCGGGCTACCAGCCAGCACCACAAGTTGCCAAACTGGCGCTCAGTGCCAAATAAACCGTATCGTCAATTTTAAGCCGCAGTCGTGCGGCTGTTTTCCACGGCCGACCTCGCGTCGGCCGTTTCATGGGGAGTTCTTCAGTGAAACCGGTCAAAGTAGGCATCTGTGGGTTAGGGACCGTCGGTGGCGGCACCTTCAACGTACTTCAGCGTAATGCTGAAGAAATTTCCCGCCGCGCAGGCCGTGGGATTGAAGTGGCGCAAATTGCCACGCGTTCGCCAAAGCCTCAGTTCCAAACGACCGGTATTGCGATTACCAACGATGTCTTCGCCGTTGCCACCAACCCTGAAATCGATATCGTCATCGAGCTGGTGGGCGGCTACACCGTGGCCCGCGAGTTGGTGCTCAAGGCCATCGAGAATGGCAAGCACGTGGTCACCGCCAACAAGGCGCTGATTGCCGTGCACGGCAACGAGATCTTCGCCAAAGCCCGCGAGAAGGGCGTGATCGTGGCGTTCGAAGCTGCCGTGGCCGGTGGTATCCCGGTGATCAAGGCGATCCGTGAAGGCTTGTCTGCCAACCGCATCAACTGGGTCGCGGGCATCATCAACGGCACCGGTAACTTCATCCTCACCGAGATGCGCGAGAAGGGCCGTACCTTCGAAGACGTGCTGGCTGAAGCCCAGGCCCTGGGCTACGCCGAGGCCGACCCGACGTTTGACGTGGAAGGCATCGATGCCGCCCACAAGCTGACCATCCTGGCGTCCATCGCCTTTGGTATCCCGCTGCAGTTCGACAAGGCCTACACCGAAGGCATCACCAAGCTGACCACTGCGGACGTGAACTACGCCGAAGCCCTGGGCTATCGCATCAAGCATCTTGGTGTGGCGCGCAGCACTCCAGCCGGTATCGAGCTGCGTGTGCACCCGACGTTGATCCCGGCCGACCGGCTGATCGCCAACGTCAACGGCGTGATGAACGCTGTGATGGTCAACGGTGACGCCGCAGGTTCCACGCTGTTCTACGGTGCCGGTGCCGGCATGGAGCCGACCGCTTCGTCGGTGATCGCCGACCTGGTGGACGTGGTTCGCGCCATGACCAGCGACCCGGAAAACCGTGTGCCGCACCTGGCCTTCCAGCCGGATTCGTTGTCGGCCCATCCGATTTTGCCGATCGAAGCCTGCGAAAGTGCCTACTACCTGCGCATCCAGGCCCAGGACCACCCGGGCGTGTTGGCTCAGGTTGCCAGTATCTTGTCGGAGCGCGGCATCAACATAGAGTCGATCATGCAAAAGGAAGTCGAGGAGCAAAACGGCCAAGTGCCGATGATCCTGCTGACCCATCGCGTGATCGAGCAGCACATGAACGATGCCATCGCCGCCCTGGAAGCCCTGCAAGGCGTGGTCGGCCCTGTGGTGCGCATCCGCGTCGAACACTTGAACTAACCGATTTGTTCCAGAGGCCCCGTGCGAGCGGCGGCCTCTGTTCGAGAATGTTTTAGAGGAGCCAGTCATGCGTTACATCAGCACCCGCGGCCAGGCACCGGCCCTGAATTTTGAAGACGTCTTGCTGGCAGGCCTTGCCACTGACGGCGGCCTGTACGTGCCGGAAAACCTGCCACGCTTCACCCAGGAAGAAATCGCTTCGTGGGCTGGCCTGCCGTACCACGAACTGGCATTCCGCGTGATGCGCCCGTTCGTCACCGGCAGCATTCCGGATGCGGATTTCAAGAAGATCCTGGAGGAGACCTACGGCGTCTTTTCCCACAGCGCTATCGCCCCATTGCGTCAACTGAACGGCAATGAGTGGGTACTGGAGTTGTTCCACGGCCCGACCCTGGCGTTCAAGGACTTCGCCCTGCAACTGCTGGGTCGCCTGCTCGACTACGTGCTGCAAAAACGCGGCGAGCGCGTGGTGATCATCGGCGCGACTTCCGGCGATACCGGCTCGGCCGCCATCGAAGGCTGCAAACACTGCGAAAACGTCGACATCTTCATCCTGCACCCGCACCAGCGCGTGTCGGAAGTACAGCGTCGCCAGATGACCACCATCTTCGGTGAGAACATCCATAACATCGCCATCGAAGGCAACTTCGATGACTGCCAGGAAATGGTCAAGAACAGCTTCGCTGACCAGAGCTTCCTGAAGGGCACGCGTCTGGTGGCGGTGAACTCGATCAACTGGGCGCGGATCATGGCCCAGATCGTCTATTACTTCCACGCGTCCCTGCAGTTGGGTGGCCCGGCGCGTTCGGTGTCGTTCTCGGTGCCCACCGGCAACTTCGGCGACATCTTCGCCGGTTACCTGGCGCGCAACATGGGCCTGCCGATCAACCAGTTGATCGTCGCCACCAATCGCAACGACATCCTGCACCGCTTCATGAGCGGCAACCAGTATGTGAAGGAAACCCTGCACGCTACGCTGTCGCCGTCCATGGACATCATGGTCTCGTCGAACTTCGAACGCCTGCTGTTCGACATGCACGGTCGCAACGGCGC
Organism: Pseudomonas sp. 18175; assembly: GCF_050432925.1. Lineage (NCBI taxonomy): Bacteria > Pseudomonadati > Pseudomonadota > Gammaproteobacteria > Pseudomonadales > Pseudomonadaceae > Pseudomonas > Pseudomonas sp. 18175. Next base: position 211,570 of record NZ_JBKFTO010000007.1, on the reverse strand, counting down.
GGCGATTGCCGGCCTGATGGACACCTTCAAAAGCGGCGGCGGTTTCAGCGTGGATGAAGAGCGCTGGACAGAAACCCGCAAGCTGTTCGACTCCTTGGCCGTGGACGACGCACAGACCTGCGAAACCATCGCAGAGGTCTACGCCCAGACCGGCGAACTGCTCGACCCGCACACTGCCATTGGTGTGAAGGCCGCCCGCGAATGCCGTCGCAGCCTGGATATCCCGATGGTGATCCTTGGCACCGCCCACCCGGTTAAATTCCCGGAAGCGGTGGAGAAGGCTGGCGTTGGCAAAGCGCTGGAATTGCCGGTGCACCTGGCCGACCTGTTCGAGCGTGAAGAGCGTTGCACGGTGTTGGCCAATGACCTTAAGGCTGTGCAGGCGTTTGTGAGCCAGCATGGCAACCGGGGTAAGCCGTTGTAAGGCGAACCGCGTAGACAAAAACGCCGCTTTCCCTTCCTTGGGTCAGCGGCGTTTTTTGTTTTTTACAGGCCCAGCGGGTGATGAATTATAAGAAAAGCTTAATGGCCATTCCTGTAATGGAAGCAATCGTTGCGACAACGGCCATTGCAACACCCATGGGGTACCAGAAGTTCTCGCGGGTTATTTTGTGAGCCTCGGCGTTGAGCTTGCGTTGCTCCGCATAGATGCGCGATATGTCGGCGTGAATTTTCTCCAATGCAGCATGCTCTTTGTCGTATTCCAGCATCGTCTTCATCCTTCGCAATAAGGGCCTTTTGACATGCGCTTTTATCTGCGTAGCAGCGTGACCAGCGCTCATCGAGTATAGGATTCACCTTCGGCCGCAGCCGCCGCCAAACCCCAAAACAACCACCCATTGCGTAAGCATTCATGTGCGGCCGTTTTTTCCCTGTCATGTTGCAAGCGCATGCTGGAATCCGTCACCCCTGGCGGCCCCATAAAGACGATAAAGCGAACTTTCCTACGTCACGACCAGTCACTTAGGATAGATGCAGCTCCCGTTGAACCGATTGTTCCCGAACTATTGAGTGGTGATCGAGATGGAAAGTATCAGCCTATTGCTCGAAGAAGCACTGAGCCCTTATCAGGTTACGCTGACCACCTCTGGTGTGCAGGACTCCATCGTGACCGTGAAGAACCCTGCCGGCGCCATCGTGGTCGAGCGTGACGTTGACCGGGCCCAATTGATGGACAAGCGTGTGTTGGTGGATGTGGTGGACTGCCTGCTACGGGACATTAAAATCGCCGAAGGGCGTCTGGAACCCTCGGTCATCGCGGCCTTGCGCAGCGCTGCCCAGACGCGCAACGCCGCCGCTGCATGAAGAATTGTTTATAGATGGAAACTTCCTACAACGTGGCCGGTCAGATTTCATAACAGCAAGAGCAAACATTGTGCTCCGGTGTTTGTGCCTTGTTGTACTGGTCTTTATTTACAGGCCACGTTTAACCCCGAAGTGTCTCCCCACGCTTCGGGGTTTCTTTTTGCCTGCGATCCGTCACGGTTCCGGCGAGTCTTGGAAAAAACTTGGATTGTCGTGCAGGTAGCGCTCGCGCATCACCGGGTCCAACCACGAGGCGTAGGACTGTTGTACCTGCTCCAGTGGAATTTCGCGCAGTACCTGGTTGATCCGCTCAATGGCCTGGCGCCCTTGGGCCGTGTCCGAGCAACCAATGTGCGTGCGCTGGTAAGGCGCTGAACCCTTGATGGGATAGAAGCTCAGCTCGTCTGCGGCGATGTCCTGCTGCATCGCGTGGTAGCGGATCTCTGGCCAATAGCCCAGCACCGCCTCCAGCCGCCCCAGGCGTTGCATTTGCAGCAGGCTGCCCAAGGCATCGTTGCCGTAGTGAAGTGCCAGTTTATGGGCATCGGCATATTTGAGTCGTTCATCGATGATGGGCCCATAGCTGCGCTCCGCAATGGCACCCACCCGTGCTTTATGCGCATCGAGGAACGCCTGCAAGTCGAACTGGCCCTCGGAGATGTAAGGTGCCATGGCTTCCTGTTGGCTGCGTCGGATCGTGACCCCATTGCTGGCAACCACAAACGCCTGGCTGGAAAACACGATGTACTTGGCCCGCTCCGCCGTCCACAGCAATGATGGGTCGCAGGTGAAGCTGGGCTCACGCATCATCTGCATGCCGCGCGCGCGATTGACGTGTAGCACCTGATGCCGATACTCCGGCAGATGCTCGATCAGTATCGGCAGCAGTTGGTCCAGCGCGCCCTGGCCTTTGCCTGGCCCTTCGAAAATGGTCAGCGGCGGCAAATCGCGCAGCAACCAAATCAACGTGTCCTCGGCATGCGCAGGCAAGGACCCGCCACCGAGGATTGCGGCGGTGAGGCTTAGCTGCGTGAACCAGCGTTTGCACCATTGGGGCATCAGATTGCGCCTTCCTCACGCAAGCGGATAATGGCGGCGGCGTCATACCCCAGCCCGTTGAGCACCACGCTGTTATGTTCGCCCAGCTGCGGCCCCACCCATTCGCAACTGCCGGGGGTGTCGGACAGCTTGGGCACGATGCCTGGCATCTTGAAGTCTTTGCCGCCGGGCAGTTGGGCCTTGAGGAACATCTCCCTGGCAAGAAATTGCGGGTCACCCAGCATGTCCTCGGCGCTGTAGATGCGGCTCGCTGGCACCTCGGCCTTGTTCAGGGCGTCGACCACCTGGTCCAGCGGCAACGAGTTGACCCAGCGATCAATCACCCCATACAACTCGTCGCGACGGCCATCACGCCCGTCATTGCTGGCAAGCTGCGGATCATTGGCCAGGTCCTCACGGCCGATGGCGGCCATGAAGCGCTTGAAGATGGCGTCACCGTTAGCGCCAATCTGCACATGTTTGCCGTCGGCGCTGGTGTGGATGGAGGAGGGTGTAATGCCCGGCATGATGTTGCCGGTGCGCTCGCGAATGAAGCCGAACACGTCGAACTCGGGGATCATGCTTTCCATCATGGCGAAGATGGCTTCATACAGCGCCACATCCACCACTTGGCCCAGCCCGCCGTTGACCTCGCGATGCCGCAGCGCCATCAGTGCCCCGATCACCGCCCACAAGGCCGCGATGGAATCGCCGATGGAAATGCCCGTGCGCACCGGCGGGCGGTCCTCGAAACCCGTGATGTAGCGCAGCCCGCCCATGGACTCGCCCACTGCGCCAAACCCCGGTTGATCTTTCATCGGTCCGGTCTGGCCAAAGCCTGAGAGGCGCACCATTACCAGCTTGGGGTTGAGCGCGTGCAGGGTTTCCCAGCTTAGGCCGAGCTTTTCCAGCACGCCGGGACGGAAGTTCTCGATCAGGATGTCGGCGTCTGCCAACAACTGCTTGAGGATCGTCAGGCCTTCCGGGTGCTTGAGGTTCAGTGTTAGCGATTGTTTGTTACGCGCCTGCACGAACCACCACAACGAGGTGCCCTCGTACAGCTTGCGCCATTTGCGCAGCGGATCACCGCCGTCCGGGGACTCCACCTTGATCACCTCGGCACCGAATTCGGCGCAGATGCGTGAGGCGAACGGGCCGGCGATCAGGGTGCCGAGTTCGATGACTTTCAGGCCGGCGAGGGGTTTGGCATTAAACGACATGAGGATCCTTGTCTGCGCGATGGCGGTAGCGTTAAGCCTTTTAACATAGGCGGGTGGTCATGGATAAGGATCATGATTCGTTGAATGGCCTCGCCATCGGTTAGACTGGCCGCCTTTCCCTGTCTCTAGAAGTCCGTTCATGGCCCAGCCGTCCACGACCTACAAATTCGAACTCAACCTCACCGACCTTGATCGCTCGGTGTACGAGAGCGTCAAACAGACCATCGCCCGCCATCCTTCGGAAACCGAAGAGCGCATGACCGTGCGCTTGCTGGCTTATGCCCTCTGGTACAACGAGCAGTTGGCATTCGGCCGTGGCCTGTCAGATGTCGACGAGCCAGCGCTGTGGGAAAAAAGCCTGGATGATCGGGTGCTGCACTGGATCGAAGTCGGCCAGCCCGACGCCGACCGCCTGACCTGGTGCTCGCGCCGCACTGAACGCACCAGCCTGCTGGCCTATGGCAGCCTGCGTGTGTGGGAAGGCAAGGTGGTGCCGGTGGCCAATAACCTGAAAAACGTGCACATCGCCGCTGTGCCGCAGGACGTGCTGGAGACCTTGGCCAAGGACATGCCCCGGGTGATCAAGTGGGATGTGATGATCAGCGAAGGCACCATTTTTGTGACCGATGATCGCGGCCAGCACGAAGTGCAGCTGCAATGGCTGGTCGGCGAACGCGGCTGACCCCTGTAGGAGCGAGCTTGCTCGCGAAAAACCTGAGGGCGCCGCGTTAAGCCAGGCAACCCGTGTCATCGTTAACGATTTTCGCGAGCAAGCTCGCTCCTACAGTTGCATTGAAGAGAATTCACCTGCGTCCCATGCGTATCGATCCCCGTCCATTGCCCGCTGTCCTGCCATTCCTCGGCGAATTGCCACCGCTGTTGACCCGTCTCTACGCTGCCCGCGGTGTGCAGTCGCAGGCTGAGCTGGATAAAAGCCTGGCGCGATTGATTCCCTATCAGCAGCTCAAGGGTATCGATGCCGCTGTGGACCTGCTGGTGACGGCTCTGGAACAGCGCCAACGCATCCTGATCGTCGGTGACTTCGACGCCGATGGCGCCACCGCCAGTACCGTAGGCACCTTGGGCCTGCGCTTGCTCGGTGCGGCCCATGTGGATTACTTGGTGCCCAACCGGTTTGAATACGGCTACGGCCTGACCCCGGAAATCGTTGCCGTGGCCTTGCAGCGCGAACCGCAGTTGCTGATCACGGTGGATAACGGCATCTCCAGCGTTGAAGGCGTGGCGGCAGCGAAAGCGGCGGGGCTGCAAGTATTGGTCACTGACCACCACTTGCCCGGGGATGAACTGCCAGCGGCGGACGCGATCGTCAACCCGAACCAGCCAGGTTGCGAGTTTCCCAGCAAGGCCCTGGCCGGTGTGGGCGTGATCTTCTATGTGTTGATGGCCCTGCGTGCGCGCCTGCGCAGCCTGGGCTGGTACGAGAACAAACCCCAGCCGAATATCGGCGAACTGCTCGATCTGGTGGCCCTGGGCAGCGTGGCTGACGTGGTGCCGTTGGACGCCAACAACCGCATCCTCGTGCACCAGGGCCTGGAGCGCATTCGTGCTGGTCGTGCGCGGCCGGGGATCAAGGCGATCCTTGAAGTGGCCAAGCGCGATGCGGCGCGTATCACCTCTACCGACCTGGGTTTTATTCTCGGGCCACGCTTGAACGCAGCGGGGCGCCTGGATGATATGAGCCTGGGCATCGAATGCTTGCTCACCACCGACTTCGCCGCCGCCCGGGAAATGGCCGCGCAGTTGGACGGTATGAACCAGGACCGCAAATCCATCGAGCAAGGCATGCAGCGCGAGGCCTTGGCCCAGCTCAAGGACTTGCCGGTGGAGTCGATGCCTTATGGCTTGTGCCTGTTCGACCCGGAATGGCACCAAGGCGTGATCGGCATCCTGGCCTCACGTATGAAAGAGCGCTACTTCCGCCCGACCATCGCCTTCGCCGATGCCGGTGATGGCCTGCTCAAGGGCTCAGGGCGCTCTGTGCAGGGCTTTCACATCCGTGATGCGCTGGCGGTGGTGGCGAGCCAGCATCCCAACCTGATCGCCAAATACGGCGGCCACGCCATGGCGGCGGGGCTGACACTGCCGGAGGAAAACTTCCCACTGTTCGCCGAAGCGTTTGACGCCGAAGTGCGTCGGCAACTGCGTGAAGAAGACCTGACCGGACGCTTGCTGTCCGATGGCACGCTGGCGGTGGAAGAGTTTCACCTGGAACTGGCCCGTGCACTGCGCCATGCCGGTCCTTGGGGCCAGCACTTTCCCGAGCCGGTGTTTCACGGTGTGTTCCAGTTGGTGGAGCAGCGCGTGGTGGGTGAGCGGCACCTGAAGGTGGTGCTCAAGACCGAGTGCGGGTCGGTGAAGCTCGATGGCATTGCGTTTGGGGTGGATCGTGAGGTGTGGCCGAACCCGACGGTGAAGTGGGTGGAGTTGGCCTACAAGCTGGATGTGAACGAGTTTCGGGGCAATGAAACGGTGCAATTGATGATTGCCCATATCGAACCGCGCTAAATCTCAAGAACACCACAAAACCAAATGTGGGAGCGGGCTTGCTCGCGAAGACGGAGTGTCAGTCAATGTTGCTGTGACTGATCCACCGCTTTCGCGAGCAAGCCCGCTCCCACATTTTTAAACCGCGTACAGCCTGAAGTTACTCAGCTTTATTCTTGGCCTGATGCTTGACGATGATATCCACCAACCGCTTGGCCAGCGCCGGGTAGTTCTCATCGAAGTGATGCCCGCCTGGTAGCTTCAAGGCTTCACCCACTGCGGTCTTGTCGGTGCAACCACTTTCATCGACTTCTTCGGCACCATAGATGCACACCACTTTGTCCGCCGGCAGCTTGGCCATTTCCGGGCCGGTGGCGGCTTCTTTACCGGCGTTACCCAGCCAGCCTTCCACTTCGATCTCAAAGCTGCCAGTACGGGCGAATGCCAGCAGGATGATCGCGTCTACACGCTGCTGCTCGTTCTCCGGCATGCGGTTGTAGATCGCGGGCAGCACGTCGGCGCCGAACGAGTAACCGGTCAGCACGAAGCGCTTGGTGCCCCACTTCTGCCGGTAGTGCTGCATCAGCTCGGTGAGGTCCTTGGCGCTTTGTTCGGGAGTCTTGTGCTGCCAGTAGTAGCGCAGGGTGTCGATGCCCACCACCGGGTAGCCGATCTTGGCCATCTCGCCGGCCACGTCGCGGTCCAGGTCACGCCAGCCGCCGTCACCGGAGAGGAACAGGGTGACGGTGTCCTTGGCTTGGCCAGCGGGTACTTCGACCACTGGAATTGCCAGGCCGCCGTTGTCCGAACCCACCAGTTGCTTGCGCAGCTCGTTGTTCAGCACCTGTGGGTAGTGAATGTCGTAGTCGCTGATGCTGGTGGTGGCGCGCGGTGTATCGCGTACGAAGCTGGCGCTTTCATCGTCAGGGTTATCGTTCCAGGCCACCAGCCAGTTGCCGTGGGCCGAGGTTTTTGGCAGTGGGTCTTTGCAGCCTTCCTGTACCAGGGCGAAGCCAACGGAGATGGCATTGGCCTTGTCGTCGCTCTGGGTGGCCAGCCAGCGCCAGGCGAGGGCTGCGCCAGGGCCGATGCCGCTCACCAGCGTTGCCGGGCCCTTGAGCTGGCCCAGGGCGCTTTGCAGCGCTTGTTCCTGCTGCGTGCAGTCATCCTTGGGCAGGATCACCTGAACAATCTGCGCCTTGCCACCCTGGCTCAGGGCAATCAGTTGGCTGTCGGTCAGGATTTCATCGGCCATCACCGCCACGGCAACGCGGGCTTTGGGCGTGCCGTTGGGGGTCACGCGGGTCATCACCGAGCCATCAGCCTGGGGCAATTGCTCCAGGGTCGGCTGCGGGGCAGGGCGGTTCCAGTACCAATAGCCGCCACCCAAGACCAGGGCGAGCAGCACTACAAAGGCCAATACATACCGCCAGGAGCGTCGAATCATCAGCGTTTCACCAATCCAGTCAAGCCGCCCGCGATCAGGGCGGCGGTATCGGCCAGTGCCACCAGCGGATCAAGTCCTGCGGGCACGGCCATGTAACGGGGTTCCCAGTCAGGCTGGAACTTGTCTTTGAAGCGGCGCAAACCTTGGAAGTTATACAGTTGCTCGCCACGGCGGAACACCATCGAGCCCAGGCGTTGGGTGAGCGGTGCGCCCCGGCGCGGCTGCAGGCCCGACAACGGCACCATGCCAAGGCTGAAACGGGCGTAACCGTGACTCTTATAGTGTTGAATCAAGCCGACCATCATGAACTCCATGGTCAGCTTGGGCGCGTCCGGGTGGGCACGCATCAGGTCGAGACTGGCCAAGTCGTGGTTGTAGGTCTCGAGCAGGTTGGCGAAGGCCACCGGGCGCCCTTCGAAGCGAATGATCGCCATGCGAAAGTGCTTGAGGTAGTCGTCGCTGAAGCGTCCCAGGGAAAAGCCCTTTTCCCGCACGTTCTTGCCGGTCAGCCAGGCGTCGGAGATGACTTTGAGTTCATCCATCGGCGCCATGCCCGGCTCATGGATCTCCAGGGACAGGCCGTCCCGGGTGCCACGGTTCCAGGTGTAGCGCAGGTCCTTCATCTCTTTGCCCTTGGCTTCCAGGTCAAAGCGCTTGAGGTCTACGCGGGCTTCTTCGCCCAACTTGATCGCGGTGAGGCCGATGTCCATGTAGTACGGCAGGTTCTCTGCCCGCACCTGGTAGAACACCGGGCGCGCATGGTGAATGTCGCACAGGTCGCGGAACTGCCAGATCATCTCGGCGCGGGGTTGGGTCGGGCCGATCGGATCGTACAAGGCTACCAGGCTGCGCCCGCGGCGGGCGTACATGAGGAAAGCTTCATCATTGGGATGGAACAGCAGTGCCTTGTCGCCAGTGAGCGCCAGTCCGCCGTCGGGCTGGGACGAAGCCATCAGGATCTTGGTGGCGCGTTCCAGTTCATCCGGTGTGGGCAGGTGGATCACCGGGCGCGCTGTACGCAGCAGCCAGGTCAGCGACACGATTACTAACAGCACGGCCGCACCGAGCAACGAGCGCAAGCCGCGCGGGGCGTTGGCGTCGAGGGTGAACTGCCACCACAGTTGATGGCTGTAGGGTACGTCTTGATAGGCAAACAGCAGCAGCCAGATCGAAGCGCCGAGCACGCACACGCTGGCTACCAGGTACAGCGGCGAGAACGGCAGTTCGGTCAGACGGCTGGCGCGGTAGAACGAGCGACGGAAGATTGCCAGCAGGATCGCCGTCATGGTCATCAGGCTGGCTTCTTCCCAGTCAAAACCCTTGAGCAGCGAGAGCAGGGCGCCGGTCAACAGCAGCACCATGGTCAACATCCAGGCGGCCGACAAGCGTCGGCGCAACCCCTGGGCCAGCAACAGGCACAGCACGCCGATCAGGCTGGCGCCGAAGTGGGAGGCGTCAATCAGGCGATGGGGAATCAGGAAGCCGATGTTTTCCAGGCGTGAGTCGATCTCCGGCGTGGCGCCGGAAAACAGCAGGACCACGCCGGACAAAAAAACCAGTACGGCCAACACCGGCGCCGCGAGACCCGAGGCCACCCGCAGGCTCTGCTGGGTCTGGAACAGGCGCTGGGCCTCGTTGACCAGCAGGAACACACAGGCGATCAGCAGCGGCAGCACCACGTAGATCATGCGATATAGAAGCAGGGCCGCAGCCAGGGGCGCCGCACCGAGCTTATCGGCAAAGGCGGCAAGCAGGATCGCTTCGAATACACCGACCCCACCCGGTACATGGCTGAGCACGCCAGCGGCCAGGGCCAGCAGGTACACCAGCAAGAACGGGCCGAAGGGCGGTGCCTCGGGGAGCAACATATAAAGGACGGTGGCGGCAGCGGCTACGTCCAGTGCGGTGATGATCAGTTGCAGGAAGGTCAGGCGACGACCCGGCAGGCGCAGCGTGCGACGGCCAGCCTTGACCAGCAGGTTGTCCGGGTAGGGTTGCTCCGGCAGGCGACGGCGATAAATACCGATGCACAACACGGCCGACAACAGCAGCACCGCGCCAGCAATCCCGCCAAGCACCGCTTGTGGCAAATGCAGGTAGGTCGATGCGGCGGGCAGGTTGCTCAGTGTCGCCAGCGCAGCCAGCGGCGGCAGGGCAGTGCCCAGGGCCAGGCTGGCAAACACGGTCATGTGGGCCACTTCCGAAGCCCCGATGCCGTGGCGCGCATATAAACGGTAACGCACCGAACCGCCGGAGAGCATCGACAAGCCAATGGCATTACCGATGGCAAAGGCGGTAAAGCCGCCGAGGGCCAGGGTCTTGGCGGGCAGGTTTACCCCGGCGTAACGCGCACCGGAAAACTCATAGCCCAAGAGAATGACGAACCCTGCGACGGCCGCCGCAAACGCACCGAGCAACGCGGGCTTGGGGACTTCCAGGATCGAGTCGTGGAGCGCGTAGAGGTCCAGTTCCAGCAGCAGGTGTCGGCAGGCGATCAGGGCAATGGCGAACAGCAACAGTGTAACGGCCAGCCCAATGGGTTGCCGGTATTTACTCACCAGATCCAGCCAACGCAAACGTGTGGGAGTGATCGGTTGTTCTGCTGTGACGGTGTCTTGTGGTTCAGACGAGTTGGCGCGCATCAATCACCTCGTGGATTGTGCGCGACAGGATGGAGGTATCCAGCCAAGTTACCAATCCCTATGGACAAAATAATTACAAATATTAACGCGTATCACCGGGTGGGGCGACTGCGGCCATTGGTCGTAGAAGGTAGCGCTTGAGCGTTGAGCATAGCTTGCAAAGAGATGGACTCAACAAACCGCGCAGGGTTTCATGAAATATGCCATCTCATTGTTTCAGAAGAACTTTTTCACCGGATACAAAAAAGGCCACTCTTTCGAGTAGCCTTTTTTGATGTTTGGTTGCGGGAGCCGGATTTGAACCGACGACCTTCGGGTTATGAGCCCGACGAGCTACCAGACTGCTCCATCCCGCGTCTGTGGGCGGCATTCTACAGCCAAGCGGCGGGGTGTCAACTGTTAATGGATATATTGGTCAAATAAGTGTGAATTAACCGTAGCTTGCCGGCTGAGCACCTTAAGTGCGCGATAGACAAAGGTTTTTTGTCCGACAATCAAAAAACAGGCGCGCACAAAAAAGGCCACTCTTTCGAGTAGCCTTTTTTGATGTTTGGTTGCGGGAGCCGGATTTGAACCGACGACCTTCGGGTTATGAGCCCGACGAGCTACCAGACTGCTCCATCCCGCGTCTGTGGGCGGCATTCTACAGCCAAGCGGCGGGGTGTCAACTGTTAATGGATATATTGGTCAAATAAGTGTGAATTAACCGTAGCTTGCCGGCTGAGCACCTTAAGTGCGCGATAGACAAAGGTTTTTTGTCCGACAATCAAAAAACAGGCGCGCACAAAAAAGGCCACTCTTTCGAGTAGCCTTTTTTGATGTTTGGTTGCGGGAGCCGGATTTGAACCGACGACCTTCGGGTTATGAGCCCGACGAGCTACCAGACTGCTCCATCCCGCGTCTGTGGGCGGCATTCTACAGCCAAGCGGCGGGGTGTCAACTGTTAATGGATATATTGGTCAAATAAGTGTGAATTAACCGTAGCTTGCCGGCTGAGCACCTTAAGTGCGCGATAGACAAAGGTTTTTTGTCCGACAATCAAAAAACAGGCGCGCACAAAAAAGGCCACTCTTTCGAGTAGCCTTTTTTGATGTTTGGTTGCGGGAGCCGGATTTGAACCGACGACCTTCGGGTTATGAGCCCGACGAGCTACCAGACTGCTCCATCCCGCGTCTGTGTGTCGGCATTCTACAGAGGAACGCGGGTGTGTCAACCTGTGAATTGAAGAAAAGCGCTTGTGGTTCAATTGGTTAGCTCTCCAAAGCGGTGCTCGGAAGCCTTCGGGGCCAGTCTGGCTAGGGCTTTCAGCTCTATTGGAAGCTCAGATTCGATTGAAAAAATAAATTCATCTGGGAATCTTCCTACCGCTTATGCGGAAGATTCAAACTACTGGTGCTATATACAGGGGTGAGTGCGATACTGGTCGCCCGTTGAATCAACCCTCTGTTTATATGACGCAACGCAAAATCATCCACGTCGACTGTGATTGCTTTTACGCCGCCATCGAGATGCGCGATGACCCGAGCCTGGCGCAAAAACCCTTGGCAGTGGGCGGTTCGGCAGACCGACGTGGTGTGATCGCGACCTGCAACTACGAGGCGCGGGCGTACGGGGTGCGTTCAGCCATGTCGTCCCGCCATGCCTTGAAGCTGTGCCCGGACCTGACCATCGTCAAGCCGCGCATGGATGCCTATAAAGAAGCATCGAAGGAAATCCAGACGATCTTTCGCGACTACACCGACTTGATCGAACCGTTGTCCTTAGATGAAGCCTATCTGGATGTGTCCGACAGCCCACACTTTGGCGGCAGCGCGACGCGTATTGCCCAGGACATTCGCCGCCGCGTGTCCAACCAGTTGCATATCACCGTTTCTGCAGGCGTGGCGCCGAACAAGTTCCTGGCCAAAATCGCCAGCGACTGGAAGAAGCCTAATGGTTTGTTTGTGATTACCCCGGACCAGGTCGAAGACTTTGTCTCGCAGTTGCGGGTGAGCAAGTTGCACGGCGTGGGCAAGGTCACTGCCGACAAGCTGGCCCGCCTGGGCATTGAAGACTGTTTGCAACTGCGCGAGTGGAACAAGCTGGCGCTGGTGCGGGAATTCGGCAGTTTTGGTGAGCGGCTGTGGAGCTTGGCGCGTGGGATTGATGACCGAGTGGTGCAGAACGACAGCCGCCGGCAATCGATCAGCGTAGAAAACACCTACGATGTGGACTTGCCGGACCTTTCAAGCTGCCTGGCCAAACTCCCCGAATTGATGGAAACCTTGGCCGGGCGCATGGCGCGCATCGACAGCAGTTACCGAGCGGGCAAGCCGTTCGTGAAGGTGAAGTTTCATGACTTTACCCAGACGACCTTGGAGCAGGCGGGGGCGGGGCGGGATTTGGAGAGTTATCAACAGCTGCTGACGCAGGCGTTCAATCGGGGTGGGAAGCCGGTGCGGTTGTTGGGGATTGGGGTGAGGTTGCTTGATCTGAGCAGCGGCAACGAACAACTCGAATTTTCCTGGTAGAAACCGGATAAAGCTGTGGGAGCTGGCTTGCCTGCGATGGCATCACCTCGGTGTTACTGACACTCCGAGGTGTCTGCATCGCAGGCAAGCCAGCTCCCACATTTAGATCTGCGGCGTTTGTAACATGTCAGCGAGCGCCGGGGTCTGCCACCAACCGCCCCGCATCCTTGGTCAGCGCCTGCAAAAACTCCTGCTGCAACTCCGGATCATTGCGAGTCAGTTCAATCAAGCTCTGTTCCAGCTCACTGGCTTCTTCTTCCAGTCCCAGTTCCGACAGGCGTTTGACCCGGTGCACCCACTGGTTCACCTCGTCATCTTCCAGGTCGTCATAGATCAGGCCGTGGGCTTCCAGCAACTTGCCGCGCAACGTACTGCTAATCGCCAGGGTCGAGTCCGAATGCACATCGTCCTGGCCATCTTCCACGCTGATCTTCAAGGTGCTGATGCGGTTCAGGTCCTGTTCGGCAAATGGGCTGTCCAGCAGGTTCAGGCGCAGTACGCCGTTGCGGTCGGTGGTCAGCTCATGGGTTTGCTTGCCGGCGGTGACCTGCACCGGGCGTTCGCTCCAGGGTAGGCTCGAATACTCCACGCGCTTGTCGCGCTGGACTTCATCAATGCCCGCCAGGTTCTGTTGCGCACGGCCGTGGGACTGCACGTTCATGAACGGGTTGAGGCCGTCCACGCCGTAGGTCAGCCAGTCGCGGGTCACGCTGGTGGGCAGGTTGCCAAGGGCGAAGATATTCACCACGTTGGCACCTGCGCCAGCCACCAGGGCTACGGCGCCCAACGGCATCTCGTAGACTTTGCGCCAGGGTTGGTAAGGGGTGTAGCGGTCGTAGCGACGGGTGACTTCGAACTCGGTGACCTCAAAGGTCTTCTGTTCGTGAATCCGCACCCGGCGTTGCGGCAGCTCCAGCACTTTGGGTTCGCCTACATCGATCTGCAGGCTGTGGTCGAGCAACTTACGCTCAACCCGCTCCTCGTGCTCACTGCGTTGCGACATCTGGTTGGCGCAGCCGCTGACCAGCAGGGCGCCGCACAAGGCGGCGCCCCCCAGGGCTCTGGTGTTTCGCTTGAACATGACTTCTCTTGATCTGGTTTTCAGCGACGAATACGCGCCTGAAGGAAAGACAGCACGTCAGCCACCGGCAACGGTTGGGCTTCGGCTTCGGTCCGGCTCTTGTATTCCAGATTGCCATCGGCCAGGCCGCGGTCACTGACCACGATCCGGTGCGGGATGCCAATCAGTTCCATGTCGGCGAACTTGATGCCCGGGCTGGTTTTCTTGTCCCGGTCATCCAGCAGCACTTCGAAACCTGCGGCCGTCAGTTCGGCATACAGTTTGTCGGTGGCTTCGCGTACTTGCTCGGTTTCGTAGCGCAGGGGCACGAGGGCGATCTGGAACGGCGCCAGGGTGTCGCTCCAGATGATGCCGTTTTCGTCGTTGTTCTGCTCGATGGCAGCGGCAACCACACGGGAAACGCCAATGCCGTAGCAACCCATTTCCAGGATCACCGGCTTGCCGTTTTCACCCAGCACCTTGCAGTTCATCGCCTGGCTGTACTTGTTGCCCAGCTGGAAGATGTGCCCGACTTCGATGCCGCGCTTGATCTCCAGGGTGCCCTTGCCGTCCGGGCTTGGGTCGCCAGCCACCACGTTGCGCAAGTCGGCCACGGTTGGAACCGGCAGGTCACGCTCCCAGTTCACGCCGAAGTAGTGCTTGTCGTCGATGTTCGCGCCGATACCGAAGTCGCTCATCAGCTCAACCGAGCGGTCGATGATGATCGGCAGCGGCAGGTTCAGCGGGCCGAGGGAACCGGCACCGGCGCCAATGGCGTCGCGCAGTTCGGCATCGGTGGCCATGACCAGCGGGCTGGCCACGCCAGGTTGCTGGGCCGCCTTGATTTCGTTGAGTTCGTGGTCGCCGCGGATCACCAGGGCGATCAGCTTGCCTTCTTCCTCGGCGCGCACGATCAGGGTCTTGATGGTCTTTTCAATCGGCAGATTGAATTTTTCCACCAGGGCCGCGATGGTCTTGGTCTCTGGGGTGTCTACCAGGCGCAGTTCTTCGGCCGGTGCAGGACGGGAGGTTTCCCGTGGCACGGCTTCGGCTTTCTCGATGTTCGCCGCGTAGTCGGAGCCGTTGCTGAACACGATATCGTCTTCGCCGGACTCGGCCAGTACGTGGAACTCGTGGGAGCCGGCACCGCCGATGGAGCCGTTGTCCGCTTCAACCGGGCGGAATTTCAGGCCCAGGCGCGTGAAGACGTTGCAGTAGGCCTGGTGCATGCGGTCGTAGGTGACCTGCAGGGACGCCTGGTCAGCGTGGAACGAATAGGCGTCCTTCATGATGAATTCGCGGCCGCGCATCAAGCCGAAGCGTGGGCGAATTTCATCACGGAATTTGGTCTGGATCTGATACAGGTTCAGCGGCAGCTGTTTGTAGCTGCTCAGCTCGTTGCGCATCAGGTCGGTGATCACTTCTTCGTGGGTCGGGCCAGCGCAGAAATCGCGGCCATGACGGTCCTTGAAGCGCAGCAACTCAGGGCCATACTCTTCCCAGCGCCCGGATTCCTGCCACAGTTCAGCCGGTTGGGTGCTCGGCATCAACACTTCCAGAGAGCCGGCGGCGTTCATTTCTTCGCGAACGATGGCTTCGACCTTGCGCATCACCTTCAAGCCCATGGGCAGCCAGGTGTACAGGCCGGAGGCCAGTTTGCGGATCATACCGGCGCGCAGCATCAGTTGATGGCTGATTACGACGGCGTCGGAAGGCGTTTCTTTCTGTGTGGCGAGCAAATATTGACTGGTACGCATGGTAGGCCGTTGTCGGTTGCTTGGACTTGAAATGACTTGGGATTGTACGGGCGGTTGTCGCTCGCGTACAGGCATGAGCTATGTAGGAGCGAGCTTGCTCGCGAAGATAGTCAACGATGACGTGGGAAACCGGAAAAAACGCGGTATCTGTGAGTTCTTCGCGAGCAAGCTCGCTCCTACAAAGGATCCGTTTCTTCAGAGGGATTGAGCCGCGCCCGGCGATTTTCCTGGAACCAATGCAACGCAATCAAAAACAGCGTCGGCACGCCTAGCATGCAGGTGATGAGGAAGAAGGTGTGATAGCCGAACTTCTCGACCATCACCCCCGAGTACCCGCCGATCAGGCGCGGCAACAGCAGCATGATCGAACTGAGCAGCGCATATTGGGTGGCGGAGAACTTGAGGTTGGTCAGGCTCGACAGGTAGGCCACGAACGCCGAAGTGGCCAGGCCTGAGCTGAAATTGTCGAGGGAGATGGTGAAGATCAGCATCTGCAGATCCGGGCCCATGTCAGCGAGCGCGACGAACAGCAGGTTGGTGCCGGCCGAAGCCACGCCGCCGATAAACAGGATCGGCAGAATACCGAAACGCACAATCAGCAGGCCGCCCATGCCGGCGCCCAGCAGGGTCATAATCAGGCCGAAGATCTTGCTCACCCCGGCAATCTGGTCCTTGGTAAAGCCCTGGTCGATGTAGAACACGTTGGCCATCACGCCCATCACCGTGTCGGACATGCGGTAGGTGGCAATCAGCCCCAGCAACAGCAACGCCTGCCAGCGGTAACGCAGGATAAAGTCGTTGACCGGCGTGAGCACCGGCGCCAAGCCGCGGCGGCCCATGGCTGACAGGCACAGCGCGGTGAGGGTGATATATAGGATGGCGCGCAGGAAGGCGCGGTCATCCATCAGCAAGTCCCACAGGCTCATGCCGTGAAACAGCACGCTTTCGAAGTCGGTGTTGAACAACTGGGTGAACATCGCCGGTACGGACACCAGCAGCACAATCAGTACAAACACCGACACCAGTTGATGCACAAAGCTGTAGCGCCCAGCCTGCAACTGGGTACGCAGCGGCACGTTCGGCTCACGCATGAACAGGGTGGTCAGCAGCGCCGGGATCATCAGCACGCCAAACAGCACGTAGGTGCCGGTCCAGGCCGAGTGTTTATAGTTGAAGCCGGTGGAGCCGAACCCTTCGGCAAAGAACAGCGCGCCCGCCGTGGCCAGCAGGGCGGCGATGCGGTAACCGGACATGTAGCTGGCAGCCAGTGCGGCCTGGCGGCTGTCGTCGGCGATTTCCAGGCGGTAGGCGTCGACGGCGATGTCCTGGGTCGCGGAGGCGAAGGCCACGATAACGGCAATGGCGATCAGCCAGGACAGGTGCTTTTGCGGGTCGCAGAACCCCATACCGATCAATCCGAGGATCACCAGCGATTGGGCCAGTACCAACCATGAACGACGTCGGCCGAGTTTGCCGAGCAGCGGCAGACGCCATTGGTCGAGCAGCGGCGACCAGACCCATTTGAAGGCGTACGCCAAACCGATCAGGCTGGCATAGCCAATGGTCTCGCGGGCCACACCGGCCTCACGCAACCACACCGAAAGCGTCGAGAACACCAACATGTAAGGCAGGCCGGCGGCAAAGCCGAGCAACAACAAGACTAACGTCGAAGGGCTGGCATAGGCAGCGAGCGCGGCGCGCCAGGTTTTACGGGGCATGGGCTGGAGTCTGCCTCAGGTTTGCGGAAACAAAGCGCGCACTCTAACCGCTGTGCTCTACCGGGCGCCAGCCATGGCGCTGAATATCCACGCGATTGTTGCGGACAGTGACGCCCTCGTCCCGCAAACGCGCGCGTTGTTCGTCCCCCGAGGCGCTGCCCACCGGCAGGCTTATCCGACCACCGGCACCCAGCACGCGGTGCCAGGGTAGCTTTGTACCCTCGGGCAACTGGCTGAGCGTACGTCCCACCCAACGCGCGGCGCGGCCCAGCCCGGCCAAGTGGGCCAGCTCGCCGTAACTCACCACGCAACCTGCGGGCACTTGTGCCAGGGTCAGGTACAGCGCCGTTCGGCGCATATCGGCGGGGCTTTGCGGGGTTTCGGCGGGTTGATTCACTGTGGGCATATCCGTCTAGATCGTCGGTGTTTCTGTAAGAAACGTCTGTAAACATGCGGGTGAGCATTGAACTCAACACAAATCCTTGAGTCAGTCCTAGCTATCTAACACGATAACGCGCCCTTTGCGCCAACCTCGAGCCCCAGTCCGCTTATGTTGTCCAGAACCCTGCTGTGCCTTGCTGTTTTCAGCGCCTCTACGCCCTTGCTGGCCGACACCGTTTGGTTAAAAAACGGTGATCGCCTGACCGGTAAGATCAAAGTCTTCGATGGTGGCAAGTTGCTGATTCAGACCGACTACGCAGGCGCCATTCCCGTTGACTGGAAGCAGGTCAAAACCCTGGAAAGCGACCAGGAACTGTTGGTCAAGCAGGACGCTTATACCGGCGAGAAGGCCAAATCCTTGAAGGCGGCGGATGATGGCAAGGTAACATTGGCCAATGGCGAAGCGCCCAAGACCGTGGAGCTGGCAAGCATCCAGCAGATCATCAAGCCCAAGCCTGTGATCGAAGACCTGGTGTGGAAGGGCAATGTCGACCTGGCGCTGGATTACAAGCGCGCCGAAAATGACACCAACGACTACGACATCGACTTCAAGACCTCTGCGCGTCACGGCCAGTGGCGCCACACGGGGCAGGGCGAATACAACCGCGAGTTCCAAGACGACGTCACCACTACCGACAACTGGTCCCTGGAATACGACCTCGACCGCTTCCTTACTGAACATTGGTTCTGGCAGGGCCGTCTGACCTACAAGCGTGACAAAGTTGAAGACCTGGCTCGCCAACGCACCGTCGGCACTGGCCCGGGCTACCAGTTCTGGGATGACGAGTTGGGGGCCTTCTCCCTGGGGTCGCTGGTCAACCGCACCGACTATGAATACGCCACGGGCGGCAAAGACAACTTCTACTCGGTGGCCATGAAGTGGAACTACAACCGCTACCTGGTGGGCAAGACCGTTGAGTTCTTCACCAACGGCGAACTGGGCCGTCCGATCGATGGGCCGATTGATTACTCGCTGGATGCGGAAATGGGCCTGCGTTACAAAGTCACCGAATGGGCCTCCCTGAACCTCAAGGCCGAGCGCGACATTATCAGTGGCGACTCCGACAGCAGCCTGAGCAAGACCCGCTACACGGCAGGCTTCGGCGTAGCTTGGTAATGTAGCCTGGTAATAAGGTCGAACAAAACACGCTTGGCAACCGCTGCGCATATTGATTACCTTGTGTTGAGATCCATTCCCATATGCCATGGGCGGCGCAATTCGCGAGGAGTCATAAGTTGAGCACACAGGTTGCCAAGAACGCCCGAGAGCTGTTGCTCAAGGAATACCGTGGGGCGCTTTCCACGCTGTCCAAAGCCATGCCCGGTTTTCCTTTTGGCTCGGTCGTGCCGTATTGCCTCGACGAGCAGGGGCGCCCGCTGATCCTGATCAGCCGCATTGCCCAGCACACCCATAACCTGCAGAAAGACCCCAAGTGTTCGTTGCTGGTCGGCGAGCGCGAGGCTGATGATGTGCAGGCGGTCGGTCGCCTGACCTACCTGGCAGAAGCGGAAAAACTGGAGGAGGCGGCTGCCATCGAGGCGGCTGCCGAGCGTTACTACCGCTATTTCCCCGATTCGGCCAACTACCACAAGGCCCACGATTTCGACTTCTGGGTGCTTAAACCCGTGCGTCACCGTTATATCGGCGGGTTTGGCGCGATTCACTGGGTTGACCAGTTGACCCTGGCCAACCCCTTCGCCGGCAAGGCCGAGCTGAGCATGGTCGAACACATGAACAGCGACCACACCAAAGCTATCGCCCATTACGTCGACCTGGCGGGTTTGCCCACCACTGAGCCTGCGCAGTTGGCTGGCATCGACAGCGAGGGCATGCACCTGCGCATTGGCCAATCGTTGCATTGGCTGCCCTTTGCAGAGTCTTGCAACACGCCGACACAAGTGCGCGAAGCCTTGGTTTCATTGGCCCACGCCCAGGCCTGGCCGAAAAAAGCAGCGGTCAACGCTTGAATTCACGAAACGGCGACGTCATCTAAGGTGGACTGGCAAGGCATTCTTGCGTTGAGGAACCATTTGATGCGCCCTTTTTTATTGCTCTTTCTGCTGTTCCCGGTGCTGGAGCTGTTCGTATTCGTTCAAGTCAGCAGTGCGATCGGGTTTTTCCCGGCATTACTGCTGATTATTCTCGGCTCGATGCTCGGCGTGCTGGTGTTGCGCGTCGCTGGCCTGGCCACGGCGCTGCGTGCCCGTGAAAGCCTGAACCGCGGCGAACTGCCGGCCCAGACCATGCTCGAAGGCCTGATGATGGCCCTGGCTGGCGGCCTGTTGATCCTGCCGGGTTTCATCAGCGATGTGGTCGGCCTGGTCATGCTGCTGCCGTTCACCCGCAAGCTGCTGGCCGGCAAGATGCGCCAGCGTGCCGAAGAGGCCGCGCTTCGCCAGCGCGCGTTCGCCGACGACCTGCAACCCCGAGGCGGTCCGGCTCCACGCCAACCGCTGGGGCGTGAAGGCGATGTGATCGAAGGCGAGTTCGAACACCGCGACAGCAAATAACCGCTTCACTGGCACGGCACCTTCGGGTGCCGTGTTTGCTTTAGGGCTGCGGTACAGGTAAAAAATTTCCGCCGTGGCCCCTTGTAATAAGCTTATGCGCCCTTATGTAACGGTCACCGCAAGGTTTCTGGTGGCGACACCAGACAGACTTCCGCGACTTGCTTGGCGAGCCGCGACCGGCACAGCCGGAATACAACCCGCCGGTACTGACACCGGCCGATGAAAAACACAATTAGGAGAGATCGACAATGAGCAAGCTTCGTCCTCTGCACGACCGCGTCGTAATCCGTCGCAGCGAAGAAGAAAAGAAAACCGCTGGCGGTATCGTTCTGCCAGGTTCGGCTGCTGAAAAAGCCAACCACGGTGTGATCGTCGCTGCAGGCCCAGGCAAGACTCTGGAAAACGGTGATCTACGTGCGCTGGCCGTTAAAGTCGGTGACAAGGTTGTATTCGGCCCTTACTCCGGCAGCAACACTGTGAAAGTCGACGGCGAAGACCTGCTGGTTATGGCTGAGAACGAAATTCTCGCCGTTCTGGAAGACTGATTTCCCCGCTCATTTTCCCGTTACTACAAAGTATTTAAGGAATATCGATCATGGCTGCTAAAGAAGTTAAATTCGGCGATTCCGCCCGTAAAAAAATGCTCACCGGTGTCAACGTCCTGGCTGACGCAGTAAAAGCGACCCTGGGCCCTAAAGGCCGTAACGTGATCATCGAGAAGAGCTTCGGCGCTCCGACCATCACCAAGGACGGCGTTTCCGTAGCAAAAGAAATCGAACTGGAAGACCGTTTCGAAAACATGGGCGCGCAGCTGGTCAAAGACGTTGCCTCCCGTGCCAACGATGACGCAGGCGACGGCACCACCACCGCAACCGTTCTGGCTCAGGCCATCGTCAACGAAGGCTACAAAGCCGTCGCTGCCGGCATGAACCCGATGGACTTGAAGCGCGGCATCGACAAGGCGACCATCGCTATCGTTGCTGAGCTGAAAAACCTGTCCAAGCCTTGCGCTGACACCAAGGCTATCGCTCAGGTAGGTACCATCTCCGCCAACTCCGACAGCTCCATCGGCGACATCATTGCCGAAGCCATGGAAAAAGTCGGTAAAGAAGGCGTGATCACCGTTGAAGAAGGCACTGGCCTGGAAAACGAACTGTCGGTTGTAGAAGGCATGCAGTTCGACCGTGGCTACCTGTCCCCGTACTTCGTCAACAAGCCGGAAACCATGGTTGCCGAGCTGGACAGCCCGCTGATCCTGCTGGTCGACAAAAAGATCTCCAACATCCGCGAAATGCTGCCAGTACTGGAAGCCGTGGCTAAAGCCGGCCGCCCACTGCTGATCGTTTCCGAAGACGTTGAAGGCGAAGCCTTGGCGACTCTGGTTGTGAACAACATGCGTGGCATCGTTAAAGTCGTAGCCGTCAAGGCTCCAGGCTTCGGCGACCGTCGCAAGGCCATGCTGCAGGACATCGCTGTCCTGACCGGCGGTACCGTTATCTCCGAAGAGATCGGCCTGAGCCTGGAAAGCGCCACCATCGAAAACCTGGGTAGCGCCAAGCGCGTGACCGTCAACAAGGAAAACACCATCATCGTTGACGGTGCTGGCGTTGAGCAGGACATCCAGGCGCGTATCTCCCAGATCCGTGCCCAGGTTGCCGAGACTTCGTCCGACTACGACCGTGAAAAACTGCAAGAGCGCCTGGCCAAGCTGTCCGGCGGCGTTGCAGTGATCAAGGTTGGCGCTGGTTCCGAAGTAGAAATGAAAGAAAAGAAAGCCCGCGTTGAAGACGCCCTGCACGCAACCCGTGCGGCCGTTGAAGAAGGCGTGGTACCTGGCGGTGGCGTTGCGCTGATCCGCGCGCTGGAAGCCCTGACCAACCTGACCGGCGACAACGCTGACCAGAACGTCGGTATCGCTGTACTGCGTCGCGCTGTTGAAGCGCCACTGCGCCAGATCGCTGCCAACTCCGGCGACGAGCCAAGCGTTGTGGTCAACGAAGTCAAGAACGGCAAAGGTAACTACGGTTACAACGCTGCGACTGGCGTCTACGGCGACATGATCGAAATGGGCATCCTGGACCCTACCAAGGTGACCCGTTCCGCGCTGCAAGCAGCAGCCTCCATCGGCGGCCTGGTACTGACCACCGAAGCTGCAATCGCTGACAAGCCAAAGGCTGAAGGCGCTGGCGGTGGCGGTATGCCAGACATGGGCGGCATGGGTGGCATGGGCGGCATGATGTAAGCCAGCCTTACCCTCGCTCTGAAAAAGCCCCGCCTACATCACTGTAGGCGGGGCTTTTTTGTGGGCGCTAACCCCTGTAGGAGGGGGCTTGCCCCCGATGACTGAGGGTCAGTTTATACATATGCTGGCTGGCTCACCGCCATCGTGGGCAAGCCCACTCCCACAGTTTGATCTGCACCAGAGCTAGAGTCCGCTCAATTGGTGAGTACTCTCCTTCGGCGCCTTCCAACTCAACAACTGCTGTTTGAACCCATAACTGGCCGCCTGGTAATAGGTGATCGCCCGTTGAACCAACGGATCATCACTGCCCACCCGCGACTCCTGGCTCTCGCCCAGTGCCTGATCGTGGCGCCGCAATCCCAGGCGGGGGCTGAGGATGGCCAGGTCTGTACCGTCAAATAAACCCAGATGCTGGTAGTTGCCCACGACTACCCGAGGCGGCAGTGGGTTGTCTTGCAGCAGGTTACGGCCAAAGAAGGTCGACTCGTAGCTCAAGTTGATCAACCCCAGCAAGGTGGGGGCGATATCAATCTGGCTGGCCAGTTGCGCGGTTTCCTGGGCGTCGATCAGCTTGGGTGCATAGATGAACAGCGGAATCTGGTAGTTGGTGATGGGCAAGTCTTCCTTGCCCGCGCTGCCGGCGGTGTGGTCGGCGACGAACACAAAGATCGTATTGTCGAACCAGGGCTTTTGGCGCGCAGCGGTGAGGAATTCGCCGATGGCGTGGTCGGTGTATTTCACCGCGCCGTCGCGACCGTTGCCCGATTTGATATCGATGCGACCGTCCGGGTAGGTGTAGGGGCGATGGTTGGAGGTGGTCATCAGTTGCAACAGGAACGGCTGCTGCTTGGCGTAATCGGCATCCGCCAGTTTCAGGGTTTGTTTGTAGAGGTCTTCGTCAGCCATGCCCCAGGCATTTTTGAAGGAGATGTCGGATTCTGCCACGCTGCTCTGGTCGACAACCCGGTAACCGTTGCCACTGAAGAACGCATTCATGTTGTCGAAGTAGCCGCGCCCGCCGTAGACAAACACACTGTCATAGCCGATGGCACTGAGCTGTTGGCCCAGGCTGGCGAAACCGCTTTCGCGACCGATGCGTTTGACGATCGAACGCCCAGGCGTCGGAGGAATCGCCAGGGTAATGGCCTCCAGGCCGCGATCTGTGCGGGTGCCGGTGGCGTAGAAATTATTGAAGTACAGGCTTTGTTTGCGCAGTGCATCCAGGTTGGGCGTGAGGTTGCGCCCATCGCCGTTACTGCCCATGTACTTGGCGCTGAAGCTTTCGATGGTCACCAGCACGATGTTGGGTTTGCGCAAGGTGCCGGGGTTGTCGATGGCGCGGCGGATATCCAGCGGGTCCTTGCCGATAAAGCGCGCATTCGGCTCGCTGAGTTCGGCACGCAGTTGTTTAGCGACAACGTCCGTTGGCAAGCTTTTATAGAACTGGGCGTAGTCCAGTTCGTTGTTACGGAACGCCGCGAAAAATTGATACGGACCATTGCTGGCCAGTTCGTTCATGTAGGCATTGCCGCCTTGTGTGCGAGGGCTGTCCTGGCTGATCAACTGCAAGCTGAGGCCAGCGACCACCAGCAGCCCCAAGGCATTCACCAAGCGACCCCGCAGGGGCGGTAGCGGTGCGTTCAGCGCGGCATTGAACGCCTTGCGCAGGGCCAGGCTCAGCACAATGGCCAGCATCGCCAGCAAACTGAGGAGCTTGCCGATCGGGTAGGACTCCAGCAGGTTGTTCAGCACTTCATCGGAATACACCAAGTAATCGACGGCGATGAAGTTGAAGCGCACGCCGAATTCATCCCAGAACAGCCATTCGGCCACCGAGGTAAACAGCATGGCGAACAGGCTGACGGTCAGCACCGCTTGCAGGAACCAACGGTGGCCACGGCGTCGCCATAGTGCGGGCGGGCACAGCAGCAGGTATAGGCCCAAGGGCAGGGCGGCATAGGCCAAAAAGCCCAGGTCGTAGAGCAAGCCCACGCCAAACACCGGCAGCACGTTGCCGCCGACTTCGTCCAAGTGGGTAATGAGCAGTACGCTGCGGGTGAGCAGGAAAACCAGGAGCCAGGCACCGGTAACCAACAGCAAATAGCGCATAGGCGCTGTCTTGAGAAACCCCATGTCTAACTTCCTTATATCAATGGGCGGCGATCTTCGCCCTGACACTGTAGTCAGTTTGTGAAGCTATAGTGAAAATCTCGTTCAACTAAATTATCGGTTGAAAACCTTTATCGGCGTGGCTTCCAGGTCTATCCCTGAGCCCCGCTTGGCCTTAAGCTGCGCGAGCCAACACGGCCGTTACCGCGTACGGAGACACTGCCCATGCGAATTTTATTGGTTGAAGACAACCGCGATATTCTGGCCAACCTGGCCGACTACCTGGGGCTAAAAGGCTATACCGTGGACTGTGCGCAGGACGGTTTGTCGGGCCTGCACCTGGCTGCCACCGAGCATTACGACTTGATCGTGCTCGACATCATGCTGCCCGGTATCGACGGCTACACCCTGTGCAAACGCCTGCGCGAAGACGCGCGCCGCGACACGCCGGTGATCATGCTCACCGCCCGCGACCAATTGGATGACCGGCTGCAGGGCTTCAAGTCTGGTGCCGACGACTACCTGCTCAAACCCTTTGCCCTGTCGGAACTGGCCGCCCGCATCGAAGCGGTGCTGCGCCGTGCCCAAGGTGGCGGCCGCCGTGCGCTGCAAGTGGGTGACCTGTGCTATGACCTCGACACCCTCGAAGTCACCCGCGAAGGGCGCCTGCTCAAGCTCAACCCGGTCGGCCTTAAATTGCTGGCAGTGCTGATGCAAAAAAGCCCCCACGTACTGCGCCGTGAGATCCTCGAAGAAGCCCTGTGGGGCGATGACTGCCCCGACAGCGACAGCCTGCGCAGCCACGTCCACCAATTGCGTCAGGTGATCGACAAGCCATTCGCCAAGCCGCTGCTGCAAACGGTACACGGCGTGGGTTATCGCTTGGCCGAGGGTCGTGATGGAGTTTAAGCAAAGCCTTGCCCAGCGGATCATCATCGCCTTTGCCTTGATGAGTGCGTTGGTGGCAGGCGCCTTCGCCATGGGCATTGTCGCGACCGTGCACCTGGTGGAAGAGAAACTGATCTCGGCGGGCCTGGGCGGTGACTTGCAACGCTTGTTGCTGATGGACACCGTCGAGGACTGGCGCCACCGGCCCGAGCCGGACCAGCTGTTTTATTTCAGCGGCGGCCCCGGGGATTTCGAACTGCCCAAGGACCTGCGGCACCTCGAGCCCGGTTTTCATGAAGTGTTCCGCGAAGCGCTGTCGTACCACGCCATGGTCGAAGTGGTGGATGGTCGGCGCTATGTACTGCTGCAAGACCAGAGCGATTTCGAAGAGCGCGAGCGCGTGCTGTTTGCCGTGGTGTTGGTGGGCTTTGTGCTCAGCCTGGCACTGGCGGTGTTCCTGGGATGGGTATTGGCGCGCAAAGTGATGGCACCGGTGGTGCGCCTGGCGCGCCAGGTACGTCATCGCGACCAGTTGCTCGGCCTTGCGCCACCCTTGGCGCCAGACTACGCGGCCGATGAAGTGGGCGAACTGGCGGTGGCCTTTGATGCCACCTTGGGACGGCTGCGCCAGGCCTTGTCCCGTGAACAACTGTTTACCAGCGACGTGAGCCATGAGTTGCGCACGCCGTTGATGGTCCTGGCTAGCTCCTGCGAATTGCTGCTGGAAAACCCGGCCATCGATCAGCGTGGGCGCAACCAGGTGGAACGCATTGCCCGTGCCTGTGAAGAAATGCGCGAACTGGTGCAGACCTTCCTGATGCTGGCCCGTGCCCAGCATGACGATGCCGCCATGTCACCTCGGGTGACCCTGACCCAAGTGGCTGAGGATTTACTCGGCATCTGGCGCGAGCCTATCCAGCACAAGGGCCTGGAACTTATCTACCAGCCGGGCAACCCGCTGGATACGCGCTACAACACCACCTTCCTGCACGCGGTGATGGGCAACCTGTTGCGTAACGCCCTGCATTACACCGAGCAGGGTTTTATTCGGCTGACCCTGGAACCCAATGGTTTTGTGGTGGAAGACTCGGGCGTCGGCATTCCTGAGGAAAAGCGCGAAGCCATGTTCGAGCCCTTCGTACGGGGTGCCGAGAAGCGCGGCGACGGCTTGGGCCTTGGGCTGTCGCTGGTGCAGCGCATTTGTGAGAACCAGGGCTGGAGCGTGAGCCTCAGCACCATGGAACCCAATGGCTGCCGCTTTCATGTCGAGCTGAGCCAAGTCAACGCCTGAGGCCTTGGCTTGCCGTTAAGCTGCGCTAGGGCCATGTCGATTTTCGGCGAAGATGGCCCCATGATACTGAATGTGTCTGTAAAGTCTTGAAATGTATGGGATTGGACAGGACAAGTTTTTCACAAAGAGTTGACCTAGTGATCACAGTCGGATGCTTAAGGTTGTATGCATCAGCAACTGGAGATCCGTTGATGTCTAACCCGATCAAGCTCGAATTTTCCGATAAGTACGACGATCAGCACGCCGAAGAATATTTGCTCAAGCACAAGGACAACTTGGCCCGCCGGTTGTCCCACAAACGCGACGAGCAATTGGCCCGTGGCGCGCTGGCCATGGCCGGTGAGCCCGGCCTGGTGCTTGACTTGCCCTGCGGGGCTGGACGCTTCTGGCCGTTGCTGGCGGAAAAGCCCAATCGCGTGATCATCGGCGCCGACAATTCGGCCTCGATGTTGAAGGTTGCAACAGCCGCCCAGCCCGCCGATGTGGTGAAACGGGTACGACCCTTGCAGACATCTGCCTTTGATATCGATCTGCCGGACAACTCGGTCGACAGCATTTTCTGTATGCGCCTGCTGCACCACATCGGTGATCCGGCTCATCGACTGGCGATACTGCGTGAGTTTCAACGTGTTACACGCGACAGCGTGATCCTTTCGCTGTGGGTGGATGGCAATTTCAAGGCGTGGAAACGTAAGCGCCTCGAAGGACAACGCCGTAGGAAAGGTGAGCAGGAAGGTTACCAAAACCGATTTGTGTTACCAGCTGCTACTGTTGAAGACGAATTTGAGCAGGCCGGTTTCCGCGTTCAGGAATCCCTGGACTTCATGCCGCTCTACGCCATGTGGCGAGTGTATGTATTGCGAAAGAGGTAACAGGATGGCAGTTGAGTGCGTAGCAGGCAGTCACGTAGCTCCCGAAGAACGCTTCGATTATTTCTGGCGCCAGCAGGGCGAGTGGGTCGAGGAACCCAACCGTCGGCGGGGTGGTGAAAGTGGTGTGCAGCGGGTGATGAGTGCCAATGGCAACTTGCTCTACAGCAAGCGCCAGACCGGTCATATCTACCGCAGTTGGCTGCACCCGTTTGGTCGGCCCACAGTATTGCGTGAGCGCGATGCCATCAAAGGCCTGCGCTTGTTGGATGTGCGTGTCCCGGACATGGTCTTTTGCGAGGCGCGTCGTGACCCGCAGCACCAATGGAAGGCATTGCTGGTCACGGCCGCCTTGGAGGGCTTCGACGAAATCGAAAACTGGTACGCAGCCGGTGGTCGTGAACAGTACGGCGAGTTGGTGCATGAACGCGTGCTCAAAGAGTTGGCCGGTACCCTGGCCCGTATGCACAAGGGCCGCTGGCAGCACGGCTGCCTGTACATCAAGCACATTTTTGTGCGGGTGACGGGGCAGGGCGATGCGGCCAACGTGGAAGTGGCCTTGCTGGATTTCGAAAAGTGCCGCCAGCGCTTGACCGCTTATCGGGCCGCCTCCCACGACATGCTGCAACTGCGCCGCCATTCGTCGTGGAACAGCGCTGACTGGGCAAAACTCAGCTACTTTTACGAGACGGCGTTTGGCAGCGCTATCAAGGGTTTAACCAGATGAAGCTAGAAATAGCACGAGGTGTGTTCTTGGTCGGGGCGTTAGGTGTTGCAGCCTTGGCGCTGGCGGCCTGGGAACAGCCTCGCACACAGGTGCTCAGTACTACGCAGGGTGGCGCGCAATGCCTGTTGCCGCGCGTCGCCAAGGCGAGCACCGCAGCCAAGCCTGATCATGAGTTATTACTGTTCATGTTTGGCATGTCTCAAGGGATGAGGCCACAGAGTTGAAACGATTCAACCCCCCGTAAAAGGGCCTTGCGATGCAAGGCCCTTTTTTTGTCCGCAGGGTTACTGGTGTTCCGCGCTGCCGTCGGGCGCCCACCTGTGGGTCTTTCTGTTACCTGGCTCAATGGCGGATGTCGATATCAAATCCCCTGATCCTGTCTGCTCATCAACGTCCCCATCGACAGTAAGCGTTATTACACCGTCGGCACGCCCGCGGTCACTATTGCGACGTTCATTCGCGACCTGGGTTTGGAACAAACCTGGATTGATCGGAAGATGGAACAGCTCTTGTATCCCGCCAGCATGGGGGTGATACCTGGCTTCGTCGGCACCCGGTGGCGCATAACTGAGCAGTAATGGCGCTTGAGGAAGCCTTTTCACATGCCCCAAACCACCCGATGAGGGGGGGTAAAACGGTAGCAACACAGGCGAACCTGGCAGCCCACCGGGATTGGCCAGCAAGGTGTAGAAGCAAGGCACTACAAACAGCGTGAACAGGGTGCCAACGGTCATGCCCGTGGCGATGACCAGGCCAATATCAAATCGACTGGCCGCGCCAGCGCCTGTCGACAGGAGCAACGGTACGACGCCCAGAACGGTGGCCACCGTGGTCATCAGGATTGGCCGTAGGCGCGTCGCGGCTGCCTGCTCGGCGGCTTCGCGAATGCTCATGGTCTGCTGTCGGCGTAGTTGGTTGGCAAACTCGACAATCAGAATCCCATGTTTACTGATCAGACCGATCAGCGTGACCAGGCCGATCTGTGTATAGATATTCAGGCTCGACCACCCCACGAACAGCGCGATCAGAGCCCCGCACACCGATAGCGGTACGCTCACCAATATCACCAGTGGGTCGCGAAAGCTTTCGAACTGCGCCGCAAGTACCAGGCCTATGAATGCCAGTGCCAGGCCAAACGTGCCCCATAACGTATTGCCTTCCTGGACGAATTGGCGGCTGGCATTGCTGTAGTCAAAGGTGAAACCGGGCGGCACCTCCTCTTTCACGATGGCGTGCAGGGTATCGATGGCCTCGCCCATCCCCACGAGCGGGAAGCCTGAGATCAACACCGAGTTCATTTGCTGGAACTGATTGAGTTGGCGCGGCCGGGCCTGTTGTTCGGATACCGTGATCAGCGTCGAGAGCGGCAATAACTGGCCTT
Organism: Pseudomonas sp. 18175; assembly: GCF_050432925.1. Classification (NCBI taxonomy): domain Bacteria; kingdom Pseudomonadati; phylum Pseudomonadota; class Gammaproteobacteria; order Pseudomonadales; family Pseudomonadaceae; genus Pseudomonas; species Pseudomonas sp. 18175. Next base: position 181,909 of record NZ_JBKFTO010000007.1, on the reverse strand, counting down.
TGGCGCTCTTGACGTAATAGTGGTTGAGCCAGTCAGGGGTATTTCTGAAGGCTTGTTCGACCTGGGCAATCACTCTGTAAGGGCGGCCCTCAAGGTTGAAGCGGTTGATCTCAGTTTCAGCCAGCAGCGTCGACAAGGTCAGCCCGAGATCTTGCATCGATACGCCCATCTGCGCAGCTTTGTTGCGGTCGATGTCGATCACGATCTCCGGCCGGTCGAAGGCCAGGTCCATGTCGAGGTAGGCGAACTTGCCAGAGTCGACGGCGCGCTGTTTGACCCGCTCGGCGACGCTGAGCAGCGATTGATGATCGCCAGGCGTGCTGATCACAAAGCCAAAGGGTAAGCCTTCACCCGTTCCCGGCAACGCGGGCAGGTTGAATGCCAGCACCTTGAGGCCGGGCACGCTGTCGAGTTTCTCGCGCAACTGCGCCAAGACCTGCATCTGCGTGCGCTCGCGTTCCGCCCAGGGCTTGAGCAGGAAGCCACCGATGCCGGACTGCACGCCATTAAAGCCATTGATCTGAAAGGAGGCCTGGTACTCCGCAAGCGTTTCAAACAGCGCGACAAAGTCTTTTGTATGGGCGTTCAGATACGCAAGATTGGCAGCTTGTGGTGCGTGGGTTTGCATGAAAACCACGCCCTTGTCCTCCACCGGCGCCAGTTGTGTGGTCGTAAACGTCAGCATTGCCGGAATCAGCAACAAAACAATCAGCGCGAACACCATCACCACGCTCGGCGAATCAAGTACTGCCTGCAGTACTCGCAGGTAACGCTGCTTCAGGCGTTCGAACAGGCGATCCAGTGCTGCCGGCATTCCCCGATCAGACGCCGCGGGGCGTAACAACAACCCACACATTATCGGCGACAGGGTCAGTGCGACGATGCCTGAAATCACCACGGCCCCCGCGAGCGTCAAGGCAAACTCCTTGAACAATGCGCCGGTCAGCCCCTGCAAAAAACCAATGGGCGCGTAGACCGCTGCGAGCGTGATCGTCATGGCAACGACCGGGCCACACACCTCCCGTGCGCCGATGATGGCGGCTTCGAGGGGGGACCAACCTTTCTCGATATGCCTGTAAACGTTTTCCATCACCACAATGGCGTCGTCCACCACCAGGCCGATGGCCAGCACCATGGCCAGCAGTGTCAGTACGTTGATGGAGTAACCCATCAATTGCATAAAAAACATCACCCCGATCAGTGACAACGGGATTGTGATAACCGGAATGATCACCGAGCGCAGCGCGCCGAGGAACACAAACACCACCACCACGACGATCAGCACGGCTTCTAGCAAGGTGATCAGCACTTCATCCAGCGAGGCTTGAATAAATTGCGTGGAGTCAAAGGCGATGGTGGCCTCAAGTCCGGGCGGCAGTTTTGATTGCATGTTCTGCATGAGGTTGCGCACCTGCTCGCCCAACTCCAGTGGGTTGGCGTCTGGCGTCGGTTTGATGCTGATATAGGTGGCAGGGATGCCATTGAAGGAACTGAAGCTGTCAGAGTTTTCGGTGCCCATTTCCACGCGTGCGACGTCGCCGAGGCGAACCTGGCTGTCATCGGCGCTTTTCAGGGTGATTGCCTTGAAGTCTTCGGCCGAGCGCAGCAGGGTGTTTGCGCTGATGCTGGTCACCACGTAATCGCCGGTGACCTCGCCGGCTGTCGACTGCACGTTGTAGCCACTGACGGCCTGGCTGATATCGCTGGCACTCAAACCGAAGCCGGCGAGCTTGATGGGGTCCAGCCACAGGCGCATGGCGAGGGTCTGGTTACCGATGATGTCGGCTTCGGCCATGCCAGGCAATGTCGCCAGTTGGGGTTGAATCACCCTTTGCAGGTAGTCGGTGACGTGCGCACTGTTCATCGTATTGCTGGAAAAACTCAGGTACATCAGCGCAGTGGCTTCAGCTGCCACTTTGTTCAAAACCGGGTCTTGTGCTTCCTTGGGCAGTTGGTTGCGAGCTTCGTTGACCTTGGCCAGCAGTTCGCTAAACAACCGATCACTGTCGGCACCGCTGCGGCCATAAATCGAGATCACCGACACGTTTTGCCGGCTCGCCGACTTCATGTAGTCGATGCCTTCGGCGCTCGCGAGTTTTTTTTGCAGCGGCTGGGTCACCAGGCTTTGCAAGGTCTCAGCGTTGGCCCCGGGGTACACGGTGGTCACCGTGATCAGCGCATTGTTCATCTGCGGGTATTGGCGCAACGATAACTGCTGGTACGCCTGCAACCCCAGCAAAAGCATCAACAGACTGACCACCACGGCGAGTACAGGGCGACGAATAAACAGGTCGGTAAATTTCATGGCGCGCCAACCCGGTTGCCGGAGACGGCGTCCGCAGTGACGCGGATGGGGGTGCCTTGTTCAAGCTTTTGCTGTCCCGCTGTCACCACCTGTTCACCTGGGGTCAACCCCTCAAGAATGATGACTTGGCCATCGCGCCGTTCACCCGTCTTGACCTGGCGCTGTTCGGCGATGTTCCCGGCGGCTTTTTTGTGCTGTGACACCACATACACATACTGACCATAGGGGCTGTAGGTGATGGAGCCCTCCGGAATCACGACCTGGGGGACCGGTGCAGCCAATTGCACCTGCAAGCTGGCGAACATGCCCGGCAACAGGCGGTTATGCGGGTTGGGCAATGTTGCCCGTACCCTGACGTTACGTGTGTTGTCGTCGACGATGGGGTTGATGGCGCTGACCGTGGCAACGGTATGTTGCCCCGGCCGGGCGGAAACGGTCACCTGTATCGATTGGCCGATTTCGATCAGTTGGACGGCCTGTTCCGGCACATGAAAGTCGACGTACAGACTGCTGGTGTCCTGAAGGCTGGCGACGACGGCGGTACTTTGCAGGTAGTCGCCGACGTCGACCTGGCGAATGCCTATCGTGCCGCTGAATGGCGCGGTCAGGTGCTTTTTGGCCAGTGCCACGGTGGATTGCTTGACCAGCGCCTTGTGCCGATCGAGTTCTGAGGAGAGCCGGTCGAATTCGCTTTTGGAGATCGCCTGGATCTGCACCAGTTGCTTGCCCCGTTCAAAGTCCTGGCGGGCCAGGCCGAGATTGGCCAGGGCAATATCCAGCTGCGCCTGTTCCAATTGGTTATCCAACTGCAACAAGGGTTGCCCAGCGGTGACCGTTTGGCCTGAGTCGAATTGCACGTGGGTGACGACGCCGGGTACTTCGATACTCAGATCGATTCCCTGGAGCGCCTTCAAGGTGCCTGCCGCCGGCATTTGATGCTGCCAGGGTTGCTCGATCACCGCGGCCACTGCCACGCTGACCGGCGGCTTGGGCGCGTGCAGTATGTGCAGTTGCTGTTTGATCCAGAAGGCTTTGTACCCCGCCAGCAGGGACACCGTGCTGAGGACGATGACAAGCATCGCGACCATACGGCGGCCAGGCATAGAGGACTCCTTGGGTAACAGTTGGCGAAGGGGCGGCAATTGTCACGAAGGGAGAGGCGCTCGATAAGGCGAGAAGGCGCAGGGTGGTGTGGGAAGAGTGATCTGCAGGAGCCGGACGGTTGCCGTAAGGCTTGTAGGGAAAATGGCGTCAAGTGCTCTCATTGGCCGTAATGGGAGCGACTTCACACCACTGGGTTTCAGATCAGATGCAGGTGGTTGTCCCAGAGCCCAGCTGGCAATTCCAACGGCTTGGCGACCAACGGTTTCTGGCGGCAATCGTAGAAGCGGCAGCGGCCCTGACCCGAGGTCACTACAAACCCGTCGGCCACAGCGCCAACGCCGGCACAGTCCGGCAGGGGCCCGTCCAGGCGTAGTTCGCCGCTGTCCATGTCCCAGATAAAGAAGCGGTTGCCACGCGGTGCGGTGAGTGCCACCAGGCGTAATTCGCTGTGCACTGCGACGCTGGCGGTGTAGTGCCCCATCGCCTGCAACTGCTCGTCCGCCACCGGGAACGCCGCGAACGGCTGGCCAGGTCGCTTGATCGCCAACAACTCGGAACGTTCCTGGGACGGCCCCATGAACTGCTGCCCGGTGAGGATGGTGCCATCGCTGGCGATCCCCATATGGCGCACGCTGTTCATCTGCTGGCTCAGGGTTTCCTTGCTGATCAGCGTGCCGTCGCGGTGCATCAGCACCAGGCTTGGCTCCATGGCGTTGAGGTTCATCTCCACGCGGCTTTCGGCCTCGGTGCGAATGCCGCCGTTGGCCACCACCAGGGTTTCGCCGTCGGGCATCCACGACACCTGGTGTGGGCCGATGCCATGGGTGGAAATCTCGCCGGTGTGCACCAGTCGCTCGCCTTCGAACTTGTACACGCCGAGCAGGCCACGGCCGGGGTCGGTGGTGTCATTTTCGGTGGCATACAGCCAGTCACCACTTTTGTGGATCACGGCATGGCCATAGAAGTGGCGATTGGCCTTGGACGTGATGGTTTGCAGCAGCGCGCCATCACGCAGGTCGATCAGGTAACTTTCGGTGCCTGGCCTACGGGCGACGAACAGTGCAATCGGCAGTGTCGGGTGGTTGATGATGTCGTGGCAGCGCTGGCCGACCTGGGTGGCAAACACTTGCTTGCCGTCCAGTCGAAAGCCCACGGCGTAGTGCTTGCCGTCGGCATCATCGCGGGCCGAGAGCAGCAGCGGGCCCTTGTCCTTGCCTTTGAATAGCGTCCAGCCACCCAGCGTGATTGCGCTGAGCAGCAGGCTGCCAACCGCCAAAGCCTGTCGCCTGAGCATCATCAGTCACCGTCGTTGGCGTTAAAGCCCAGTTGGATGCCCAGCGCCTTGGCCAGCTCGCCTTCGTGCAGGCGGTGGACGACGTTGAGGCTGTCGTAGATATCGTTGAGTTGCTGGCGCCCAGTGTCGTCGCCCAGCAGTTCATTGAGGGTGCGCTGGTTGCTGGCGAACAGTTTCAGGGACGCGGTATAGGCGGCATCGATCTTGTCGGCCAATGGCTTTTGATCGGATGGCAGCAAGCCGCGCAGGCCTTTGTTGTCGACACCGACCCACACGGTCTGGGCGGCAGCCAGGCTGGCCTCCAGGCTTTGCAGGGACGACTGGCTGCGCCAGGCATCGGCCTGGAACGGCTGCGGGATGCCCTTGGTCTGGCGGCCCATAGGTGTGCCGAGCTTCTTCTTCAAGGTGTCCAGTGCGGTCACCTGCACGCGCAGTAGATCGGCGATGGCTTCGTGGGAATCGGCGTAGCGCTGGTTCGGAAATTTGGTCATCTGCGCCAGCATGCCGTCGGTACTGTTCCAACTGGCCAGGATCTCTTCGGCCAGGGCCTTCTGGCGTTCGCCAATGGCCACCAGCAGCGGGCAGTAACGGGCTTTTTGAGCTTCGTCGGCAACGTCGGTCTTGGCGTCGTAGAGGATGTATTCGTAGGCCGAAAGACCCTGCACCACCACGCTCGATTTGGCCAACGCGGCGCCATCGATCTGCGGCTGTGCGGTCACCAACTGTTCAACCTGGCGACCCACCAGGTTCTTTTTGTCCGGCCAGAACTGCACTTGCCACGAACGGTTGCCCTCGGCCAGCGGGCCGATCAGCAGCGGTTGCAACTCGGCCCAGGCTTTTTGCGCGTGCAGGAAATCGGCGCGGGCGGTCTCCAGGCTTTCCTTGCCCTGGCAGTAGGCCAGGGCGCTGACGGCCAGTTGGCGGTCAGCTTCGACCCAGCGGCTGTAGGTCGGCAGGATCACTTGCTTGGCGATGGCCGCCGAGGTCACGGCTTGCGGGTCTTGCGGCGAGCAGGCGCCCAGGGCGAGGGCGGCAAGGCTGGTGAACAACAACTTGGGACGGAACATGTAGAGCTCCCTTCTGTAATTGGGGCACAGCTTATAAAGAATTCAGGAACGCCAGCAACGCAGCGCGTTGTTCGGCATTAAAGGACAACACATGCTGCTGCGCCGCTTGTGCTTCACCGCCGTGCCACAGCACGGCTTCCAGCAGGTTGCGGGCGCGGCCATCATGCAAGAACTGGGTGTGGCCACTCACGGTTTGCGTCAGGCCAATGCCCCACAACGGCGCGGTGCGCCAGTCGCGGCCACCGGCCTTGAATTCACTGCGGTTGTCGGCCAGGCCTTCGCCCATGTCGTGCAGCAGCAGGTCGCTGTAGGGGCGGATCACCTGATTGGCCAGTTCAGGTTCGGCTGCGTTGGCGGCCGTGGTGAATGATGGCTTGTGGCAACCCTGGCAACCGGCTTGATAGAACAGGTTTTTACCCGCGAGCACCTGCGGCGTGTTGACGCCACGGCGTGCAGGAACGGCGAGGTTGCGGGTGTAAAACAGCACCAGGCGCAGGATGTTATCGCTGACCTCCTGCTCGCCCTCCTGGCCATTGCCATTGGGCGCCTGTTTGCAGGCCACTTGGGCGTCGGTGCAGTCATCGAAGGGTCTCAGGGAAGTGGTGAGGCCCATATCACCAGAAAACGCGTGAACATTTTGTTGATTGAGGTTGGGTTGCCCGGCTTTCCAGCCAAAACGCCCGAGAACGGTTTTGTGCTGGGCGTCATCCCAGACCCAATTGGCGCGGCCAGGGAGGGCTTCTTTGTCGGCGGTCTTGGAGTCGGTGTTGCGCAGGATATCGGCATCACTGATGGCTTCCAGCAGGCCGAGGCCAATCATCGGTGGGGCGATGCGCGCTGAAAAAAGTGTATCCGGATGCATCGGGCCATAACCGAGCTGGGTGATTTGCAGGTCCGGCTTGCGCAGTTCCACCACGCTGCCGTCCTTGAACGTCACGTTGACCGCTGTGTAGTCGACTCGCACCTTGCCTTCGGGCAGTACGCCGGGCACTGCCATGTCCTGGAGTTGCCCGCCGTAGACCGGCTCGGGCACTACGCCTATGTGTTCAATGGCCTTGGCATACTCAGGCGCATCGGGAATCGACAGGCGTACCAGCATGGATACCGCGTTGGCCGCGTCAGGCAGCGGCGGATGCCCGCGACCATCCTTGATATGGCAGTTCTGGCAGGCATTGGTGTTGAACAGCGGTCCCAGGCCATCACGGGCCGTGGTGGTGGACGGCGCGATCACCCAGGGGCTGCGAAAGAAGCTGTTACCGACGCTGAAATCCAGGCGGCGTGTGGGCGACAGGTTGGCCGAGGGCAGGGAGAACGCGTTCTGGTCGCGCTTGTTCACCGTCGCAGCGCCGCCAGCCCGCGCTTCACCCGGCTCGGCCTTGGTGAAGCGAGGGGCGTCATCGCAGGCTGCCAGGCTTAAGGCCAGCAATGCTGCGCACAGGCGAAAGAACGAACGGAACATCGAGTTTCCTGAACGACTGGGGAAAATAAGGTCGCAAAGTCTAACAGGGCATGGCCGAATGAATAAGAGCAATTATCGTTTGGTGGGTGGCGCTGCATTCCCGCTAGAATGACCGCACATTTTTTTCTGGAGGTGGCCAATGCAGGCTCTCGACGCTTTGCTCAACCGTGTTTCCGTGCCGCGTTTGCTGGAACCGGCACCGACCCAGGAGCAGCGCGACGTGCTGTTCGCCGCCGCCATGCGTGCGCCGGACCACGGCCAGTTGCGCCCGTGGCGTTTCCTTACCGTGGAAGGTGCTGCCCGCGAGCAAATGGGCACGCTGTTGGCCGAAGCTGCACGCCTGCAAGACGCCGATGCCCCGCAAGCAGTGATCGACAAGGCCCAGAACGGCCCATTGCGCGCGCCGTTGGTGGTGGTGGTGATTGCGCGCTTGCAGGAACACTTCAAGGTGCCCAAATCCGAACAATTGCTGGCGGCGGGTTGTGCGGCCCACGGTATTTTGCTGGCGGCTTACGCTCAGGGGATCGGTGCGGTGTGGCGCACCGGTGAGTTGTCGTACTCGGCTCATGTCGCCAAGGGGTTGGGGTTGACGGCGGATGAGGAGGTGATTGGCTTCCTGTACCTGGGTACGCCGCAGAATCCGCCGCGTACGGCGGCGAAGGAAGAACCGGCAGTCAGCGCCTGGACCGGGCTTTAAGCCAACAGTGATCTAAATGTGGGAGCGGGCTTGCTCGCGAAGGCGGAGTGTCAGGCAGCAAATCTGGCACTGATACACCGCATTCGCGAGCAAGCCCGCTCCCACAGGGGATCTCCATAGGTTTCAGGGCCATGGTTCAGACCCGAAACTGATCCATCAACTTCATCTGCTGGCTGGCCAATGCATTGAGCTGGCTACTGATGGCCGCCGACTCGGTCGCTTGGCCGGTGAGGGTCTCGGTCACAGTGCGGATCGCCGAAACGTTGCGGTTGACCTCTTCGGCCACGGCGCTCTGCTGTTCGGCGGCGCTGGCGATTTGCAGGTTCATGTCGCTGATCACGGTCACCGCATCGCTGATTTTGCCCAACGCCTGCGCCGCTTGATGGATCTGCCCGGCATTGCTCTGGGCCTGGCTCTGGCTCGAATGCATGGTGGCCACCACGCCCCGGGTGCCGCTCTGGATACGTTCGATCACATGGCGAATTTCTTCCACCGAATCCTGGGTACGCTTGGCCAGGTTGCGCACTTCGTCGGCCACCACCGCAAAGCCTCGTCCGCTTTCGCCGGCGCGTGCCGCTTCGATCGCGGCGTTGAGGGCCAGCAGGTTGGTTTGCTCGGCAATGCTGCGGATCACTTCCAGCACCGAGCCGATCTGCTCGCTGTTCACCGCCAGCGCCTCGACTTCACCCACGGCCTTGCTGACTTCTTCGGCGAGGGTGGTGATATCGCGGGTGCTCTGTTCGATGATCGACATGCCTTCACGCGCCGACTGATCGGCGCCACGCGCTGCACTGGCGGCGTTCGACGCGCTGTTGGCCACGTCGTGGGCCGTGGCGCTCATTTCATTGGAGGCGGTGGCCACCTGGTCGATTTCGCGGAACTGCACCTGCATGCCTTCGCTGGTCTGGCGAGCGATGGCCGAGGATTGGTCGGCGGTGCCGCGGGCTTCCGTGATGCTTTGCTTGATCTGGGCGATGGTCGGTTGCAGCTTGTCGAGGAAGCGGTTGAACCAGTTCACCAGTTCGCCCAGTTCGTCTTTCTTGGCGTAGGTGAGGCGTTGGGTCAGGTCGCCGTCGCCGCTGGCAATGTCTTTGAGCATGGCGGCTACGCTGTTGATCGGGCGGGTCACGCCGGTGGCGGTCAGCCAGATCAGCAACAAGCCAAGCAGACCGGCGACGGCGCCGACCAACAAGGCTTTGAGGGTGCCTTCGTCTTGGGCGTCGTCGAGCAGGGTTTGCAGTTTGAGGGTGTCGGCCAGCATCACCTGCTTGGGCAGTTTGATCACCACGCCCCAGGATTTGGCGTCGCTGATGGGCTTGACCGGGTATACGGCACGGATGGTGTCGTCCTGTTCGCGGATCATGCGGGTGTCACTGGCCAGCAGTTGCACGATTTCCTTGCCTTCGGCGCCGATGGTGTCGATCAGGTTCTTGCCGACGCGGCCGGGCTCGCCGCTGTAGGCCGCAATCAGGCCGGTGCTGGAAATGATTTCCAGGTGGGCGGCGCTGTCGAACAGCTCTTTTTGCGCGACGTCCGTGGTGGCTTGCAGGGTGTTGAGGGCGATATCGATACCGACTACGCCAATGACCTTGCCATCGACGATCAACGGCAGGGAAATGGTGGTCATCAGCATCGATTTGCCGGCCACTTCGTCGGCATACGGGTCCAGCAGGCACACGGTGCGGGTGTCCCGTGGGCAGGTGTACCAGATGTTGTAGGGCGTGCCGCTGAGGTTGAGGGTGGTCTTGGTCAGGTCTTCCTCGACCATGATCGTATTCAGGCCTGAGCCGCCGGCACGGCTCCAGTAGCTGGAGAAGCGGCCTTTTTCGTTGGAAACGCGAGCCTTGTCGTCGATGAACTCGCTGTCCTTACCGTCCAGGCCGTTGGGTTCGAACGACAGCCAGATACCCAGCGCCTTGCTGTTGCGTTCAAACGCGGTCTTTACGCTTTGGTTGAGTGCTTCGCGCAGCGCGCCAGGTTCAAGGCCGCGCTGGGTGGCGAGGTTGCGCAGGTCTTTGACTTGATCAGCCAAGGCGGTGACCGCCTGCAGGTTTTCGCCGAAGGTCTTTTGCAGCTGCACTGCTTGTTCGGCTGCCTTGGCCTGCAGCAGGTCCTGCACGCTGTGCGTGAGCATTCGCGAGCTTGAGTCGCTGACCATGTGACTGTTCTGGTCGGTCTCGTAGAGATTCACGCCGACCACCAGCGCGATCACCCCCAGCAGGCAAAGGCCGGACAGCAGTACGATTTTCAGGCGGATGGAGAGGGTGTTGAACATAGGTTCACTCGCGAATGGACTTGTTGATAGACACGCAGGGCGAGCCAAGTCCATTCGGCGCTATGTCCGGAACATCGGCGTACGGGGATGTTTCATGAGGAGGAGGCGATGAGCGGTAGGAAAAAGACTACATGCGCCGTTATACGGGGGCTGCAAGCCGTTCCGGGCGTGACCAGATCCACAGGTTGCCCAGGCCCATCCCGGCAATGGCCAGGTAGATCGGCCAGCCGTGGTCGAGCATCACCAACATCAGGATCGCGCACAGCAACATGCTCACGGTGGCGCTGACCTTGGCGCGGCGGGCGATGATCTTGCCATTGCGCCAATTGGACAGGATCGGCCCGAACAGCCGATGGTTTTCCAGCCAGGCACTGAGGCGCGGCGAGCTTTTGGTGGCGGCCCAGGCGGCCAGCAAGATGAATTCGGTGGTAGGCAAACCCGGTATCACAATCGCCACCAGCCCGATGCCCAGGCTGACGTAGGCCAGCAGGCCGAAGAGGATCTGGGCGATTTTGGAGGAGGATTGGGGTTTGCCGGTCATGGGTAGGGGTATCACAGAAAATCAGCTTGAAATGAGATCCAAGTGTGGGAGCGGGCTTGCTGTGGCGAGGGAGCTTGCTCCCGTTCGACTGCGTAGCAGTCGCCGGCTTTTGGGGGCCGCACCCCAGCGGGAGCAAGCTCCCTCGCCACACAAGCCCGCTCCCACATTTTTTATCGCATTCCAATCAAGGCTTAGGCCAGTTCAGGGGCGCTAGCGTACGCCTGTTCCAGCAGTACGGTGAAGCGCACAAACGCATCGACCGCACCTTTTTCCACGCCAGCCTCTTCCTCGGCGCTGAACTCCAGCCCATCAAGGGTACGGGTAAAGCTCTTCCAACCTTCGGCACGACCACCGGCCGGTTCGCCCAAGTGACGGGCACCGAAGGTTTCACTCAGGCCCAGGCCTACGGCACGTTTGATCAGGAACGCGGCGCCCAGCTTGGAACCTTCGGAGACAAACAGCCAGCCCAGGGCTTCGGCTTTGCTGGGGTTTGTCACGGCACCTGCCACGGGGGCTGGCACTTCGGTGTCCAGGTCGGCCAGGTCGAGCTTGGCAGCTTCGGCGCGGCAACGTGCGGCCAGGTCCGGGACGATCTTGGTCAATTCGGCATCGTTGTACAGGGCCACCAGCTCCGACTGGAACAGGTATTGCGCCACCACGAAACGGGCAAAGTTGGCCTGGGTCTCAAATGGAGCGTGGGCCTTGACCAGTGCGTCGAGCTTGGTGTGGGGCTCGTTGGTGATCTGGTTCAGGCGCTGGGAGCGCAGGCTTGGGCGTTCTGCGGTGGGAGATGCAGTCATGAAAAAAGTCCTTGAGAAGGGGAGCGCCTTTTTGCTCTAAAGAGAGCTGTTATCAACTAGACGAACAAGAAGACGCAGCACAGTAAAAAATCCTCACCCCGTCGATAAAAAATCGACGGGGTGAGGCGGGCGCTATCAGATGTCCCAGATCACGTTGATCGCAAAGTTGCGACCCGGCTGGGTCAGGCGGTCGATGTTGGCAGGAGCGGTCACGCCGGCTTCACCGATGCTGTCGAAGCTGCGTACATCGTCCCAGTTCCAGTACTTCTTGTCGGTGAGGTTGTAGACGCCGCCGTTGATGGTCACATCGTTGGTGACCTTGTAGAACCCGGTCAGGTCGACGATGCCAAAGCCTGGGGTCTTGAACGGTGCCTTGGTGGTGTCACCGTCTGGGGAGAAGAAGGTGGCGCTGTCGACACGGTTTTGCTTCTTGACCAGCGTCCAACTGACTAGCGCGCCGTAGCTTTCCTGTTCATAACCCAGGCCAAACACGCCCTTGAGCGGGTTGACGCTGTTGAGCGGTTCACCATTGTCATCATTACGGCCATAGGCATAGGCCACCGAGCCCTGGGTATACAGGCCCTGTGGGGCACCGAAGGCGTCGAGGTTCAAACGGCCTTTGGCCTCCACGCCCTGAATGGTGGCGCGCTTGATATTGGTGGCCTTGTACACGGCGCTGGTGGGCGATAACTGCACGGCATCTTCGTTAATGAAGTTGTCGTACTTGTTATAGAACACCGCCACGTCGAAGTTGCCCGACTCAAAGTTACCGCGCAGCCCGGTTTCAAAGCTTTTGCTGCTCTCAGGCTTGAGGTCCGAATTGGGCTCCACCACGTAGCCTTCCTGTAGGTTTTCAAAGCGTCCATACAGCGATTTGGCCGACGGGGTGCGGAAGCCTTCGGCGTATTGGCCGAACCAGGTGTAATGGTCAGTCAGGGCGTAAGTCAGGCCGAATTTCGGCGAGACGCGATGCCAGGTCTTGGGGCTGTCGTCGTGCGGGTAGATCCGGTTCGGGTCGGTGGCGTTGAGGAAGTCTTCGGTCAGCTTGGGCTTGAGCTGGGTGTAGTCATAGCGAACGCTGGGCAGGAAGGTCCAGTCGCCCCAGCTGATCTGGTCCTGGGCGAACAGCGCGTAGGTGTTGATGGTCGGGTCCGGGAAGTCGCTGGACGGTACGACTTTGTCCGAGGCCAAGGTGCTTGGGCCGCCAATAGTCGGGCAGTTGGCGCTGACGGTCAGGCACGTTGCGCTGCCGGTGCGTGAACCAGTGACTTTGGCTTGTTTGATCGTGGCGCCATAGGTCACCAGGTGATCGGTCTCACCGATGGCAAACGCCTTGTCCAGTTGGGCGTCGAGCACCCATTGTTTTTCCTCATAGAGCGTCTGCCGATTGCGCTGCAGGTTACGCGCCCCCGACACGTAGTGTTCGACCGTGGTCTGGTCGGTCTTGCCGATCTGGTAGTTGAGGCTGGTCTTGATGCGGTCGGCAAACAACGTGTCGACAGCGATGCTGTTTTCCAGGCCAAAGCGTTCGCGGGTGATGGTGTCGTTGCCCGAGCGAGCGCGGTACAGGTTGCTGTTGAACCCGGTGTTGTACGGGCCGCCCACGGCGCTTTTCTGGTTGGTGTCGCGGTCGTCCTTGTACTTCTCGTAGGTGAAGCCCAGGCGGTTGTCATCGCCATAGTTCCAGCCCAGCTTGGCCAGCACGTTGGTGGTGCGTGCGTCTTCCGGGTTGGCGCCGGTGCGGTTCAGGCCGGTGACGTTGTTGCCGTCGTAGGTTTCGGTCTCGTGGCCGTTGCGCTGGCTCAGGTGCAGCAAGCCGTCGAAGTCCTGCACGCGACCGGCGATGGTGCCGGAGGTCAGCCAGCTTTCGTCGGCGGAGCTGTAGCCGGTTTTCAGGCGGGCGTCCACGTCCTGGCCGGGCTTGATGATGTCGTCGGGGTCGAGGGTGAAGTAGCTTACGGCGCCGCCGATGGCGCTGCTGCCGTAAAGGGCCGAGGCCGGGCCGCGCAGGATCTCGACGCGCTTGACGATTTCCGGATCGACGTAGTTGCGGCGGGTTTGCGCATAGGGGCCATTGGAGAAGTGGTCGGGCACTTCGACGCCATCGACCTGGGTGAGGATGCGGTCGCCGTCGATGCCACGGATATTGAACCCGGCATTACCGGAGCGCGTGCCGGCACCGCCCACGGAAACACCGGGCTCGTAGCGCACCAAGTCGCGGCTGTTGCCCGCGTTGAGGCGGTCCAGTTCCTGGCGATCGTGCACGCTGACGGTGCTCGGTACGCTGGTGACATCCTGTTCATGACGGGTGGCGCTGATGGTCACCTGTTGCAGGTTGAGGGTGCTGCCGGCGGCGCGCTTTTCCAGGACGATGCTGTTGCTGCCCATTTTGCGGTAGCTCAGGTTGGTCCCCACCAACAGCTGGTCCAGGGCTTTTTCCGGCGACAGCGGGCCACGTACGCCAGGGGACGACACACCCTGGCCCAGCTCTGCCGGCAGGCCGACTTGCCAGCCGGTCACGGTAGTAAAGGCGTTAAGTGCCGAGACCAGCGGCTGCTGTTCGATGCTGAAGTTGTAGTTGCCATGGCTGCGCGACGCAGGTTCAGCGGCGCTGGCGCTCATCACCGGCGCCCCCGCGAGCAGGATGGCAGCGGTCAGCAAGGACAGGACGGGCAAAGGAGACCGGCGGTTGAAACAAGAGGACATCGAGAGCGCTCCGGGGTACGAATCTTTTTAGTTGCGAACTGAACAAATAGGAATCAGTTGCATTGGCTAAGACGAGACGTACCGTCGGCGGTTATCGAGTAAAAATAATTCTCATTTAGTTCAGGATCACCAAAGCGGGGTATTCGGTGAGCTTGGCCGAGGTGATGTGGGCCAGGGAGCGCACCACGTCCAGCGGCTGGTCGAGGCGGTAGTTGCCGGTGACGGCTGTGCTTGCGAGTTGATCGTTGGTGTTGACGATCCAGCCCGGGTAATAGCGACGCAACTCGGCGAGCACTTCGCTCATCGGGCAGTTCTCGAAGATCAGTCGGCCTTGCACCCAGGCCAGGTCCTTGTTGGCATCCAGCTTGGCGGGTGGGCTGAAGCCTTTGGGGCCGACGCGGATACTTTCTCCAGCACTCAGGCGCACACGGGCGTCGTCGAAGGTGTTGCTCAAGTCCACGTTGCCGCGCTGCACCTGCACTTGCGCCTCGCCATTGAGGTAGCGCACGGCAAAGTCGGTGTCACGCACGCTGGCGCGCACCGGGCCGGCGTCGATTTCCAGGGGCAAGCCGTGGTTGGGCATGATTTCGAAAAACGCTTCGCCTTGATACAGCCGGGCGATGCGCTGGTGGTCTTTGATGCTGCTGGAAAACGCCGAGTTGGTGTTGAGCAAGACTTTGGCGCCATCGTCCAGTTGCAGGCGCTGGCGCTCGCCCACCACGGTGAGGTGGTCGGCTTGCAGGCGCACCGGCAGGTTGCTGAAGCTGAACAGGCCGATCAGCAGCACCGCGGCGGTGGCCAAGGGCTTCCAATGGGGTTTGATCCGCCGCCAGGCACTCGGCTTGCGCGGCGCCGCCAGGGCGACGGCGGCACTGTGTACCGGCGCGCCACCCCAGGCGGCCTGGGCCTTGGCGAAGGCGTCAACGTGGGCCGGGTCGCTCGCCAGCCAGGTTTCGAATTCGGCCTGTTGCCCAGCTTGCGGGCACTGCAAGGCGATCAGCCAGTCGAGGGCTTGGTCCATAGCCTGGTCTTGCAACACCTCATGAGCCAGCTCATGGGGGGGCAGTTTGTTCGGGTCCGTCACGGTGTGCCTCGGGTCTTCGCCACGTTTTACTCAACTGTCCTACAACTCTGGTCGAATGAAGCTTACGACCGATCCAACCTTTGGGCCACACCTACGCAGATGGCCATGATCAATTTCAGTTCCTTTTGCACCGTGCTCAAGGACACTTCCAACTGATCGGCAATCTCCTGGTAGCTGCACCCATGCAGGCGGCTGAGGATAAAGATCTGCTGTTGGCGGGCGCTCAACTGGCCCAGGCTGACACTCAGGTGCTCGAGCATTTGCTCGGCTTGGGTCGCGTCTTCGGGGGTGCTGATAGGGGCGGCGACGCTTTGCAGCACGTCCAGCGGCACATCTTCCTGCAGTGTGCGGGCCTGGATCCTGCGCGAGCGCAGGTGATCCAGCGCCAGGTTGCGCGCGGTTTGGTAGACGAAGGGTTCGAGGTGATCGATAGGCCGCTCACTCAGGGCCCGGGTGACGCGCAGGTAGGTTTCCTGCAACAGGTCCTCGGCGGTGCTGTGGTTATTTACCATGCGCTGCAAGGTGCGTAGCAGAATCACCCGTTGGGTGAGAAAGACTTGGTTGAAGCGAGATTGGCTCACAGTGATACCAGACCGATTTGCAGTTAATGATAATGCTTATCATCAACGCAAATTGCAAGGCACACTTTTGAGGGTTGACGCAGGACAAATGTGGGAGCGGGCTTGCTCGCGAAAGCAGTGGGTCAGACAAAGCATCTATAACTGACAGACCGCATTCGCGAGCAAGCCCGCTCCCACACAAGCCCGCTCCCACAGGGAATCTCTATTGGGCCGTTATTCGGCGTTACACAACGCCAGGCAGTTATCCAGCATGCGATTGGAGAAACCCCACTCGTTGTCGTACCAGGCCAGCACTTTCAGCAATTTGCCACTGACTTTGGTGTGATTGGCATCGAAAATCGACGACAGCGGGTTGTGGTTGAAGTCGCTCGAAACCAGCGGCAGGGTGTTGTAGCCCAGGATCGTCGAGTGCTGGCTGGCTTCCTTGAGCAGTGCGTTGACCTGTTCGGCACTGGCTTCTTTCTTCAGTTGTACGGTGAGGTCCACCAGCGATACGTTGATCACCGGTACACGCACGGCCATGCCGGTCAGCTTGCCCGCCAGTTCCGGCAGCACCAGGCCTACCGCTTCGGCGGCGCCGGTCTTGCTCGGGATCATGTTCTGGGTGGCCGAGCGCGCGCGGTACGGGTCGGTGTGGTAGACGTCTGTCAGGTTCTGGTCGTTGGTGTAAGCGTGAATGGTGGTCATCAGGCCGCTTTCGATGCCCAGTTCGCGATGCAGCACCTGGGCGACCGGTGCCAGGCAGTTGGTGGTGCACGAGGCGTTGGAGATGATCTGGTGGGATTGGCGCAGAATGTCGTGGTTCACGCCGTAGACCACAGTGGCGTCCGCGCCCTTGGCCGGTGCGGAAATGATCACCTTGCGTGCGCCGGCGGTAATATGGGCGGCCGCCTTGTCACGGTCGGTGAACAGGCCGGTGCATTCGAACACCACGTCGATCTTGTGCGCAGCCCACGGCAGGTCGGCGGGGTTGCGAATGGCACTGACGGCGATCCGGTCACCATTGACGGTCAGGCTTTCCTGATCGTGGGCGACCTCTGCTTCGAAAGTGCCATGCACGGTGTCGTATTTGAGCAGGTGGGCGTTGATCGAGCTGTCGCCCAGATCGTTGATGGCGACGATCTGCAGATCCTGGCGGTAGCCTTGGGTATACAGTGCGCGCAGGACATTACGGCCAATACGGCCAAAACCATTGATTGCGATACGAAGAGTCATTGGAAAGTGCCTGTCGTCGATTTGTTGTAAGAATTACAAGATTATTCGCATAAAAATAGAAAACAAGCCTTTTTAGTGGCAATATTTTGTTCAATCTACAACGAGTGACCTGAATCAACTGGTCCGATTGGTCAAGTAACACCCTGCCAACCTCTTCGCGGCGGGCGTTTGACCAGCATAGACACTCAGGTCGCCACATCCGTTAGCCTGGAGTTCTACACATGCATCCCCGCGTCCTTGAGGTCACCGAACGGCTTATCGCCCGTAGCCGCGCCACCCGCGAGGCTTACCTTGCGCTCATTCGCGGCGCAGCCAGCGACGGTCCGATGCGCGGCAAGCTGCAATGCGCCAACTTTGCCCACGGCGTGGCCGGTTGCGGCACTGAAGATAAAAATAGTCTGCGAATGATGAATGCCGCCAACGTGGCAATTGTTTCGTCATATAACGACATGCTCTCGGCGCACCAGCCGTACGAACATTTCCCCGAACAGATCAAGAAAGCCCTGCGTGAAGTCGGTTCGGTTGGCCAGTTCGCCGGTGGCACTCCCGCGATGTGCGACGGCGTAACCCAAGGCGAGCCGGGCATGGAGCTGAGCCTGCTCAGCCGTGAAGTGATTGCCATGTCCACGGCGGTAGCGCTGTCCCACAACATGTTCGACGCCGCGCTGATGCTGGGCATCTGCGACAAGATCGTTCCCGGCCTGATGATGGGCGCGTTGCGCTACGGCCACCTGCCGATGATCTTCGTACCCGGCGGCCCGATGCCGTCCGGCATCTCCAACAAACAGAAAGCCGATGTGCGCCAGCGCTACGCCGAAGGCAAGGCCACCCGCGAAGAGCTGCTGGAATCGGAGATGAAGTCCTACCACAGCCCTGGCACCTGCACCTTCTACGGCACCGCCAACACCAACCAGTTGCTGATGGAAGTGATGGGCCTGCACCTGCCGGGCGCCTCGTTCGTCAACCCGTACACGCCGTTGCGTGATGCGCTGACCCGCGAGGCCGCACACCAAGTCACGCGCTTGACCAAGGCCAATGGCAGCTTCATGCCGATCGGCGAGATCGTCGATGAGAAGTCCATCGTCAACTCCATCATCGCCCTCAACGCCACCGGCGGTTCCACCAACCACACCCTGCACATGCCGGCCATTGCCATGTCGGCGGGGATCATTTTGACTTGGGACGACATGGCCGACCTCTCCGAGGTGGTGCCGACCCTGTCCCACGTGTATCCAAACGGCAAGGCTGATATCAACCACTTCCAGGCAGCGGGCGGCATGTCGTTCCTGATCCGCGAACTGCTCGAAGCCGGCCTGCTCCACGAAGACGTCAACACCGTGGCCGGCAAGGGCTTGAGCCGCTACACCCAGGAGCCGTTCCTGGTGGACGGCGAGCTGATCTGGCGCGACGGCCCTATCGAAAGCCTCGACGAAACCATCCTGCGTCCCGTGGCCCGTGCATTCTCACCGGAAGGCGGCTTGCGCGTGATGGAAGGCAACCTCGGCCGTGGCGTGATGAAAGTCTCCGCCGTGGCCCCTGAGCACCAGATTGTCGAAGCACCGGCGGTGGTGTTCCAGGACCAACAAGACCTGGCTGATGCATTCAAGGCCGGCCAGCTGGAAAAAGACTTTGTCGCAGTGATGCGCTTCCAGGGCCCGCGCTCCAACGGCATGCCCGAACTGCACAAGATGACCCCGTTCCTCGGCGTGTTGCAGGACCGCGGCTTCAAAGTGGCGTTGGTAACAGACGGGCGCATGTCCGGCGCCTCGGGTAAGATTCCCGCCGCTATCCACGTCAACCCCGAAGCCCAGAGCGGCGGGCCGCTGGCGCGGGTGCGCGATGGCGATATCATTCGCGTCGATGGCGTGAAGGGCACCCTGGAGCTTAAGGTGGACGCCGAAGAATTTGCAGCGCGCGCGCCTGCCACGGGCCTGTTGGGCAATAACGTGGGAGCCGGTCGCGAGCTGTTTGCATTTATGCGCTTGGCCGCAAGCTCCGCAGAGCAAGGCGCCAGCGCCTTTACCTGTGCCTTGGAGACGCTTAAGTGAAGCTTGCGCTGGTCGGTGACATCGGTGGAACCAACGCCCGTTTTGCGTTGTGGCGGGACCAGGAGCTGCATTCGATCCGCGTGCACGCCACGGCGGATCATGCCAGCCCTGAGGACGCGATCAAGGTTTACCTCAAGGAAGAAGGCCTGCAAATCGGCGACATCGGCGCCGTGTGCCTGTCGGTGGCAGGTCCCGTGAGTGGCGATGAATTCAAGTTCACCAACAACCACTGGCGCCTGAGCAAGACAGCGTTTTGCAAGACGTTGCAGGTGGATGAACTGCTGTTGGTCAACGACTTCTCGGCCATGGCCCTGGGTATGACCCGCCTCAAACCCGACGAATTCCGCGTGGTCTGCGAAGGCACGCCGGAACCGTTGCGCCCGGCGGTGGTGATCGGTCCGGGCACCGGCCTGGGCGTTGGCACCCTGCTGGACCTGGGCGCTGGCCGCTTTGCCGCGCTGCCGGGGGAGGGCGGCCATGTCGACCTACCCCTGAGCAGCCCGCGTGAAACCCAGCTGTGGCAGCACATCCACAGTGAAATCGGCCACGTCAGCGCCGAAACCGCCTTGAGCGGTGGCGGCTTGCCGCGTTTGTACCGGGCTATTTGTGCGGTGGATGGGCACACGCCGGTGCTGGACACACCGGAAGCCATCACGGCCGCAGGCCTGGCCGGCGACCCGGTGGCGATGGAAGTATTGGACCAGTTCAGCATCTGGCTCGGCCGGGTAGCGGGCAACAATGTGCTGACCACCGGTGGACGCGGCGGTGTGTATATCGTGGGTGGCGTGATACCGAGGTTTGCCGACTTCTTTATCAACAGTGGTTTCGCCAAGAGCTTTAGTGACAAGGGCTGCATGAGTGACTACTTCAAGGGTATTCCTGTGTGGTTGGTGACGGCGCCGTATTCCGGGTTGACTGGGGCTGGAGTCGCGCTCGAACAGGCTTTTGCGTAGGCACTTATGGCCTCATCGGGAGCAAGCCCCCTCCCACAGTTGATCGGGTTCACACGGTCAAAATGTGGGAGCGGGCTTGCTCGCGAAGGGGGCCTCAAGGGCAACAAATGACTTAAGCTTGGCCATAACAACAAGGAGGCCCCCGTGAGCGTAATCAGTAAATCCATTCTCCTCGTCGACGACGACCAGGAAATTCGCGAATTGCTGCAAACCTACCTCAGCCGCGCCGGTTTCCAGGTACGTGGCGTGCCGGATGGTGCGGGGTTCCGCCAGGCGATGAACGAGGCGCCGTGCGACCTGGTGATCCTCGATGTAATGCTGCCGGACGAAGATGGCTTCAGCCTCTGCCGCTGGATTCGCCAACACCCGCGCCAGGCGCAGGTGCCAATCATCATGCTCACCGCCAGCTCTGACGAGACCGACCGGGTGATCGGCCTGGAGCTGGGCGCCGACGATTACATCGGCAAACCCTTCAGCCCCCGCGAGTTGCAAGCACGCATCAAGGCCCTGTTGCGCCGTGCCCAATTCGGTCAGGAGCGCAGCGGCAGCAGCGACGTGTTGGTGTTCGACGAGTGGCGCCTGGACATGATCAGCCACCGCTTGTTTCACGAGGATGGCGAAGAAGTGATCCTCTCCGGTGCCGACTTTGCCCTGCTCAAGTTGTTCCTCGACCACCCGCAACAGATCCTCGACCGCGACACCATCGGCAACGCCACCCGTGGCCGTGACCTGATGCCGCTGGACCGTATCGTCGACATGGCCGTGAGCCGCCTGCGCCAACGCCTGCGCGATACCGAAAAGCCACCGAGGCTGATCCGCACCGTGCGTGGCAGCGGTTACCAACTGGCAGCCAGCGTGGTTGCCGGCAATGCGCACTGAGCAACTGGGCGAACACCTGAGCGAACGCCGCCGGCGTTTTCCGGTACCGCGCTCGTTGCTGGGGCGCATGTTGCTGCTGACCTTGCTCGCGGTGTTGTTCGCCCAGGCGCTGTCCAGCGTGATCTGGGTCTCGCAACTGCGTGCCACCCAACTCGAAGGGCTGGTCACCAGCGCCCGCAGCCTGGCGCACTCGATGACCGCCAGCGTGAGTTATTTCCGTTCATTGCCGGTTGCCTATCGCCCGTTGGTGCTGGACCAATTGCGTAGCATGGGCGGCACGCGTTTTGTCGTAACCCTCAACGACCGTCCGCTGGACATGCAGGTGCTACCGGAAACACCGCGTAAACAGGCGGTGCTGGTGGCCGTGGATGAAGTGTTGCGCCAGACGTTGGGCGCTGATGTGCATATCTCGGTGGAGTTCGTCAGCGCTGAAGACCTGCGTATCTTCAACGCCGGCTTGAAACTCGATGAATTGCCACGCTCCTGGGCCCATTACGCACTGACCCTGGAGCCGGTGAATCCGCCGGTGTTGGTCACCCAGATCCAACTGGCGCCCGGCGAGTGGTTGTACATTGCCTCGCTATTGCCCGAGCCCTACACCAGCCTTGAAGAGCAAGGCCTGCCGTCCCAGCAAGTGTGGTTTATCGTGCTGACCAGCGGCTTTTTGCTGCTGTTTATCGGTCTATTGGTGCACTGGCAAAGCCGGCCGCTCAAGCGTTTGGCGCGGGCAGCGCGGGACATGTCCCTGGGCGCCGACGTAGAGCCGGTGGCCGAAGGCGGCGGCAGCGAAGTGGTGGAAGTGGGCCGCGCCTTCAACGCCATGCGCGAACGCATCAGCCGTTACCTCACCGAACGCAGCCAACTGTTCAGCGCGATCTCCCACGACTTACGCACGCCCATCACGCGCCTGCGCCTGCGGGTGGAGCTGTTGGAAGACGAGAACCTGCAAATCAAATTCGGCCGCGACCTGGATGAGCTGGAGTTGTTGGTCAAAGGCGCGCTGCAATGCGTGAAAGACACCGACATCCACGAGAACATCGAGCCGGTGGACCTCAACCATGTGCTCGATTGCCTGGTGGAGCCGTACCTTGCGCCCCACGGCAATGGCCGTGTCACCCAGCACGGGCGCGCACTGGTCACCTACCCTGGCAAACCGCTGGCGCTCAAGCGCTGCATTGGCAACCTGATCGACAACGCCTTGAAGTACGGACAGAACGCCCATTTGCATATCGAGGACGACGGTGCTGAGTTCATCCTGCATGTGGATGACGAAGGTCCAGGCGTACCGGAGCAACGGTTGGAGCAGGTGTTTGAACCGCATTTCCGCCTGGCCGGGCAGCAGCAGGGTTATGGCTTGGGCTTGGGTATTGCGCGCAATATTGCTCACAGCCATGGGGGGGAGGTGAGTTTGCAGAATTTGCGGGAGGGAGGCCTACGGGTCACCTTGCAATTGCCGCGTGGCTTGGACTAGAGATCGCCGCTCCCACATTTTTGATCTCTGTTTAATCAGAGGGTTTGGCGCAGACGAGCCAAGTCTCGCAAGGGCGGCGCGCCGAATAACCGGCTGTATTCCCGACTGAACTGCGACGGGCTCTCATACCCCACCCGATACCCCGCCGCCGAGGCTTCCAAGCCTTCGGCAATCATCAACCGCCGCGCTTCCTGCAAGCGCAGCTGCTTTTGATACTGCAACGGGCTCATGGCAGTGATCGCCTTAAAGCGGTGGTGCAAAGTCGACACGCTCAGGTTCACTTCCTTGGCCAGGTCGTCGATGCGCAGCGGCTGTTCATAGTTGCCGTTCAACCACGTGATCGCCTGGCTTACTCGATGGCTCTGGCTGTTGGCCACGGCAATTTCATACAGCCGGTAGCCCTGCGGCCCACGCAACAGGCGGTAGAGAATCTCGCGGTTGATCAACGGTGCCAGCATCGCGATGTCTTTGGGCGTGTCCAGCAATCGCGCCAGGCGCAGTACCGCGTCGAGCAGTTGGGTGTCGATACGGTCCACATACATCCCGCGAGAAGTCGGCCGCGACGGCACACCCATGGGACCTGCCTCGGCGATCAGTGCCGTGAGCTGCGCCGGGTCGATATTGATGCGCACCGACAGGTTCGGGTCTTCGGCCGTGGCCTCGATGATGCGCCCAGCCACCGGCATGGCCACCGAAAACACCAAGTAGTTGAGCGGGTCGTAGGCAAAGATCTCGTCGGCCAGGCGCACTTCCTTGCTGCCACTGGCGAGGATGCACAGCGCAGGCTCCACCAGCACCGGCATGAAGTCACGTGGCGCGTTGTGGCGGTTGAGGTACAGCGAGGTGACAGCGGTGCCGTAGGAACCATCCTCCCACGTATGCCGGTGCACGATACTGGCCAGTTCGGCGCGCTGCTTTTCCATCTCGGCATCGAGGGGAATGGACGGGTGATCAGGCGACGACATGGGGTGTCCTCTACAGGCTTTTTTGATGAGGCAAGCTTAGCGGCGGCTTTTCCAAAAGTGGTAGGTCGATTCTGCACAATCCTTGCCTGATCCTGCGCCATAGCGTGAATCAGGCAAGCGCGCGTGCTGTCATCTCTCTGAAACAAGGCGTTTAACCGTGGAATAAAACCAGGGGCACCCACGTCCCCTCTACGCTTCTGGCAGGATTGTGCAATAAGCCAGCAGGAATCGACTAACCGTAGTCACCTGCGCGCCGCTATCGTTGATCCTGTGGCAACACACCCTCACCGTGCTTGCCGAGCATCACTTCTCAACGGGAGAGTCGCACATGTCCACCCCCATTCCCGCGAGCCATATGGCCTTTATCCGTGCCCGTACCGGGTGCAGCACCGAACTCGGTGCACGCTTGAGCAGTTTGATCGAACCGGGCCGCCAGGCTCAGGGCTGCCTGCAATTCTCGTTGCAGCATTCCCAGGTTGACCCCGATGTGTGGCTGGTCTCGGGTTTTTGGAGCAGCGAGCAGGCCATGAGCGCCTACTTCAACTCGCCGGCGCTGATGATCTTTACCGAGCTGTTGAATGACATGGTGGTGCGCAGCATGGACTTCCAGACCTTCACCGATGCATCCGCCGCCCATGCCTATGGCGAGTACCTGCAATTGGCGGGTTAGAATGGCCGCCTTTCCATTGTCCAGGACCTGCAACATGGCACGTAAAGAGTTTGCCCACCACGAAGCCGTTTCCGCCGTAGTGCCGGGAGAAGGTGGCTACAGCGCCGCCGTCGCCGTCAAGGCACTGGATGGCATGGGCGCACCGCGTTTTCACAAGATCCTTGATGGGCAGACGTTCAAGACGGCGTCTGATGCCGATGATGCGGCTGCGTTGCAGCTTGAACGCTTGGTTGATGTGGATGAAGAGGGCCAGTTGGCTTGGGCAACTGCCTCAATCTAAACAACACCGCCGCTCCCACATTTTTTACTGTGTTTCAGTCAGGGGCGGCTGACACCCGGGCGATACATCTTGAACAGTGCCTCCGGCCCCAACTGGAAGTAATCCGCCGGCCCACCCCCGCGCAGAATCGGCTCTGCCGCCGCCGTGTCGTAAATGCCATCCTTGAGCAGCCATTTGGCAATGTGCACCGCTACCACCTCACCCAGCACCAGCCAGCTCGGCACCAGCGCCTTGTCGGCTCGCTGCAACTGAATGATCTGCGTCACCTTGCATTCAAACGCCACCGGGCTCTCGCCCACCCGTGGCACACTGATGATTTTCGAGGCCACCGGCGTCAGCCCGGACAGCTCGAACTCATTCACCTCAGGTGCTACCGCTGCACAGCTTTGGTTCATTTGCTCGGCCAGCGGACGGGTCGCCAGGTTCCACACAAACTCGCCGGTCTGTTCGATGTTGTTCAGGCTGTCTTTGCGCCCGACACTGGAAAAACCAATGATCGGCGGAATGTAGTTGAACGCATTGAAGAAACTGTAGGGCGCCAGGTTCAGGCGGCCCTCGCTGTCCTGTGACGAGATCCAGCCAATCGGGCGTGGGCCGACGATGGCATTGAAGGGGTCATGGGGCAGGCCGTGGCCGTTGGCGGGTTCGTAGAAATGAATGTCGTCAGGCATGGCCGGGGTTCCTGCGGTTGAGTTCAGTGAAGCCGCCATACTGCAAGGCATGGCGGCGGATTTCCATCAACGATATGGAATTTTCATACAGCGCCCACCTATTTTTCACAGCTCCACGTTCAGTCTGCGGCCAATTGAATGACTGCGCTTCGGAGCCTCCCACCCCATGAATAAACTTCCTCAGATCACCCTCGCGTTCTGGGTCATGAAAATCTGCGCAACCACCCTGGGCGAAACCGCCGGGGATTTGCTCTCGATGACCCTGAATGTCGGCTATGCCCTCAGCTCGATGATCCTGATCAGCG
Source organism: Pseudomonas sp. 18175 (assembly GCF_050432925.1). Taxonomy (NCBI): domain Bacteria; kingdom Pseudomonadati; phylum Pseudomonadota; class Gammaproteobacteria; order Pseudomonadales; family Pseudomonadaceae; genus Pseudomonas; species Pseudomonas sp. 18175. The sequence goes on along the minus strand of NZ_JBKFTO010000007.1, from coordinate 156,539 downwards.
TGTTCCTGGTCACGTTGGTGACGCAGCTGTGGTCGAAAACCTACAACCCGGTGCTGTACTGGATCGTGATCCTGTCCACCAGCACCGCCGGCACCACCATGTCGGACTTCATGGACCGCACCCTGGGCCTGGGTTACGCCACGGGCTCGATGATTCTGATCGTGATCCTGATGATCATTTTTGCGATGTGGCACCTCAGCGGTGATTCGCTGAACGTGAACAAGGTGCAGACCTTTCGTGGGGAACTGTTCTACTGGATGGCAATTCTGTTTTCCAACACCTTGGGTACGGCGTTGGGGGACTTCCTGGCAGACGACTCGGGGCTTGGTTTTGCCGGCGGCGCCTTGCTGATCGGCTCGACCATTGCAGCCGTGGTGGCGCTTAAGTACTTCACGCAGATCTCGTCGGTGTTGTTGTTTTGGGTGGCGTTTGTGTTGACCCGGCCGTTTGGCGCGACCTTGGGGGACTTCCTCACCAAGCCCCATGAAAAGGGCGGGCTGGATTTCGGCACCATTGGCTCGTCGGCGGTGTTGGCGGCGGTGCTGGTGGTGATGATTGCCGGGGCGGCGTATGCGCAGCGGCGGTATGGACCTGACCGCATTAGCCAGGCGACACAAAACTAAACTGTGGGAGCGGGCTTGCTGTGGCGAGGGAGCTTGCTCCCGCTGGGCTGCGAAGCGGCCCAAGATTTTGGGAGCGCTCCGCACTCCAGCGGGAGCAAGCTCCCTCGCCACAAAAGCCCGCTCCCAGCGTTTTTAGTCGGTGGTAATCCGCGAATGTTTGCGGGTGTCCTTCATGGTCACATAAACCAGCAGCGACACCGCGATACACCCAGTCACGTACCAGTAATACCCGGTCTCCATGCCAATGCTCTTGAACCACAGCGCGATGTATTCAGCCGTACCACCGAAGATCGACACGGTCAGCGCATACGGCAGGCCTACGCCCAGTGCACGGATCTCGGTAGGAAACAGCTCGGCCTTCACCACGGCGTTGATCGAGGTGTAGCCGCTGACGATGATCAGCGCGGCCATGATCAGGAAGAACGCGCCCCACCAGGTCTGGATGGTGTGCAGGGTGGTGAGGATCGGCACGGTGAACAGCGTACCCAGGATGCCGAAGGCGATCAGGATTGGCCGACGGCCGATTTTGTCTGACAGCCCACCTACCAGGGGTTGCAGGCACATAAACAGAAACAGCGTCGCCGCCGAAATGGTGGTGGAGTCAGAAATGCTCATGCCGACGGTGTTCACCAGGTATTTCTGCATGTAGGTGGTGTAGGTGTAGAAGGCCAGGGTGCCGCCCATGGTCAGGCCGACCACGGTCATCAGTTCCTTGGGGTGACGCATCAAGGTGCGCATCGCGCTTTCCTTGGCTTTTTCCTTCTTGGTGAACGACTCGGTTTCTTCCATGCCGCGACGCAGATAAAGAGCGACCACTGCGCACAGGGCGCCGATGGCGAACGGGATACGCCAGCCCCAGGCGTACAGTTGCTCGGTGGTGAGCAGCTGTTGCAGCACAATCAGCACCGCCAGGGCGATGAGCTGGCCGGAGATCAGGGTTACGTACTGGAAGCTGGAGTAGAAACCACGGCGTTCCTTGGTGGCCATCTCGCTGAGGTAGGTGGCGGAGGTGCCGTATTCGCCGCCCACCGACAACCCCTGCAGCAAGCGGGCAAACACCAGCAGGATCGGCGCACCGATACCGATGATTTCATAACCTGGGCTCAGGGCAATCAGCAGCGAGCCGAAGCACATCAGGTACACCGAGGCCATCAGGGCTTTTTTACGCCCGACTTTGTCGGCATAGAGGCCCATCAGCCAGCCACCGATGGGGCGCATCAGGAAGCCCACGGCGAAGATCGCAGCAGTGTTGAGCAGTTGGGCGGTAGTGTCGCCTTTCGGGAAGAAGGTCTTGGCGAAATACAGAGAGAAGGCGGCGTAGACGTACCAGTCGTACCACTCGACCATGTTGCCGACGGAACCACTGAAAATCGATTTGATGCGGCTGGAAGTGGTGCGCTCTTTCGTCGGCGCGGCCGCCGACCCCAGAGGCAGGGCGTTGGAGTTATCCATTGAAGGATCCTTCATTTAGTTGTTTTTATGGAGCGTGCCGGGGCACAGCCTGGCTGGGGCTATAGCAGGAGCTGTGCCAAGTAGATGAAGGCCCTGAATAGAGGGCTTGGGGGATTTTTTTGAGCGGAATGTTGCTGATGATTCTTGGGTGACGAGCGGAAATCCGCTTATGGCTGCTGGCCTCATCGCAGGCAAGCCAGCTCCCACTCTTGAATGTGTTCACAGATCAAAATGTGGGAGCCGGGCTTGCCCGCGATGGCGGCCTGGCAGGCACCACAACGGGCTATCTAGAGAAAAGTCTCCCTCACCAACCCATGCCGCTGCATCTTCTCATTGAAGGTCCGCCGTGGCAGTTGCAGCTCCGCCAACACCGCCTTGATATCGCCTTTGTGCCGGGTCAGCGCCGCTTTCAGGCAATGTGCCTCAAAGGCCTCCTGCTGCGCCGCCAACGATTGCCCGGCTTCGATTCCTTCCGGCTCCGGATCGCCCAGCCCCAGCACTTGGCGTTCGGCGAAGTTGGCCAGTTCTCGCACGTTACCCGGCCAGTCATGGCCGAGCAGCCGCCCCAACTGCGCGCCGCTCAAGGGCTCGACACTGCGCCCCAGGCGTTCACCAGCGCTGTGGGCAAAGTGTTCGAACAACAGCGGAATGTCTTCGCGCCGCTCGCGCAAGGGTGGCAGGCGCAGTTGCGCGACGTTCAGCCGGTAGGCCAAGTCTTCGCGAAAACGCCCGGCGCGGGCTTCTTCCAGCAGGTCTGGTTTGGTCGCGGCGATGATGCGCAAGTCCACATGGATGCTTTGATTGGAGCCCAGCCGTTCCAGCTTCTGTTCCTGCAACACCCGCAGCAGTTTCACTTGTTGGGCCAGGGGCATGCTTTCGATTTCATCGAGGAACAAGGTGCCGCCGTGGGCATATTCCAACTTGCCGATGCGCTTGCCCTGAGCGCCGGTGAACGCGCCGCTCTCATGGCCGAACAACTCGGCTTCAAACAATTGCTCGGGGATCGCCGCGCAGTTGAGCGCCACGAAGGGCTTTTTCGCCCGAGGGCCAAAGTCATGCAGGCAGCGTGCGACCAGTTCCTTGCCGCTGCCGGTTTCGCCACGGATCAGTACGTTGACCGGCAAGCTCGCCAGGTCCAGCACCTGGCGGCGCAGGTTCTGCAAACCCCGGGACACGCCTAGCAGCGTCGACTCCAATTGCGTGCGATGGTCGGCTTGTTGATGCAGGCGGCGGTTTTCCAGGATCAGCCCGCGCTTGTCGAGGGCGCGGCGCAGGCTGTTGAGCAGGGCGTCAGGGCTGAAGGGTTTTTCCAAGAAATCGTAGGCACCATCGCGCATGGCTTCGACCGCCATCGGTACATCACCGTGGCCGGTGAGCAGGATCACCGGCAGGTCGGCATCGCGGCGGCGAACTTCGGCCAACAGTTCCAGGCCGCTGAGCCCGGGCATGCGCACATCGCTCAGGATCACGCCAGGGAAGTCCTTGGGTAATTGCGCCAGGCATTGCTCGGCGCGGCTGAACAGCTGCACCTCGAACCCCGACAGGCTCAGCCATTGCTCCACGGCCGTACGAATACTGGCTTCGTCATCGACCACAATCACCGCGTTCAACATAGGTCGGGTGTCTCCAGCGCGATGGGCAAGGTCAGGGTAAACACGGCGCCGTCGCCACGGTTACCGGCGATCAGGCGCCCGCCCAATTCATGCACGATGGCGTAAGACACTGCCAGCCCCAGGCCAAGCCCATCGCCCACCGGTTTGGTGGTGAAGAATGGGTCGAACACACTGTTCAGGTGCTCCTCGGCAATGCCGCCACCGCTGTCGCTGACGGTCAACACCCAAAGCTGCTGGTCGGCATGCAGACGTATCTCCAGGCGTTTGCGCGGCTTGTCGGCCATGGCGTCGAGCGCATTACGCAGCAGGTTGATCAGCACTTGCTCCAGGCGGATCGCGTCGCCGCGCACCCAGGCCGGGCGGGTCAGGTCGAGTACGACGCCAATGCCTTCATCGCGCAGTCGAGCGTCGAGCAAGTGCAGGGATTGGTCGACCACCAGCGCCAGGTCCAACCGCTCGCGCAGGCCGCTGGGGCTTTTGCGCGCGAAGGTCTTGAGGTGACCGGTGAGCGCGGCCATGCGCGTGAGCATTTCGTCCAGCGGGGTGAGGGCCTTGTAGGCATCGTCCACGCGACCGTGGTCCAGCAGCAGGCGCAAGGTGGCCAGTTGCATGCGCTGGGCCGTCAGCGGTTGGTTGATCTCATGGGCGAGGGCGGCGGACATCTGCCCCAGCGCCGCCAGCTTGGCCGATTGCACCAGGCCGTCCTGGGCGGTGCGCAGCGCCTGGGTGCGCTCTTCCACCAGTTGCTCCAGCTCTTCGCGGCTGCGCTGACGCAAACGGGCCAGGCGCCAGCGTTGGGTCAGGAACAGCACCAGGAACACCAGCGCCAGCCAGGAGCCTGCGGCAGCAAGCCCCGCGTTGCGTTGGTCCTCAAAGGCGAACTGCGGTTTGCGCAGCAGGTGCAGGGTCCAGCCCTCAGCTTTGAGCGGCAGCGATTCCCAGATGTAATTGGCGTTGCCGTCGGGACCGTTGACGCGCATCAGGTGGCTGTTGTCGTCAAAGCGTTGCAGTGGCTGGGTCTCCAACGGTTGCAGTTGTTTCTTGTCGTATTGGCGAGTGGCCTTGAGTTCGGCCAAGTCGTTGTCCGACAGTGGTCGCAGGTTGCGGTAACGCCAGCCCGGTTGGTTGGCGATAAACACAATGCCCCGCGCGTCGCTGACCAACAGTAGGTCGTTGCCCTGAGCCCATTCGCGTTCAAGCTCGGGGAACTCCAGCTTGACCACCATGGCGCCGAGGAACTGCTCGTGTTCATCCACCACGGCGCTAGAGAGGAAATACCCAGGTACACCCGTGGTCACGCCCACGGCAAAAAAGCGCCCGGTGCCTTGGCTCAAGGTCTGGCTGAAATACGGCCGGAATGCATAGTTATGCCCGACGTAACTGCTAGGCAGGTTCCAGTTGCTGGCAGCCACGGCCAGGCCGGTGCGGTCCATCAATTCCAGGGTGGATGACTGCGCGGCACCGTTGATGCGCTCCAGCTTGCGGTTGAGCACGTCCTGGGTGGTGGCATCCAGCGGACCTTTCAAGGCGCTGATCATTTCCGAGTCCAGCGCCAGCACGGCGGGCAGGGCACGGTAGCGTTCGATCAGGGTGTGCAAGGAGTTGCCGTACAGCATGAGTTGCTGATTGGCACGGGCGGCGTCGTCCACCAGGGCTTGGCGTTCGGCATGGCGGGTGGCCAAGGCTGCGGCCAGCAGTGCGCCGGCGATGATCAGCAAGGAATAGAAGGTCAAGCGCAGGGGGCGAGGGATCACGATCATACGGTGATGAACAGGCGCAGTAAGGGGAGTGCACCATACCATGCGCCATAAAAAAGGCGACTGGGCCATGGGGCTGCAGTCGCCTTTATCCGTGCGGGGAAGCGCTTACTGCACTTCTACCGCCAGGCTTTCACTGATCTTTTTCTGCCAGATGGCAGGACCTGTGATGTGTACGGATTCGCCCTTGCTGTCCACCGCAACGGTGACCGGCATGTCTTTGACGTCGAACTCGTAGATCGCTTCCATACCCAGCTCGGCGAACGCGACAACGCGGGACTTCTTGATGGCTTGCGCCACCAGGTAAGCGGCGCCGCCAACGGCCATGAGGTACACGGCCTTGTGGTCCTTGATCGCTTCGATGGCGGTCGGGCCGCGCTCGGATTTGCCGATCATGCCCAACAGGCCGGTTTGCTCCAGGATCTGACGGGTGAACTTGTCCATCCGCGTTGCCGTGGTCGGGCCTGCCGGGCCAACCACTTCTTCGCGCACCGGATCAACCGGGCCGACGTAGTAGATAAAGCGACCCTTGAGGTCCACCGGCAGGGTTTCACCTTTGTTCAGCATCTCGACCATGCGCTTGTGCGCGGCGTCGCGACCGGTGAGCATCTTGCCGTTGAGCAACACGGTTTCGCCCGGCTGCCAGCTCTGCACTTCTTCCGGGGTCAGGGTGTCGAGGTTGACGCGGCGGGCCGATGGGCCGGCTTCCCAGACGATTTCCGGGTAGGCGTCTAACGGTGGCGCTTCCAGCGACGCCGGGCCCGAACCGTCGAGCACGAAGTGCGCGTGACGGGTGGCGGCGCAGTTGGGGATCATGCACACCGGCAGGGAAGCTGCGTGGGTTGGGTAGTCCATGATCTTCACGTCGAGCACGGTGGTCAGGCCACCCAGGCCCTGGGCGCCGATGCCCAGTTGGTTGACCTTCTCGAACAGCTCCAGGCGCATCTCTTCGATACGGTTCTGCGGGCCGCGCTTTTTCAGTTCGTGGATGTCGATGGACTCCATCAACACTTCCTTGGCCATGACGGCGGCTTTCTCGGCGGTGCCGCCGATGCCGATGCCCAGCATGCCCGGTGGGCACCAGCCGGCGCCCATGGTCGGAACGGTCTTCAAAACCCAGTCAACGATCGAGTCGGACGGGTTGAGCATGGCCATTTTCGACTTGTTCTCGGAGCCACCGCCCTTGGCCGCCACGTCCACTTCCACGGTGTTACCCGGGACGATGGAATAGTGGATGACCGCCGGGGTGTTGTCCTTGGTGTTTTTACGCGCGCCCGCCGGGTCGGCGAGGATGGATGCACGCAGGACGTTTTCCGGCAGGTTGTAGGCGCGACGCACGCCTTCGTTGATCATGTCGTCCAGGCCCATGGTGGCGCCATCCCAACGTACGTCCATGCCTACGCGCACGAACACGGTGACGATACCGGTGTCCTGGCAGATCGGGCGATGGCCGGTGGCGCACATGCGCGAGTTGATCAGGATCTGGGCGATGGAATCACGGGCCGCTGGCGATTCTTCGCGCAGGTAGGCTTCGTGCATGGCCTGGATGAAATCAACGGGGTGGTAGTAGGAAATGAATTGCAGGGCGTCGGCAACGCTCTGAATCAGGTCGTCTTGCTTGATCACGGTCATGAGTCGCGCTCCTCTATAAGGGAACATTCAATAAAGGTGGGCTCAGTGGGGTGTATCGGTCGGCTGAGTCCACCTTTCCAAGGCACGCCAAAATGCTGCAGGCGCGACGCTAAAAAGGCGCGGCAGTATAACCCGGCGCGGTGGCCGATACACCCGACTATGGTCAAACTGTCGCAGGCATGATTCCCTGTGCCCATCCCCTGAGATTGAGTCCTTTATATGCCTGAACTGCACGTCGGCGAACGCCACTGGTCGGTCCCCACCGGCAGCAATCTGCTGGATGCGCTGAACCAGGCGGGTGTGGCCGTGCCCTACAGTTGCCGTGCCGGCAGTTGCCATGCCTGCCTGGTACGGTGCCAGGGCGAAGTCGAGGACAAGCAGCCCGATGCCTTGAGCCCTGCGCAGCGTCAGGAAGGCTGGCGGCTGGCGTGCCAGTGCCAGGTCAGCGGGGATGTGCGGGTCGAGACCTATGATCCGACGCGTGACGGTCTGGCGGCGCAAGTGGTAGGGCTCGATTGGTTGAGTCCGACGGTGCTGCGCCTGCGTCTGCAACCGGAACGTGGCCTGCGTTACCGCGCCGGTCAGCACGTGGTGGTGTGGGCAGGCAAGGTGGCGCGGCCGTATTCGCTGGCGAGCTTGCCCCAGGAAGATGCGTTCCTGGAGTTTCACCTCGATTGCCGGCTGCCCGGCGAATTCAGCGATCGCGCTCGGCAGTTGCAGGTTGGCGACAGTTTGCGTCTGGGCGAACTGCGGGGTGGCGCGTTGCAATATGATCCGGACTGGCAAGCCCGGCCGCTATGGCTATTGGCGTCCGGCACGGGGCTTGGTCCTCTTTGGGGTGTGTTGCGTGAGGCCTTGCGCCAGGATCATCAGGGCGATATTCGTGTGATTCACCTGGCCCATGATGCGGGCGGGCATTATTTGGCCGAACCCCTGGCGCAATTGGCTGCGCAGCATTCAAACGTGTCAGTGGCACTGTGGACAGCGGCCGAGTCGGCCCAGGCATTGGCGCAACTGCGGCTTGTTTCGCGGCAAACGCTGGCCTTACTCTGCGGACACCCCGTCCATGTCGAGGCCTTTTCCAAGCGCCTGTTCCTGGCGGGACTGCCGCGCAATCAACTGCTGGCCGATGTGTTCCTGCCCCGTGGTTGAGCGCTGAATTCCACAGCCACGAGATTTGCCATGACCGATGCCATTTTGCAGCACCGCGAAGGCGGGCTGCTGACCTTGCAGCTCAACCGCCCGGACAAGAAAAACGCCCTGACCCGTGCCATGTACACCCAATTGGCCGAGGCGCTTGAACAGGCTGATGCGGATCCCGGTGTGACTGCGGTGCTGATCCACGGCAGTGCTGACTGCTTCACTGCTGGCAACGACATTGGCGACTTTCTTGAGCAACCGCCCAGCGACCTCGAGAGCCCGCCGTTTCATTTTATGAAGAGCCTGCTTAACTGCCGCAAACCGGTGATTGCCGCTGTGGCGGGAGCCGCGGTAGGGATCGGTACGACACTGCTTTTGCATTGCGATTTGGTCTATGTCAGCCACGATGCGCGTTTGCGGATGCCGTTCGTCAACCTGGGGCTGTGTCCTGAATTTGGATCGAGCCTGATTTTGCCGCGCTTGCTGGGGCATGCGAAAGCGGCTGAGTTGTTGCTGTTGGGCGAAGGCTTTACCGGCGAGCAGGCGGCGGCGTGGGGGATTGCCACCGAGGCGTTGGGCAGTGGTGAAGCGGCGTTGGCCAAGGCGCGAGAAGTGGCAGGACGTTTTGAAACGTTGGCGCCGGGGGCGGTGCAGGTGACTAAGCAACTTATGAGGAGCGTGGATCGTGAGCAGTTGCGGCAGGTGATCGAGGAGGAGGGTGCGCTGTTTACCCTGCGGTTGAAGTCGCCAGAGGCGGTAGCGGCGTTGTCGGCCTTTGTGGCCCGGCGATGAAGGTAGGCTGACTGATCGGACCTCATCGCGGGCAAGCCCGCTCCCACAGGGGACCGCGATTAAACTGTGGGAGCGGACTTGCCCGCGATGAGGTCCTCTGCCGCCACACAAAGACACCAGGCATAAAAAAGCCCCGAACCAGTCGGGGCTTTTGATTTTCAGCGCGTCACTCAGACCTGCGGGTCGCCCACATGCAGGATCTTCATGCCGTTGGTGCCACCAGTGGTGTGGTAGCTGTCGCCCTTGGTCAGGATGACCCAGTCGCCTTTTTCCACGACGCCACGCTTGACCAACTCGTCGATGGCCGCTTGGCTGACTTCATTGGGTGCCAACGAAGCCGGGTCGAACGGCACGGTGTACACGCCACGGAACATCGCCGCGCGAGCCTGGGCTTCGCGGTGTGGGGTGAACGCGTAGATCGGCACCGAGGAACGGATGCGCGACATGATCAACGGTGTGTAGCCACTTTCGGTCAAGGCGATGATCGCTTTAACGCCAGGGAAATGGTTGGCCGTGTACATGGCGGCCAGGGCAATACTCTGGTCGCAGCTTTCGAACTCTTTGCCAATACGGTGGCTGGAGGTCTTGCTGGTCGGGTGCTTTTCAGCGCCGACACAGATACGTGCCATGGCTTGTACCGCTTCCAGCGGGTACGGGCCAGCAGCGCTTTCAGCCGAGAGCATCACGGCGTCGGTGTAGTCGAGCACGGCGTTGGCCACGTCGGACACTTCGGCGCGGGTCGGCATCGGGTTCTGGATCATCGACTCCATCATCTGGGTCGCCACGATTACCGCTTTGTTGTGGCGGCGTGCGTGCAGGATGATCTTCTTCTGGATACCGATCAGCTCGGCGTCACCGATTTCCACGCCCAGGTCACCACGGGCAACCATGACGGCGTCGGAAGCCTTGATCAGGCCGTCGAGGGTTTCGTCATCGGCCACGGCTTCTGCGCGTTCGATTTTGGCTACCAGCCAGGCGGTACCGCCGGCTTCGTCGCGCAATTTACGGGCGTATTCCATGTCGGCGGCGTCGCGAGGGAAGGACACGGCGAGGTAGTCCACTTCCATTTCGGCGGCGAGCTTGATGTCGGCCTTGTCTTTTTCAGTCAGGGCCGGTGCGGTCAGGCCACCACCACGACGATTGATACCTTTGTGGTCCGACAGCGGGCCACCGATGATCACGGTGCAGTGCAGTTCAGTCGGGGTGGCGGTGTCGACGCGCATCACGACGCGACCGTCGTCCAGCAGCAGTTCGTCGCCGACGCCGCAGTCCTTGACCAGGTCCGGGTAGTCGATACCTACGACTTGCTGGTTGCCTTCGGTCAGCGGGTGGCTGGTGGAGAAGGTGAACGGGTCACCGATCTTCAGCTCGATACGTTTGTTGGCGAATTTGGCGATACGGATTTTCGGGCCTTGCAGGTCACCCAGCAGTGCCACGAAGCGGCCGTGCTTGGCGGCCAGGTCACGCACCAGCTTGGCGCGAGCCTTGTGCTCGTCCGGGGTGCCGTGGGAGAAGTTCAGACGGGCGACGTCCAAACCAGCCAGAATCAGCTGTTCGAGGACTTCCGGCGAGTTACTGGCCGGGCCAAGGGTGGCGACGATTTTGGTACGACGGACGGACATGCACAGACTCCTGAGTTCAAGCGCTGGGGAAGGCTACTATGCTCTTTCGTTGTAGTCATTGTTCGTTTGCACTACTTATCGACGATTGACTTGTTTTCGCGGTGGCCAATTGCGAACAACCTTGAAGATTTTCGACGAGGGGTCGATACATTGCACAAGACAGGAGAACCCTCATGCGAATTTTGCTCGTTGCTGCCCTGGCCGTCAGTGTTGTCGGCTGCACCCGCTGGTCGATGGACCACCATTTGAATAACGCTTATCGCGCCTACAAAGTCGGCGATTGCGAGCGCGTCACCCTGGAATTGTCCCAAGTCGACCGTGAGAGCCGCACTCGGCGTTATGTACAACCAGAGGTTTCGATGTTGCGCGGGCAATGCCTGGAGCGTCAGAAATTGTTCGTCGACGCGGTGCAAACTTACCAATTCATCATTAATCAGTACCCTTCGAGTGAGTACGCCTACCGTGCCCGTGCACGGCTCGATACCCTGCAACAACTGGGGCATTACCCCGGTGCGAGCGTCGCTCAACCGCGTCCGGCCTCCTTGTAATGATATTTGTCATTCTATAACTGGCCTGCTGCCAGTCTTGGTCTATCCTTTGAATGTTCGTTTGTACAAGTTTCTATTCGAACGAATGCGGGGCCCGGATTCGGCAGCAGTCTAGTGACAAAACGCTGTCTTTTGTCGCACCGAGATCCAGGGAGAGCGAGCGGTTCTGCTCGTTCCGAATCACTGGCACGGCCAGAGTCATGGCCATAGGATGGCGATCTCACCATGTTTACCGACCGACGGATCGAGCGGCATCAGTTACCTTACTTTCTGCAAGTGTTTAACCGCCTCACCGACAAGCCCATAGGCTTTTTGGGCAACGTCTCGGAGGAGGGGCTGATGCTTATCAGCCAGTTGCCCATGATGGTCGACGTGGACTTCGAGCTACGTTTGAAGATTCCAGGGGCAGACGGCACCTTCCATGCAATTGACCTCACGGCGACTTGTCTGTGGAGCCATGAAGATATCAACCCGCAACATTACGATTCAGGGTTCAGCGTGCACCAGGCGCCCGAGGAATACGGGCAACTGATTAACGTCTTGTTGAATTACTTCAGTTTTGACCCTCTCCAGGCTTCTGCCTAGTTCCTGCGCGTCGTAGGCCCGGTTTGGGTGTTGTTTGCCCTCACCGTGGTCATGCGTTGACGCCCGAATTTCTGCATTCACAATACACCGGCTTTCTTCCAGCCCAGGTAGCGCGTGACCAAGGCCTCGCCAAGGTTAGAAGGCAAGGTATCCAGCACTGAAAGCCCGTGAGCGTTCAAGCGATCATGCAATTGGTCCCGAGTATTTAGGTAATCGACGGTGCCGCTGTATACCAAGGCTTCGGGCAGGGTTTGTACAGGCGACAGGCGCAGTTGATCGAGTACTTCTTCGCGCAAGCTGGCTACAAGCACCCGATGTTGTCGGCCTATACGGTTCACTGCTGTCAGTAATGCCTCATCGTCCTCATCCCGAAGGTTGGTGACCACGATCACCAGTGCCCGACGTTTCTGCCTGGCCAATAGTTGGCTGGCGGCCGCCTGGTAGTCAGCGGCTCGGCGAGTGGTGTCCAGGTCATAGACCGCGTTGAGCAACAGGTTCAATTGGCTACTGCCCTTGACCGGCGCCAGGTAGCGTTGCTGCTCGCTGGCGAAGGTACACAACCCCACCGCGTCGCCCTGGCGCAGGGCGACGTAGCTCAGCAACAGGCAGGCGTTGAGGGCGTGGTCAAAATGTGACAGCTCATCGTCCTGGCTGCGCATGCGTCGGCCGCAATCGAGCATGAATACAATCTGCTGGTCACGCTCGTCCTGGTATTCCCTGGCGATGGGGGTGCGTTGGCGTGCGGTGGCCTTCCAGTCGATCTGGCGCAGGCTGTCGCCTTCGCGAAATTCGCGCAACTGATGAAACTCCATCCCAAGGCCACGTCGTTGGCGTTGATGCACCCCCAACTGGCTCAGCCAGTTATCCACCCCCAGCAACTGTGCGCCGTACAGGCGGGCAAAGTCCGGGTAGACACGGGTAGTGTCGCCGACCTCGATAAAACGCCGCGCAGACCAAAGCCCCAAAGGACTAGGAAGGTGGATTTCACAGCGGGTGAATGTGAAGTGACCGCGCCGCACAGGGCGCAAACGATAGCCCAGTTCACTGCGTTCACCGGGGCGCAGTTCGATGGCCTGGGGCATGTTTTCCACGGTCAGCCCGTCGGGAGCATGGTCGAACACGTGCACCGTCAGCGGCTGCGGGTAGTCATGCTCCAACGTCAGGCGCACTTCGCCCCAACGCCCCAGTGCCAGGCTGCCTGGCACTTTTCGTTGCACCCGCACCGATGGCCGGCGACGAAGGCGTATGGCATCCAGCAGGGTCAGCAGCAACAGGGCCAGTAGCAAACCCCACGCCACCGAATGCAACGTGTCGGGCACCTTGAACTGCAATGCTGCCGCAGCGCCCAGCAAGGTGTTCAAGCCCAGCAGTACGCCAAGCCAACTCAGCAGTAGACGGGTTGGTTTCATGGGCAGCTCATTGCCGGGGAGCCGGGATCTGGTCCAGCAACTGCTGGAGCACCTGGTCGACCTCCAGGCCATCAATGTCCAGCTCCGGTGCGATGCGTACCCGGTGGCGCAGCACGGCTAGCGCGCAGCCCTTGATGTCATCCGGCGTGACAAATTCGCCCCCGCGTAGCAGCGCGCGGGCGCGGGCGCCGCGTACCAAGGCGATGGACGCCCGGGGGCCTGCACCAATGGCCAGTCCCGGCCAACTGCGGGTAGCACGCGCCAAGCGTACGGCATAGTCGAGTACCTGCTCGTCCAGGGCCATTTCGCTAGCGGTCTGCTGCAATTGCAGTACGTCCTGAGCCTGCAGCACGGTACGCAGTGGATGCACATCCAGCATGTCGGCCCGGGACGAGCGGGTCACTTCGCGCACCATATCCAGTTCCTGCTGCGCATCGGGATAATCCATGCGCACCTTGAGCATGAAGCGGTCCAGTTCGGCTTCTGGCAGAGGGTAAGTACCTTCCTGTTCGATGGGGTTTTGGGTCGCCAACACCATGAACGGCTGGCCGATAGGCAGCGCCTCGCCTTCGAGGGTCACTTGCCGTTCCTGCATGGCTTCAAGTAGGGCTGCCTGGGTCTTGGCCGGCGCACGGTTGATTTCGTCGGCGAGCAATAGGTGGGTGAATACCGGCCCCTTGCGCAGTTTGAATTGTTCGGTGTGCAGGTCGTACACCGCATGGCCGGTGACATCGCTGGGCATGAGGTCAGGCGTGAACTGGATGCGTGCGAAGTCTCCATCGAAGCACCGCGCCAAGGCGCGCACCAACAAGGTCTTGCCCAGGCCTGGCACGCCTTCAAGCAGCACATGGCCGCCAGCGAACAGTGCGGTGAGGACATCATCGATCACCTGGTCCTGGCCAATCACGGCCTGACGCAATTCAGCGCGCAGGGCTTGGGCCAATTGTGTGGCACGTTGCAGGGTTTCGCTGGTCAGGGCAGTAGCCGTTGGAAATTCACTCATAGGGCGTTCCTGAGGGTTTGCAGGCACGCCACTTGACGGCTGAAATCGGCGCTGGAGAGCCGTTTTGCCGGGAGTGGGCCGAGGGCCTGGCTGATGACGTGAGAGGGTTGATGCGTCAGGTGTTCGAGCACCTGCCACTGTTCAGCGTTTTCGAGGTGTTCAAAGCCGGGATGACGGCGGCGGGCGGCGCGTAGGATGTCACGCTGCAACGCCTGTAGCAGGGTGCCCTGGCCTTTGCGGCGCAGCAGGAAGTCAGCGCTGGCTTTCAAGTGTTCCTGCAACTGTCGACGGGCCTTGGGGGCCGGCGCCTGGATCGGGCCCTGGCGCATGCCGACGTGCCAGAGAGCGAGCCCGATCAGGGCCGCGAGCGTCACCAGGGCCTGGGGGAAGTAACGGATCAGCAAGGTGAGCAGGTCATCCACATCGCTGTTGAACAGCAGGGTGACGGCGGTGCCCAGGCCCAGGTACCACAGCAGCCAGGCGTTATCGTGCTTACCGATGCCGGGGGTTTTCCACAGGTCGCTGTCGGTGATGATCGTCACGCGACCTTCTCCGAGGTTGAGTTGCATCAGGTGGCTGGAGTTGGCGCTGTTGGCCGAAAATTGTGCCAGGTGCCTGGGGTCGGTGAGGTTGAAATCGGTGTCGAAGTTGAAATAGGCCGGTGCGGTTTCATTGTCGACGTAGAGCTTGGTGAGGTCCGGCGCGGTCTTTTTACGAGTCGGGGCAGGCTCGTCGGGCTCGTCACTCAACGTCTGGTAGATATGCAGGCGATCAAGCAGCAGGTCGCCGCTTTTACCCGTTTCTTCATCCCAGAGCGCTTCGGCTACCAACAGCAGATGGCCGCCGGCCTTGACCCATGCCAGTAGTTGTTCGGCTTGGCGGGGCGACATGTTGCTACGTTCGCCCAGCAATAGAAGGCTATTGCCTTTGGAGGGCAGGGTTGCCAGCCGTTCAAGGCTATTGGCGTGCTCCACGACCAGCCCTTGCTGACGCAAAAAATGCTCGGCAGCCAGATACGGATTGGCGAGGGCCTCGGGGGAGGGGCCTCGATCTATCACTTCTTCATAGGGTATCGCCTTGTGCCAGGCGTAAAAGGCGCCGGCTCCGAGCAGGCACGCCAGCAGCAGGCCGACCCACAGCAATAGGCGATTCATTTCGCACCCCCCGAACTGAACAGCGCGCGCCAATCGCTACACAGCTTTAGCCGGGCAGACGCGGGGGGAAGCTGATGGCCGTAGGCAAGGTTTTGCCAGTGTTGGGTCAGTTCATCACTGAAGGCCAGCAGTTGCGGTTGTTGCAGTTGGTGAATATGCCCCAGGACCTGGCCCTCAGTGTCGGCGCTTTTCAGCGGCAGGTTGAAGTCATGCAGTAATCTGCTCAGCAGGCCGCGATACAGTAGGCCCAGGGCTTCCCGTGGCTGGGTTGCCCACAGTTGCTCGGCGGTACTGGCGATATCATCGGGCAATGTTTCTGCGCCAAGTTCCAGTCCGAACAGTTGCGTGGGGACAGGCTTGGCGGCTTTGGGCGTGCGTGGTCGGCGGCGGCTGACAAAGGTATGCAGCCAATCGCGATAGCGCCAGATTCCTATCGCTACGCCCGCAACCAACAGGCTCCATAGCAGCACTTCCAGGCCTTGGGCAACATGCTTGAACGAGTTGCTGTTGAGGCTATCCAGCAACGCCTGAAGCCACGCCGGAAGTTTTCCGTCGCTGTGCACTTTGTTTTTTATCGCAGGCTTTTCTTCGCCGAAACGATAGCGCGTAACGGTTTCCGGGTTTTTGAAGGGCGGTTTTTCCATCAGTGATTTGATGGATTGGCTCGCCCCTTGGGGGCTCAGTGGCTTGGTGCTATCTGCCATGGCCGGAGGGTTGAAAGACAGCAGCATCAGCCCGACAACCAATAAGGCCGACGACGCCACCGTGCTCAGGCGCTGGCGCAGGCGCCGGAAGACCAGTTCAAGGTCCCAGGCTTCCAGGACGGTCCGGCGATTGAGGTATAGGCTGAAGCCGCAGGCGACGTAGATGGGCTCCCAAAACACCAGGATCAAGGCGTAGAACCCATTGCTTAAGTGTTCCAGCCACAGTGCTTGCGAATTTGAAGCCAGTGCCAGGCGCTGCCAATTCCACCCCAGTTCAACCTGTTGCGGGATAAATAGATAAAACAGTGCCATGCAGCCGAACCAGAGGCCGATTTCCAGATGCACGCCTATGGTGGTCAGCCAGCGCGCTGCTCCGGCGTTACGTTGAAGCAGAACACCCAGGCGTTTTTGCCGCGCATCACCATCCAGGCCCTCAAGCTGGCTGACGGGCATGACAAAACTGCGGCTCAGACTGAGCCGTCGCCAGGTCAGGCTGGCCAACAGTTGGCCTTTGAGTAAGCGTGGCCATTGGCGCACCGCCTGCTTGAGTGTGGGCGTTTCGCCAAACAAGGCCTTGGACAGGATATACAGCGGCAGGCGGTCGAACGCAGGCTTGAACCACCAGAACACGAACATTGCTATCGACGGCGATTTCCACAGCAACGCAGTGAGTAGGGCAAACACAGGCAACGTCACCAGTGCCCAACTGCTCATCAACAGCAGTCGATGTTCTCGAGCCATTAACACGCCAAGGTCCATGGCTTCCCAAGAGGTGCGTGGGCGAATCACCACGCTGGCATCACTCAGGCGCATGACGAATCCTTCCGGCAAGGGTCAGGTAGGCGGCCACCAACAACCAGAGCAGCGTACCCACCAAGTATTTGATCCAGGGGGCGATCTGGGTAGTGGACGACCAATAGGCCTCGATAAATGCCGCAATCAGCAGGAACACCATCACACCGCACAGCATCCGCACGCTTTTAAGTGCCGCCAGCCGCAAGGACTCGCTACGCGCCAACTGCCCGGGGGCGATCAATGCCCAGCCCAGTTGCAGGCCAGCTGCACCGGCCAGGGCGATGGCGGTTAGCTCGAAGGCTCCATGGCCGATAACGAAGGACCAGAAGGTTTGGCCATAGCCGATCTCGGTCAGGTGCCCGGATATCGCACCAATGATCAGGCCGTTGAAAATCAGGAAAAACACACTGCCGAGGCCAAACAGCAACCCAGCGGCAAAGGTCTGGAAAGCGATACCGATGTTGTGCATCACGTAGTAGCCGAACATCATCCAGTCTTCGCTCGATGCACGTTCGGCAGCACGTCCCAGGCGGCTGGCATCGGGGTCGTACATGCCCTGCATCTCGGCCACCTGCTGGGGGCTGACGATGCTGTAGATCAGGTCGGGAAAGCAGTAGACCAGCAAGGCGATACCCGCCAGGCTGCCAAAAAAAAGCAGGCTGGCAATCAGCACGAACCGCCACTGTTCCCGCACCAGCCGAGGGAAGTCGGCCAGTATGAAAGCCAGCACGTTTGTCGCCAGTTGGCTGCGATGCCGGTACAGCTGTTGGTGGCCGCGCAAAGCCAGTTGTTGCAGTGGATCTACCAGATAACTGCTATAGCCGCGCTCCTGAGCCAGGGCTAGGTGTTGGCACAGGCGCCGGTATTGATGAGGGAAGTCGGCTACGTCACTGGCCTTGACCCTGCCTTGTTCCAACTGCTTGAGTTGATCAGCGAAGGCTTGCCATTGGGCCTGGTGGCGGTTTTCGAACAGGCTCTGTTTCATGTCGGCCCCAACAGGCCACGGGCCACACCATTAAGCTGTTCTACTGCGCGGCCCGGTGAAACCTGCAATGGGGTCGAGAGGATCGAGGCCAGTTCATGTACCCGTTCCGTAGACAGCTCACCCTGGCGCTCCGCGAAGCCAAGGATCGCCCGTTGTTCGCTCAACTCCAAGGCAAAGGGTAGGCGCAAGGCACTCGCAGGAGGAATTTGAGGGCGTACCAACGGCTTTTCGCTATAAATCACCAGCGTGCCAGCGGCCAGGTCACCGAGGCGTTTGAAGTGAGGATGCTGCAGGCAACTGATGGCGCCGAGAAAATAGCCGAAAGGCAGCATATCGACAAAGCGCAACAGGTTGCGGATCAGTGAGGCGGACCAGCCGATAGGCGTGCCGTCGTCTTGCACCACGCGCAACCCCATGACCTGTTTGCCGGGGGAGCACCCCTGATTGAGCACTTCGAACAGCACCATGTACCACCAACTGACCAGGAACAATAGCAGCGAACCCAGGCCGATACCGATATTGCCCAGCAACGCCAGGGGCACCAGCAGCACGCCCATGACCACTCCTCTTACGCCTAGATCGAAAGCAAAGGCCAGGGCACGTGGTACCAGGCCTGCCGGGCGCAGGGGCAGGTCGATACCTTCCGGGGTCTCGATCTGGTAGCGGGTGTCCAATGGGGCTGATGGCATCGCGATCCTTGGCAGTGCAGAGCGGCTGGGAGACACGGATGCTAGCAGTGTCGGCGATGGAAGCAACCATTCAAGATTTTACTGGATGTTTGTACAGTGTATTTGGCGCTGGCCGTAAGGGCTGCTCAACGCCTAGACTTTGTCGATCTTCAGTACAGGAATAGCCCGTGACCTCCATTTTCTGGTACGACTATGAAACCACCGGCATCAATCCGCGCAATGATCGCCCCCTTCAGGTAGCCGGTATGCGTACGGACCTTGAGCTCAATGAGATCGGCTCGCCAGTCAATCTCTATTGCCAGCCCAGCGACGATATCCTGCCCCACCCGGCCGCTTGCGCGATTACCGGCATAACCCCGGGGGTATTAGCGGAAAAAGGCCTGGCCGAGGCGGACTTCATGACCCGCGTACACGCGGAACTGGCCGCCCCCGGCACCTGTGGCGCCGGTTACAACACCTTGCGTTTTGACGATGAAATGACGCGCTACAGCCTGTATCGCAATTTTTTCGACCCCTACGCACGTGAATGGCAGGGCGGCAACAGCCGCTGGGACTTGATCGATGTGGTTCGTGCCGCTTACGCACTGCGCCCGGACGGGCTCGTTTGGCCGCAACAGGACGGGCGTGTGACCCTCAAGCTGGAGCGCCTGACCGAAGCCAATGGTATCGACCATGGCCAGGCCCACGATGCGCTGTCCGATGTCCGCGCGACGATTGCGCTGGCCCGATTGGTTCGCGAAAAACAGCCCAAGTTGTACGACTGGTTGTTCCAACTGCGCAGCAAACAAAAGGTGATGGACCAGATACGGCTGTTGCAACCGATGGTGCATATTTCCGGACGTTTTTCGGCTGAACGCCATTACCTGGGTGTGGTACTGCCCCTGGCCTGGCACCCGCGTAATCGCAATGCGTTGATCGTTTGCGATCTTGGTCTCGACCCCCAAGGGCTGCTGGACCTGGACGCTGATACCTTGCGCCAGCGTCTATATACCCGCCGTGATGACCTGGCTGCCGGCGAGTTGCCCGTGCCACTCAAATTGGTGCATATCAACCGCTGCCCGGTGGTCGCACCGTTGAATGTATTGCGGGCCGAAGACCGTGAGCGCCTGCAATTGGATATGGATAGTTATCAGGCACGCGCACTGCGGCTAACCGCCGCACAAGAACTTTGGCGCGATAAGTTGGCGGCCATCTACGCCGAGGAGGAGTTCGCACCGAATGCCGACCCGGAACAGCAGCTTTACGATGGCTTTATTGGCGACCGGGATCGGCGTTTATGCGAACAAGTCCGGGCTGCTGAGCCCTCGCAATTAGCCCGCCAGCAGTGGCCTTTTGATGATCAGCGTTTGCCTGAATTATTGTTTCGCTACCGGGCGCGTAACTTCCCCGATACCTTGAACAGCGAGGAGCAACAACGCTGGAAACTTTTCTGTCAGCAACGCTTGTCAAACCCGGAGTGGGGGGCGCCGAATACCCTGGAAGCATTTAATAATGCGCGGCTGGAGTTGGCAGTTAGTGCGACGCCATTTCAGCTTGGGGTTCTGGACCAATGGCAGGAATATGCGGACTGTTTAGCCGCCCGTGTGAATCTGTAGTCGGTTTTACCCAACAGACAGGCAATAAAAAACGCCAGCGAGCTGGCGTTTTTCAATGTGTCGCGTTTCAAGCGTAAGCTTTGCGAGGCTTAGCCCAGCAGGGTAGCCCAGCCTTCAACCACGTCACCGCCCCACTTGGCTTTCCACTCTTTCAGAGTTTTGTGGTTGCCACCTTTGGTTTCAATCACTTCGCCGTTGTGTGGGTTTTTGTATTGTTTGACCTTGCGAGCACGCTTGGTGCCGGTAGTTTTCACGGCGCCGCGCGGTGCTTTAACTTTCGACTCTGGATCCAGCAGCGCGATGATGTCACGCAGGGATTTGGAGTATTCACCCATCAGGGTGCGCAGTTTGCCTTCGAATTCCAGCTCGGTTTGCAGTTTGTCGTCTTGGGACAGGTTCTTCAAACGAGCTTGCAGCTCTTTGATAGCTTCTTCGGTGGCGCGGTATTCGTTGATCAGAGACATGTGGACTACCTTATGTAGAGCGCTGATTGACAGGGAGAGTGGCTCAATAATAGTCAGGCGATTTCCTCAAGTAAACATTTAAGGACGCATTTAGGTGAATTACTTTGAATGTTTTTAGCAAACCCCTGCAATCGAGTTAATTACTAGGTCGTATGCCTAAAGATAATTTTCTTGAAAGGCCCGAAGCGGACAGAGCATGACGCGCAAGAATCATATTAAGGTGGTAAACCCATAGGCTATTAAGGGAGAAGCCGGAGGGGGCGATCAGAATAGGCGTTAACCAATAATGCAGTTTTGCTGCGCAATCGCTAGAATGGCGGCCTTTGCGAAGTTCTGGAGTCTCCCCCTAATGCGCACTTTTCGGCTGGTGATTGCTTGCCCGGACCGGGTAGGTATCGTTGCCAAAGTCAGTAACTTTCTGGCGTCCCACAACGGCTGGATCACCGAGGCGAGCCATCACTCGGACAATCTCAGCGGTTGGTTCTTCATGCGTCACGAAATTCGTACCGATTCGCTGCCGTTCGGCCTGGATGCCTTCCGCGAGGCCTTTGCGCCCATCGCCGAAGAGTTTTCGATGACCTGGCACATCACCGACACCGAGCAGAAAAAACGCGTGGTGTTGATGGCCAGTCGTGAGTCCCACTGCCTGGCCGACTTGCTGCACCGTTGGCACAGTGATGAACTCGATTGTGAAATCGCCTGCGTAATCTCCAACCATGACGACCTGCGCAGCATGGTCGAATGGCACGGCATTCCTTACTACCACGTGCCGGTCAATCCGCAGGACAAAGAACCGGCGTTCGCCGAGGTGTCCCGTCTGGTCAAGCAGCACGAGGCCGACGTCGTAGTACTGGCGCGTTACATGCAGATTCTGCCGCCGGAACTGTGCCGTGAATACGCTGGCAAGGTGATCAACATTCACCACAGCTTCCTGCCCTCGTTTGTCGGTGCCAAGCCTTACCACCAAGCTTCGCTGCGTGGCGTGAAGTTGATCGGCGCGACCTGTCACTACGTGACCGAAGAGCTGGACGCCGGCCCGATCATCGAGCAGGACGTTGTACGCGTCAGCCATAGCGACAGCATTGAAGACATGGTGCGTTTCGGCCGCGATGTCGAGAAGATGGTCCTGGCCCGTGGCCTGCGTTACCACTTGGAAGATCGCGTGCTGGTGCACGGCAACAAGACTGTCGTGTTCTGATCGACGGGTTTGAGATTGAAGAATAAAGGGCCTGGGCGTTAAATCGTCCCAGGCCCTTTTTCTTTGCCCGCTGTTAAGGAGTGACCGATGAGCGACCCACTGGACAAAGCCACTTCCAAAGCCCCAGCGACGTTGGGGGAGGGTTGTTTGAGCCGTTATGACCCGGATGACCTGAGCACTGAAGACGGCACCGATTTTCCAGGTGCCGCCGAGTTGTGGGAGCGTGAGCAGGGTAAGTCCGAGCCCAAGGGCGACTAGCGGCTCGTGCAATCAGATGCGGAAACTGCCCACCAGTTGCTTCAGGCGTGCGGCCTGCTGTTCCAGGTCGGCACAGGCGCGCAGGGTTGATTGCAGGTTTTCTACACCTTCCTGGTTGAGGGTGTTGATCTCGGTAATGTCCATGTTGATCGACTCCACGACCGAGGTCTGTTCTTCGGTGGCGGTGGCGACCGATTGGTTCATGCCGTCGATCTCGCCAATGCGCTGGGTCACGCTGTTCAGGCGTTCGCCGGCCAGGTTGGCGATCTCTACGCTGTCATGGCTGTGACGCTGGCTTTCACTCATGGTGCTGACCGAATCCCGGGCGCCGACTTGCAGCTCTTCGATCATCTTTTGCACCTGTTGGGCCGATTCCTGGGTGCGATGCGCCAAGTTACGCACTTCATCGGCAACCACCGCAAACCCACGGCCGGCTTCCCCTGCACGGGCCGCTTCGATGGCAGCATTCAGCGCCAGCAGGTTGGTCTGCTGGGAGATGCTGGTGATCACTTCCAGAATCTGCCCGATATTCACCGTCTTGCTATTGAGCGCTTCGATGTTGCTGCTGGAGGCGCTGATCATCGCCGACAGTTGGTTCATCGCCTTGATATTGCGCTCTACCACTTGCTGGCCGTCTTCGGCCAAGTGCCGGGCGTCGCTGGCCTGATGTGAGGCCTGTGCGGCATTGCGGGCGATTTCCTGGGCGGCGGCCCCCAGTTCATTGATGGCGGCGGCGACGCTATTGGTGCGGTTGGCTTGCTCGTCGGAATTGACCATCGACGAGTTGGATGCGCTGACCACCCGCAGTGCCACTTCATTGACCTGCTCGGTGGCCGAGGACACTTCGCGGATCGATGTGTGAATGCGCTCCACGAAGCGGTTGAATGCGTTACCCAGGGTGCCGAACTCGTCGTGATTCTGGATGGTCAAGCGGCGGGTCAGGTCGCCCTCGCCATCGGCGATATCCTGCATGGCGCGGGTCATCAGGTGTAGAGGTTGCAGCAGGACGCCGATCAGCATGCCCAGCAAGGCGATGATGATCACCACGGCAATGACGGTGGCGATCACCGCCGAGTTGCGGAATTCGCTGAGCATGGCGAAGGATTTGTCTTTATCCACCGAAATGCCGAGGTACCAGTTCACCGATGGCAGGCCCTTGATGGGGGTAAAGGTCACGATGTTGTCTTTGCCGTTGGCTTCGACTTCGCTGAAATCACTGCTGATCTTCGGTGTGTTTTTTGGATACATGTCGGCCAGGGTTTTCATCACCAGGGCTTTGTCCGGGTGCACCAGTACCTTGCCATCGGCGCTGACCAGGAACGCATAGCCGCGGCCACCGAATTTCAGCGCGCCAATGTTATCCACCAGGGTTTGCAGGCTCAGGTCGCCACCGACCACGCCGATGCTCTGGCCGGCCTTGGTGCTTGGGGTGGCGATGGAAATGATCAATTGGCCGGTGGCCGCATCGATATAGGGCTCGGTCAGGGTTGAACCGTTGCTGCTTTGGGCACCCTTGTACCAAGGGCGCACACGCGGGTCGAAACCGTCCGGCATCTTGGTGTCGGGGCGGATAGTAAAGGCACCTGTACTGTCGCCCACGTAGGTAGCCATGAACGAAGATGTCAGGGTTTTCTGTTCCAACAGGCTGGCAGCGGCCGAGGGGGCGGTGGCGATGTTCTGCGCGGCGTTCTCTACCAAGGCAATGCGCCCGGTGAGCCAGGTTTGAATGTTGCCGGCGGTGACATCGCCCATTTCATGCAAATAGTTGTTGAGGTCGTTACGCAGGGCGTTGCGTTGCAGGTAGTCGTTGTAGAGGGTAAACAGCGCAAAAGCGGCGATGACGATAAGGGAGGCTGCAAGCAGGATTTTGTGGCTGAAGCGCAGATTTTTGTTCATGGCTTGTAGGGTCCGCTAAGGTCTTAATATCAATGCGCGCCCTTGTGGGAGGCGCAGAATGGCAGCGTCAAAAAAGGTGTGATACTTCTTGTGATAGTTCCTTTTGTTTTGTGGGAATCATCTGACCTATTTTTAGACTTTGTGGGTCTCACATCCGTCTGTATCGACCTGGCGGCACTTAAGATTAACCATGGGTGACAAAATGCCTCACGCCTCGCAACTCTTGATCGGCGCAGACCTTGAAGGCCAGCCAATCGCCCAGGCGATGCGCCTGGCCAATCGCCATGGGCTTATTGCCGGTGCCACCGGTACGGGCAAGACCGTCACCTTACAACGCCTGGCGGAAGCCTTCAGTGATGCGGGAGTGGCGGTGTTCGCTGCCGATATCAAAGGCGACCTGTGCGGCCTCGGTGCCGCCGCCAACCCTCAGGGCAAGGTGGCCGAGCGTATTGCCGGCATGCCGTTCCTGGATTACACAGCCAAGGCATATCCGGTGACGTTGTGGGATATCCACGGTCAGTCTGGTCATCCGTTGCGTACCACCATCAGCGAAATGGGCCCGTTGTTGCTCGGCGCCCTGCTGGAACTCACCGACAGCCAACAATCGGCGCTCTACGCCACCTTTAAGGTGGCGGACCGTGAGGGTCTGTTGCTGCTGGATCTCAAAGACCTCAAGGCGTTGCTCAATCACCTGCGTTATCACCCCGAGTTGCTGGGGGACGATGCTGCACTGATGACCACCGGTTCCAGTCAGGCGCTGTTGCGGCGCCTCGCGGTTTTGGAGCAACAGGGCGCCGAAGCCTTGTTTGGCGAGCCGGCCCTGCAACTGGAAGATATCTTGCAGCCGACCAGTGACGGCCGCGGGCGTATTCACCTGCTGGACGCCAGCCGCCTGGTGCACGAGGCGCCGAAGGTGTACGCGACCTTCCTGTTGTGGCTGCTGGCTGAGTTGTTCGAGCAGTTGCCGGAGCGCGGCGATGCGGACAAGCCGCTGCTGGCGTTGTTTTTCGATGAGGCGCATTTGTTGTTTGCCGATACTCCCAAGGCGTTGCAAGAGCGCCTGGAGCAGGTCGTGCGGTTGATTCGCTCCAAAGGGGTTGGCGTGTATTTCGTCACGCAGTCACCCGGTGACCTGCCAGACAGCGTGCTGGCGCAACTTGGGCTGCGTATCCAGCATGGCCTGCGGGCATTTACCACCAAAGAGCAGAAGTCTCTGCGGGCGGTGGCGGACGGTTTCCGGCCAAACCCGGCGTTTGATGCCTTGGCGGTGCTGACTGAGTTGGGCACGGGTGAGGCGTTGGTGGGAACCTTGCAGGAAAAAGGCACGCCGGAGGTGGTCCAGCGCGTGTTGGTGGCGCCGCCACAGTCGCGGATCGGGCCACTTAGCGAGGCCGAGCGCGCCGCACTGATTGCCAGTTCTCCACTGCTGGGGCGCTACGACAAACCCATCGACCGGGAGTCTGCCTATGAAGTGCTGATGGCGCGTAAGGAGCTGGGCCCGACGGAGGGCGCCGCGCCTGCGGCCGAGGAGCCGAGCTTTACCGACAAGGCCGGTGCGTTTCTGGGGACTACGGCGGGCAAGGCGCTCAAGTCGGCGATGCAGCAGGCGGCCAATCAGATGGGGCGTCAGTTGGTACGTGGGCTGTTGGGCTCGTTGCTGGGCGGCAGTAAGCGCAAATAACGGTTCAGGCCTTGGGCTTGGCGTGAGCGGCCAACCGCTCAAGCGCTGCGCGCAAGCCTGGGTCGCTGATGCCGTCGGCCGTTGCCTGAATGGTTTCGGCCGCATTCTCCGATAAGTCCATGGTATGCCCCACCGCACCTTGCTGGACGGTCGGTGGCTGCACCTTGAACTGGATACGCATCAGGCTGGCGAACTCGTCAAAAGCCATTAATTGCCGTTGCAGGCGTTTTTGCTGGTAGCGCAAGCGGGTCGCCCAATGGCCATCCGTGACAATTAGCAGCAGGTTGCCCTCACGCCACGACGCCACATGACAATGTTCACGTGCTGCCGGTTGCAGTTGGCTTTCGAGCAGGCGTTGCAGATGGCCCAAGCGTTGCGCATGGCCAAAGATGGCTTTCAACGGCTTGGCTTCGCGAAGCAACACGCTGGGCGCGCGGGCTGTAAGAGGGCGAAATGCCATGATTAGACACCTTAAGTAACAGAGCGGCCATCTTAGCAGAAAGCGCCCAAGGCCCCCCAGGCAATGCATCGGCGGCTTTTTACTCGTCAAATCAACTGTTAACTTCTGCGCTCCATGGGTTGAAGTTCCAGTAAAAGCCCTTATTTTAAACAAGCCCTCTCACAGCACCATGCCAGCATCGGGGAATAACGCCACTTTCCTCACCCACGAATCCGGGTAGAATGCGCGTTCGCATGCGGCCGTGAGGGCTGCTCGGGCCACTCACGGTGCGCCCTCCATCCCTATGTGTGGAAGAACCTGCCGATATGTTTGCGCCTTTGTTAAAGAAACTTTTTGGAAGCAAGAATGAGCGCGAAGTCAAACGCATGCTCAAGACGGTGCAGCTGGTCAATGCCTTCGAAGAGCAGATGGTTGCCCTGTCGGACGAGCAATTGCGCGCCAAGACCCAAGAGTTCAAGGCCCGCATAGCCAAAGGTGAAACCCTCGACAAGCTGCTTCCCGAAGCCTTTGCGGTCGCCCGTGAAGCCGGTAAGCGTGTCATGGGCATGCGCCACTTCGACGTCCAGTTGATCGGCGGCATGACCTTGCATGAAGGCATGATTGCCGAAATGCGTACTGGTGAAGGCAAGACCCTGGTAGCCACCCTGGGTGTTTACCTCAACGCACTGTCCGGCAAGGGCGTGCACGTTGTGACGGTGAACGACTACCTGGCTCGCCGGGACGCCAACTGGATGCGCCCGCTCTATGAGTACCTGGGCCTGACCGTCGGCGTGGTAACGCCGTTCCAGCCGCCGGAAGAGAAACGCGCTGCCTACGCGTGCGACATCACCTACGGCACCAACAACGAATTCGGTTTCGACTACCTGCGCGACAACATGGCGTTCAGCATGGATGAAAAATTCCAGCGCGAACTCAACTTTGCCGTGATCGACGAAGTCGACTCCATCCTCATCGACGAAGCGCGTACCCCGCTGATCATCTCCGGCCAGGCCGAAGACAGCTCGCGCCTGTACACCGAGATCAACAAGTTGATCCCGCGTCTTGAGCAGCACATCGAGGAAGTGGAAGGCGTGGTGACCAAAGAAGGTCACTTCACCATCGACGAGAAGACCCGCCAGGTCGAACTCAACGAAGCCGGTCACCAGTTCGTCGAAGACATGCTGACCCAGATCGGCCTGCTGGCCGAGGGCGAGAGCCTCTACTCGGCGCACAACCTGGGCCTGTTGACCCACGTCTACGCTGGCCTGCGTGCCCACAAGCTGTTCCATCGCAACGTCGAATACATTGTGCAGGACGGCCAGGTTGTCCTGGTTGACGAACACACCGGCCGTACCATGCCGGGTCGTCGTTTGTCCGAGGGCCTGCACCAGGCCATCGAAGCCAAGGAAGTGCTCAACATCCAGGCCGAAAGCCAGACGTTGGCGTCCACCACCTTCCAGAACTACTTCCGTCTGTATAACAAGCTGTCCGGCATGACCGGTACGGCCGACACCGAAGCGTTCGAATTCCACCAGATCTACAGCCTGGCCGTGATGGTGATCCCACCGAACAAGCCGTTGGCCCGTAAAGACTTCAATGACCTGGTGTTCCTGACTGCCGAAGAGAAGTACGCGGCAATCATCAACGACATCAAGGACGGCATGGCCCAGGGGCGTCCGATCCTGGTGGGTACCGCTACCATCGAGACTTCCGAGCACGTATCGAACCTGCTCAACAAGGAAGGCATCGAGCACAAGGTCCTCAACGCCAAGTTCCACGAAAAAGAAGCCGAGATCATCGCCCAGGCCGGTCGCCCAGGCGCACTGACCATCGCCACCAACATGGCTGGTCGTGGTACCGACATCCTGTTGGGCGGTAACTGGGAAGTGGAAGTGGCTTCCCTGGAAGATCCGACGCCTGAGCAGATCGCCCAGATCAAGGCCGACTGGCAGAAACGCCACCAGGCCGTGCTGGAATCCGGCGGCCTGCAGGTGATCGCTTCCGAGCGTCACGAATCGCGCCGTATCGACAACCAGTTGCGTGGTCGTGCCGGCCGTCAGGGTGACGCTGGTTCCAGCCGCTTCTACCTGTCGCTGGAAGACAGCCTGATGCGTATCTTCGCCTCGGACCGGGTGAAGAACTTCATGAAGGCACTGGGCATGCAGTCCGGTGAGGCGATTGAGCACCGCATGGTGACCAACGCCATCGAGAAGGCCCAGCGCAAAGTTGAAGGTCGCAACTTCGATATTCGTAAGCAACTGCTGGAGTTCGATGACGTCAACAACGAACAACGTAAAGTGATTTATCACATGCGTAACACGTTGCTGGCCGCCGACAACATTGGCGAAACCATCGCCGACTTCCGCCAGGACGTGCTTAACGCCACCGTCAGCGCGCATATCCCGCCACAATCGCTGCCTGAGCAGTGGGATGTTGCCGGCCTGGAAGCTGCGCTGAAAAGCGACTTCGGTGTGGACTTGCCGGTTCAGCAATGGCTGGACGAAGACGATCACCTGTACGAAGAAACCCTGCGCGAAAAACTGATGGCCGAATTGCTGGCCGCGTACAACGAGAAAGAAGAGCAGGCGAGTGCCGAAGCACTGCGCACCTTCGAGAAGCAAATCGTACTGCGCGTGCTGGACGACCTGTGGAAAGACCACCTGTCGACCATGGACCACCTGCGTCACGGCATCCACCTGCGTGGCTACGCCCAGAAGAACCCGAAGCAGGAGTACAAGCGCGAGTCGTTCACGTTGTTCTCCGAACTGCTGGATTCGATCAAGCGCGATTCGATTCGCGTGCTGTCCCACGTTCAGGTGCGTCGCGAAGACCCGATCGAGGAAGAAGCCCGCCTGCGTCAGGAAGCCGAAGCGCTTGCTGCGCGCATGCAGTTCCAGCACGACGAAGCGCCGGGCCTGGAAGCACCTGAAGTACTGGGCGAGGAGGTCGATGTGGCCCTGGCTCAGACGCCGGTTCGCAATGACCAGAAGCTGGGCCGCAACGAGCTGTGCTACTGCGGTTCGGGCAAGAAGTTCAAACACTGCCACGGCCAGATCGAATAAGATTTTGGCCTGACGCTGCAACACCCTGCGCCGCGACCGGCCTGTGCCGTCGCGGCGTTTTGCCATTAATTTCACCGTCGCTCACGACGGCACAGATATCACCTAATTTTTGAGGAGCGCATTCATGGCTGTTGGTCTTGGTCCTTTGCCCACTTTGCACCCGGTTGCCGGTTTTGAACTCGGTATCGCTTCGGCCGGCATCAAGCGCCCGGGGCGCAAGGATGTGGTGGTGATGCGCTGTGCCGAAGGCTCGACCGTCGCCGGTGTGTTCACCCTCAATGCTTTTTGCGCGGCACCCGTGATCCTGGCCAAGCAGCGTGTGGCCGGCACCATCCGCTACCTGCTGACCAACACTGGCAATGCCAACGCCGGCACCGGTGAGCCAGGCCTGGTGGCGGCTGCGCGCACCTGCGCCAAACTCGCCCAACTGACCGGCGTGGATGCCAGCCAAGTGCTGCCGTACTCCACCGGCGTCATCGGTGAACCGCTGCCGGTCGAAAAAATCGAAGGCGCACTGCAAGCCGCGCTGGACGACCTGTCTGTGGATAACTGGGCTGCGGCCGCCACCGGCATTATGACCACCGACACCCTGCCCAAAGGCGCGAGTCGCCAGTTTGTGCACGAGGGCGTGACCGTCACCGTGACCGGCATCAGCAAGGGTGCAGGCATGATCCGCCCGAACATGGCCACCATGCTTGGCTACATCGCCACCGACGCCAAAGTCTCCCGCGACGTGTTGCACAGCCTGATCCTGGACGGCGCCAACAAGTCGTTCAACCGCATCACCATCGATGGCGATACCTCGACCAACGACTGCTGCATGCTGATCGCCACCGGTCAGGCCAACCTGCCGGAAATCACTTCCGCCAGCGGCCCGCTGTTTGCCGCGCTGAAGCAGGCGGTGTTCGAGGTGTGCATGGAAGTGGCCCAGGCCATCGTGCGTGACGGCGAAGGTGCTACCAAGTTCGTCACCGTTGAAGTCAACGGCGGCGGCAACCATCAGGAATGCCTGGACGTGGGCTACACCGTCGCCCACTCGCCGTTGATCAAGACCGCACTGTTCGCCTCCGACCCGAACTGGGGCCGTATTCTCGCCGCCGTCGGCCGTGCCGGTGTGCCAGACCTGGACGTGAGCAAGATCGACGTGTTCCTTGGTGATGTGTGCATCGCCAGCCGTGGCGCCCGCGCCGAGACCTACACCGAAGCCCAGGGCTCGGCAGTGATGCAGCAGGAAGAAATCACCATCCGTATCGAGTTGGGTCGCGGTGAATGCAGCGAAACCATCTGGACCACGGACCTGTCCCACGAGTACGTGAAGATCAACGCGGAATACCGTACCTGATAGCAAAGAGGATAAGCGCGGTGAAACGAGTGCATGTAGCAGCAGCGGTGATCCGCGGTGTCGACGGCAGGATCCTGCTGGCGCGCCGCGCCAACACTCAGCATCAGGGCGGCCTTTGGGAGTTTCCCGGTGGCAAGGTGGAGGCCGGTGAGTCGGTCGCCGCTGCACTGTCCCGCGAATTGCAGGAAGAACTGGGTATCCAGGTCACTGCGGCGCGGCCGCTGATCAAGGTGCAGCACGACTACCCGGACAAACAGGTGCTGCTGGATGTCTGGGAAGTTTCGGCGTTTACCGGCGAGCCCCATGGCGCCGAAGGGCAACCGCTAGAATGGGTGGCCCCTCGGGATTTGCCCAACTATGAGTTCCCGGCGGCCAATGCCCCGATCGTTGCGGCTGCGCGCTTGCCGGCCGAGTATCTGATCACCCCGGGTGAACTGGAAACGCCAACGTTGCTGCGCGGAATCCAGAAAGCCATTGCCGGGGGCATCAAGCTGGTTCAACTGCGTGCGCCCAACGGTTACGACCCCAAGTACCGTGACCTGGCGGTGGACGCCGTTGGCCTGTGCGCCGGTAAGGCGCAGTTGATGCTCAAGGGGCCGTTCGAATGGCTGGGGGATTTCCCTGCGGCCGGCTGGCACATGACCTCAGCGCAACTGCGCAAGTACGCGAGTAAAGGTCGGCCACTGCCCAAGGATCGGTGGTTGGCGGCTTCGTGCCACAACGCTGAGGAGTTGGCGCTGGCAGAGTTGATGGACGTGGATTTCGTCACCCTGTCGCCGGTGCAGCCGACCCAGACGCACCCCGATGCTCAACCGTTGGGTTGGGAGCAGGCGGCGCAGTTGATCAGTGGTTTTAGTAAACCGGTGTTTCTGTTAGGTGGGGTTGGGCCTGCTGAGCGGGAGAAGGCTTGGGAGGTTGGGGCTCAGGGCGTTGCCGGGATTCGGGCGTTCTGGCCACAGCTTTGATGTGGCTTTGCCGGCCTCATCGCAGGCAAGCCAGCTCCCACACTTGGATGTATTCACACATCAAATGTGGGAGCGGGCTTGCCCGCGATAGGGCCAGGCTCTACAAAATCATCAGTGTGGCTTGGCAGCCGCCTGCCACAACACCTCTGCAACACCTTGGCGCTTGGCAATCACCCGCGCCGCCACAAACAACAGATCCGACAACCGATTGATATACGCCAACCCCACCCCCTCCAGCGGCTCGACCGCATTCAACTGCTGACACCGCCGCTCCGCACTGCGCGCCAGGCTGCGGCACACATGGGCCTGGGCAATCAACGCCGAGCCACCGGGCAGGATGAAGTTCTCCAGCGGGCCTACTTCTTCGTTCCAGCGATCAATCGCTGCTTCCAGGCGGTCCACCTCGGCTGCATTCAGCGCTTTGTACACCGGCATCGCCAGTTCGCCACCGAGGTCAAAGAGGCGATGCTGGCAAGGTGTGAGCACCTCAATCACGTCCTTTAACGCCGGGTGCTTGCCGCTTTGTTCTTCCAGGTTGGCCAACAACAGCCCAAGTTGGCTGTTCAACGTGTCCACCTCACCGATAGCCTCCACCCGAGGGTGATCCTTGGGCACGCGACGGCCGTCGCCGAGGCCGGTTTCACCCTTGTCCCCGGTGCGGGTGTAGATCTTCGACAGGCGAAAGCCCATGGTCATTGCTCCAGTTGGGTGAGTTCATAAGGCGGCAGTTGGCTGCCAGCCAAGGGCAGGCGCAGGGTGAAGCACGTGCCTTGGCCGAGGGTGGAATGCACTTCCATCTGGCCCTTGTGGTTGTTGGTGATGATGAAATACGACACCGACAGCCCAAGCCCGGTGCCCTGGCCGATTTCCTTGGTGGTGAAGAACGGCTCGAAGGTACGTTTACGCACGTTTTCGCTCATGCCAATGCCGTTGTCTTCCACTTGGATCTCCGCCCACGGTGGGTTGAGGCGGGTGCGCAGGATGATGCGCCCCGGCTCGCTGTCGTCGCCCCGCAGGTGAATGGCCTGGGCGGCGTTTTTCAGCAGGTTGAGCAACACTTGTTCAAGCTCGTTGGCGGTGCCCGGTACGGGGCCCAGTTGCGGGTCGAACTGACGGGTGATCGCCTGGCCCTTGAAGTCGAAGCCGATGGCCAGGTCGAAGTCGTTACCGGCGATTTCCACTGCTTGGTCGATCAAGGCCGGTAAGTCGCACGGGGCCATTTGCCGGTTGCTGCGGCGGCTGAAACTGAGCATATGGGTCACGATCTTCGCCGCTCGCGCGCCAGCCTGTTGGATACCGTCGAGCAGTTGCGGTACTTCACGGCTTTGCAGGTAGCGGTTGACCGTCTCCAACTCGATGCCTGCCTGTTCGGCGTGCTCCAGGTTCTTGGGCAAGTCGGGCGAGAGGCGGCGGCGGATGTTCTGCACGTTATGCAGAATCGCCCCCAGTGGGTTGTTGATCTCGTGGGCCATACCGGCGGCCAGCCCACCCACGGAGAGCATTTTCTCCGATTGCACCATCATTTCTTCCAGGGACAGGCGCTGGGTGATGTCATCGATACGGATTACCACGCCACGCCCGGCGCCGCCCATCAGGGGGTAGAAGGTCAGGGCGTAATGCTTGGGTTCGTCGTCTTTCACCCAGGTGACACGCTCGATGCGCTCCACGGTGTGTTGCTCGACGGCGGCCTTGATCTGCGGCAAGTAAGGTTTGAGCGGTTGAAAGGCCAAGTAAATCGGCTGGTTCAAGGCTTCGTCCAGGCGGGTGCCGGAGAGGGCGCTGGCTTCCTGGTTCCATTGGGTGACATAGAGCTGTTCATCCAGGGCAATCAGCGCCGAGGGCATGGAGTCGATGATGCTGTTGAGGTAGTTCTGAAAACCGGTGAGTTTCTTTTCGATCTTGCTGCGCACCTGCACTTCCAGCTCCAGCTTGCGGTTGGTGTGGCGGGTTTCTTCGGCCAGGCCTTGGGCTTGATCGTACGCGGCCTGGGAGTCATCCCGCGCGCGCTTGAGCTGCTGCTCGCGCGCTTCGATACGCGAGAGCATGGTGTTGAAGGCTTCGGCCAGGCTGCCGATTTCATCGTGGTTGCCACGGCCGGCGCGCAGGGCGTAGTTCTCTTCGCGGGTGACTTGGCGCGACAGTTCTTCCAGCTCGTGGATCGGCCGGGTGATCAGGCGTTTGATCTGGCGGGCAATGATCAGCCACAGCAGTACGCTGAAAATCAGGATGCCCAGGCTGGCCGTCAACGTGCCGGTATAAAACGCCACCGGCAGCTCGCTGCTGGCCACCAGCAACAGGTGCCCGGACGGCTGGCCAGCGCGGGGCAGGGTGATGACCTGGTTGCTGCGAAACTCGGTGACGCGCCAGGCTTCGATATGTTTGTAAGTGTCTGGCAAGTGCAGGCGGTCGCCGTGTTGCATCTGCGCCAGGCGGTTGCCGTCGCCGTCGTACAGGGCTGCGGCGCGCAAGGGTGAATAGCTGGTCAGCTCATTGAGCAACGCATCGGCTTTGGCCGGCGATTCGAGGGCTTCGGCGGCGAGGGATGGGTTGGACACCAGGCGACCGATGGCCTGCAAGGCCTGTGGGGCCATGCTTTCCTGGGAGATCCAGTAGGCGGCGCTGATAAAGGTGAGGTTGGCCACCAGCAAGACGGTGGTCAACAGCACCAGCAGGGCGGCCAGCAGTTTCTGCCCTACCGGTAGATTTTCAAGACGCTGGCGCAGCGGCATCAGGGTTTTCCCAGGTGATAGACAGGCGGGCAGGGTAGCGCGTGGCTCAGTCGTGGGGCAATCGGCGTGCAAGCAGTTCGTCCACCAGCCGCACGTGCAGCTGTTGCAGGTGCGGCAAGTTCAATCGGTGACGCGCCGCTGCCTGGCAAGCATAGCCCAATAGGTAGCTGATTTCGGTACGCCGCGCATTGGCCACGTCCTGGTACATGGAGGAGTAATTGGCGGCGGTGGCATGGATCACCCGCTCGACTTCGTGTTGCAGGTCCACGGCAGCGGCGGGCTGGCCGCAGCATTCCAGCAGTTCAGAGAGTTCGGCGCACAGGGTGGCCACTTCGCATTGGTGGGCTTGCAGTTCGCCATTGCGGCATTGATACAGCACGGTCAGCGGGTTGATTGCGCAATTGAGCGCCAGTTTGCGCCACAGGCGGGTCAGGATGTCGGTGCTCCATTCGTGGGGAATGCCAGCAGCCTCCAGGTCGTCCAGCCACAGCGGTGGCGTTGGGTGGCCCGTGTCCCCCAACCAGGTGTAGCCATGGCCGGCGAAGACCACGCGCCAATCACCGTCGCGAAAGGCGCCTTCGGTGCTGGAGGCAAAAATGCAGCGGGCCTGGGGCAGTTGCGCGGCTACGGCGTCCTGGCTGCCGAGGCCGTTCTGCAACAGGATCAGTTCGGCATCGGGTGCCAAT
Organism: Pseudomonas sp. 18175; assembly: GCF_050432925.1. Taxonomy (NCBI): domain Bacteria; kingdom Pseudomonadati; phylum Pseudomonadota; class Gammaproteobacteria; order Pseudomonadales; family Pseudomonadaceae; genus Pseudomonas; species Pseudomonas sp. 18175. The sequence goes on along the minus strand of NZ_JBKFTO010000007.1, from coordinate 121,721 downwards.
CGGTGTTGCAACTGTGCGACGGCGTTTTGGGCATCGTAGGCTTTGCAGGCCACCAGCAGGCGCTGGATGGGTTGCGGGCTGTCGGGCGTTTCGGCGATCACCGGGTAAGTGTGCGCTACGCCCTGTTCCACCAGCGTCAGCCCTGGCGCTGCCTGGTAACTGGCCAACCGCGCCTCGTCGCGCAGGATCAACCGCACCGGCAAACCCGCCCGGGCCAGGCGGGCGGCCCAGAGTGTGCCCAGGCTGCCAGCGCCGAGAATATGCCAGGTGGTCGACATCAGTTTGTGCTCCGTGGGGTTGCCTGCAGTGAACGCGGCGAAAGAACCGCTATAATGCCCCGGCATTTTAGCTCGGGCGCGCTCCATCTCTACTGAGCCCGCCCCTTATATTGGAGAAATCACATGCCTTCGTTCGACGTGGTATCTGAACTGGACAAACACGAAGTCACCAACGCCGTCGAGAACGCCGTCAAGGAACTGGACCGTCGCTATGACTTGAAAGGCAAGGGCAGCTTCGAATTCAAGGAAAAGGAACTGACCGTCAACCTGACCGCTGAAGCCGATTTCCAGCTGGAAGCGATGATCGAAATCCTCAAGCTGTCGTTGGTCAAGCGCAAGATCGACGCGCAGTGCCTGGAAATCAAGGACGCTTACGCTTCGGGCAAGCTGATGAAGCAGGAAGCCGTGCTCAAGGAAGGCATCGACAAGGAGCTGGCGAAGAAAATCGTCGCTCACGTCAAGGATGCCAAGCTGAAAGTCCAGGCTGCCATTCAGGGTGAGCAGGTACGCATCACCGGTAAGAAACGTGACGACCTGCAAGAGGCAATCGCCGCCCTGCGCGCCAAGACCTTTGACATGCCGCTGCAGTTCAATAACTTCCGCGACTGATGGCACTTTGGGGAACCTGCGAGCGTTTTTGACGTCCCACGCCCCAGAACCTGCGCCCACCATTGAGCCCTTCGGGGCTCAATTGCGTTAGTGAATCTTCAAATTAAGTGAGACAGGAGAGAGTAGATGGATATGAACGCTGAAGTGGATCAGTTGATCAAGACTTCGCAGTCATGGATCCCGATGATCATGGAGTACGGCAGCCGCTTTCTGCTGGCGGTCCTCACCCTGGTCATCGGCTGGTGGCTGATCAACGTCTTGACCGGTCGAGTGGGGCGCTTGCTGTCCCTGCGCAACGCCGACATGGCACTGCAACACTTCATCACCAAGCTGGCTAACATCGCGCTCAAAATCATGCTTGTGGTCAACGTGGCCTCGATGATCGGCGTCGCGACCACCTCGTTCGTGGCTGCCATTGGTGCCGCTACCCTGGCCATTGGTATGGCTCTGCAAGGCAGCCTGGCGAACTTTGCCGGTGGTGTGCTGATCCTGTTGTTCCGCCCGTTCCGCATTGGTGACTGGATTGAAGCCCAAGGCACTTCGGGCACCGTGGACAGCATCCAGATCTTCCACACCGTGCTGCGCACTGGGGACAACAAGACGGTCATCATTCCCAATGGCAGTTTGTCCAACGGCATCATCACCAACACCAACCGTCAACCTACCCGCAAAGTCGTGTTTGACGTGGGGGTGGACTACGAGGCAGATCTGCAAAAAGCCCGTGAGGTGCTGCTGGAACTGGCCAAAGACCCGCGCGTGCTGACCGACCCGGCAGCGGTGGCGGTGGTTTCGACCCTGGGAGATAGTTCGATTACCGTCTCCCTGCGTTGCTGGACCAAGACGGCGGATTATTGGGACGTGATGTTTATGTTGAACGAACTTGCACGTGATCGCTTAAAAGCGGCGGGGATTGATATTCCTTTTCCGCAGCGGGTGATTCGCGTGGTTCAGGAAGCGGCTGTGCAATAAGTCGCTTTCCTGACTTGGCCTTTTGGTCAACTAATAGTGTTCAAGACAAGGGGCTCCAGGCCCCTTGTTTGTTGTCAGGCTCCTTGGCAACTATCAACTTAAAAGCAGCACTGCCGATGGCAACTAGCAAATACGGCTTACTTAGTTAGCTTGCTATTTAAGTGACTGGTCTCGTATAGGCTTTTTTGTTGGGCATAAAAAAACCGGCGACCTCATTCGGCCGCCGGTTTTTTATTAGCATTACGCGTTAGCGCAATCAGCTGAGCATCGAAATTACAAGATGTTCAGTGGGTACTCTACGATCACACGCGTGTCGTTCAGGTTGTCGTAGTTGGTGCCACGGTAATCGGCGTTGGAACCACGATAGATCGCGTTACGCACACGGAAGGACAGGTCTTTGGCCGGGCCTTCTTGCACCACGTACTTGGCTTCTACGTCCCACTCGTGCTCTTTGCCATCGCTGGAAGAGTCCGGAACGCTGACGCCGCTACCGCGAGTGTAGCGAGTCATGAAGCTCAGGCCTGGCACGCCAAAAGAGGCCATGTTCAGGTCGTAGCGAGCCTGCCAGGACTTCTCGTCTTTACCGACGAAGTCGGAGATCTGCACGGAGTTGGCCAGGTAAACGGTACCGCCACCGTCGACGCCGTAGTTGTAACCGGTTTGACCCGAGGATTTCTGGTAAGCCAGGGTGAACTTGTGGGCTTCGAAGGTATAGGCAGCTGCCAAGCTCCAGACACGGTTGTCTAGTTCGCCGTTCAGTTTCTTGCCGTCGTCCTTGCTGCGGTAGCCGTTGAAATCAAGACTCAGCGACTGTTTGTCACTCAGCGGCAGGGTGTAGAACACGTTGACGTACTGCTTCTTCCAGTAGTCTTCAACGTCCGAGGCGTGAACGGCCAACACCAGGTTGTCAAAACCCGAGTAGGTTGCGCCAGCGATGTTCGCCGCGCTCAGCCCTGCTCTTTGCGCGCCGGTTGTACCGTCGCGACCGTTGATGGTGTCACGGCCCATGCCGGTTTGTGCGCTCAATGCGGTGAAGCGACCGCCGATCAGCTCGAGACCTTTGATCTCGTTGCTGGTGATCAAAGTACCGGTAGCGACTTCAGGCAGCAGACGGCCGTCGTCGGTGGTGAACACCGGGCTGGATACGAATTGGTTACCGTATTTGAGTACGGTGTTGGAGATGCGCAGCTTCGCCGCCCCAGCCAGTTTGGACTGAGTATTTTCGGGTTCGCCGGAACCATTGGTGGCGAACAGACCGTTACCGGAAGTGCCCGAACCGCCGTCGAGTTTTACGCTGCCCATGGCCATGGCATCAAGACCGAAACCAACGGTGCCCTGAGTGAAGCCCGACGTGTAGGTGAGCAGCTCGCTGATACCGGTGTCTTCACGGTAGCCGCTAAGTTTGTTGGCGGTGCCGGTGGTGTTGGTACCGGCCGGACGACGCGTGTTGCCCACGCCATCTTTGTAGTCACGGTTCATGTACATGGCACGGGTTTTCGCGGTCAGGGTGCTATCTTCGATAAAGCCCTTTGCGTCGTCCTGGGCGGACGCCATTGCGAACTGCGAGGTGCCTGCTGAAACAGCCAGGGCGATCATGCTCCACTTCATCACGCGCATCGTGATTTGCTCCTTTGGTTTTAGGAAGAGTACTGCCGTCCCACCTGTATTTTTGTCTGGGCGGCTCTTTCTTTTTGTGTCGGCGCAAAGTTATATCACGCTGACAATCTTGGCGATACTTGCTCAACTTTCCTTTCAGCTTCTTTACGAGCTAGTCGTAAATTGCTATGTCCATGTCGCAATTTCACAGCCTCACTGTAACGAGGCTGACAACTTCAATACTGTTTTAAATCATTGGAAAGTACGCCTGAAACGTCACTTTCAAAGTTTTAAATCTTCCCTGGTACGTATTGAATCGCTAGTGTTTTTCATCGCGAAACACCTGCTTCCTTTCCGGTGCCGTTGCCGACGATGTGGGGATGAATGCAACAAGCGCGCCCAAACCGGTAACCGAATGTCATTTTTTCGTGAAAAGCCTTATGGCTGGGTAAAAACCGCATAAGCACGGGGTTTTTACGCCGATTGGTTTGGCCTTGACGCCTGTGCTCTGTGTCTGTCCGGTGGTGCATAAATACCAAGCGTGTGTAAAACGTTACCGGTTCACCCCAGTCAGTGGGTACTCGGCGGATCTCTTTGAGGCGTAAGTGGGTCATTTTGGTGCGGTGGTCTGAATCGTCCCTGAACCAACTGATGGCTTAATGCCTTGTTTTTTGAGGGCTCTGTATCGGGGCTCTCGTGGATGTTTTTTAGCCAGTACGTGAATGAAGGCAGGGGGATTGGCCTGAGAGCGTAGTTCAAATAAACACTCGTCTCGAAATGGTGCATTTTTTCGCCTTGCCTCGCCTGGGCACGTATTCGCCGGCGTGAAGCGTCAGCCATTCGCAGGTATGCTGGGCGCCTTGAACCTGACCTGCCGAACGGAGAGCCTGCGGTGTTCGCCTTAGATCAACGCCTTCAACAAGACACACTGGTCATCGGGGATTTCCCCCTGAGCCGCCTGTTGCTGTCCAACGACTCGAACTATCCCTGGTTCATCCTGGTGCCGCGCATCGACGGTATCAGCGAAGTGTTTCAGCTGGATGTCGCTGACCAGCAGCGGTTGTGGCAAGAGACCACGGCCTTGGCGCAGTTGCTGAATGAGGGGCTTGCGGCCGACAAGATGAACATCGGTGCGCTGGGTAACGTGGTCAGCCAGCTCCACGTACACGTGATTGTGCGCAAGCGTGACGATGCAGCCTGGCCGGCACCGGTCTGGGGCAAGCACCCGGCCAAGCCTTACAGCGATGCGCAAGTGAGCGCTATCCGCGCACGTCTGCGGGAGCTGTTGCCCGCCGACTTTATCTTTACCCAGGGCTGACTTATGGATTTGCAAGACCGCATCACCGACCTGGAAAGCCGTCTGGCTTTCCAGGACGACACTATCGAGACCCTCAATGACATCCTCGTCACTCAGCAGCGGGCCGTCGAGCGCCTGCAATTGCAGATGACCGCGCTGCTCAAGCGCCAGGAAGAGATGGGAGGGCAGTTCGAAACGTCCGAAGAAGAAGCACCGCCTCCCCACTATTAATACGCGGGCAATAAAAAACCGCGATCCAGTCAGCGCTGGATCGCGGTTTTTTTTGCAGCGCCGGCTGGGATCAGCGGCGTGGCAGTGCAGCGATCACGTCTTCGGCCTGCAGGCCTTTGTCGCGATTCATCACGGAGAACTCCACGCGCTGGCCTTCCACCAGGACGCGATGGCCTTCGCCGCGAATGGCCCGGAAGTGGACGAAGATATCGTCGCCCGAATCACGGGAAATAAAGCCGAAGCCTTTGGAAGTGTTGAACCACTTGACGGTACCGGTATCCCGATTGGTCATGTCGTAGGTTTGCGACGAGGCCGCTGGGGACGAACGGTAGAAGCTGATGGCCAGGTGAAGAACGATGGCGACCACAGCAATCACCAGGCTGAGCAGGATGGCCGGGTGGCCGCCGACTTCAGGCATGGGTGCCAGGAGGGTGAGGGTTTGTACGACAACAGTCAGCACCAGCAGCGCACTGACCAGGTTTTGCAGTTGATGACGTGTGCCTTTGTTCCAGTAAGGAATGACCGGTGCCAGCGTCAGGTTAAGAAGGCCGAACAAGGCCAGGTACAGAGCGTCGTGTTGTTGCAGGTAGGGCAGGCTTTCAGGCTGCAGGCTCGGGATAAAGGACAGCAGCAAAGCTGCAACGCCCGATAGCAGGTGGACGATTTTCAACATTTTGATTAACTCACGTTAAGACGGATCACAAGGAAGAGCTGACGGGCACGGTTCGCTTCTGAACAATTGAAGGCGTTGGGCACGTGCACGGGTATCAGCCTATGCCGCTGCCGCGCAAAGTAACGGCAGTGACACGCTGTCTATTTAACAGCAAAGGCTGTGCCTACTCAAATCAAGCCTCTGCGGGGGTTGAAAGGGGTACGGCATTTCTGCGGGAAACGCTTGTCCTAGACAGGTGCAGGTGTTTTTGTCTGCTTGCAGGGGGAATTTCCTACGCAACCCAAAGGCGCGCCTGGCACTGGCCGGCAGCCCGGCCAGGGGCGATTTGTCGCACGTCGCCTGGGTATGGGGGGCGGCGCGTTACCCGCACTCTTGCTAGAGTGGTTCTGCACCTGATCAATGAATGCTCGTCAATTGAAGGGGAAAAACATGGCAATCGATATTGGTATCAGTGAGCAAGATCGTAAATCCATCGTCGATGGGCTTTCGCGGCTGCTGTCCGATACCTACGTGTTGTATCTGAAGACCCACAACTTTCACTGGAACGTCACGGGCCCCATGTTTCGTACGCTGCACTTGATGTTTGAAGAGCAGTACAACGAACTGGCGCTGGCGGTGGACTCCATTGCCGAGCGTATCCGTGCCCTGGGCTTCCCGGCACCGGGCGCCTATTCGATCTATGCGCGGCTTTCCTCCATCAAGGAGGAGGAGGGCGTACCCAGTGCTGAGGAAATGATCAAACAGTTGGTTGCAGGCCAAGAGGCGGTCACCCGCACCGCACGGGGTATTTTCCCACTGCTGGACAAGGTCAGCGATGAGCCGACCGCCGACCTGTTGACCCAACGCATGCAGGTTCACGAGAAAACCGCGTGGATGCTGCGTTCCCTGCTCGAAAACCAATAACCCTCAGCCCGTAGCGGCGCCGTCCTGGCGTCGCTTGCTTGTTTCCGCGCATTTCCTGGCGTTGTCCTACGCCTATCAACTCTCCGTCTTCTGGCTGCGTCTGCCTGCCTGCTGTTTTATAGGGCCATCGTCCAATGGGAGGCCCCATGGACTGCTGTTTGGCAATGGAGTGTCAGGTGTATGTCACGCGCAGTAGGTAGTGGAATGATGGAAACCGGAGGTTTTCATAAGTTGAGGGTCGACCCTTTTATCAAAGGGTTCGATATGGGGCTGGCCAAGCCATTGTCTCGATCGGTCAGGCTTAATGGGTTTTCCACCTGTCTGCGGCTGGAGCAGATCTATTGGAATATCCTCACGGAAATCGCCAGGCTCAATGCCTGTTCCGTCAGCGCCTTGCTGTCTTACGTCGACCGGGAAGTGCATTTGCGCTATGGCGGCGTGAAAAACTTCAGTGGGTTGGTCAGGGTGGTGTGCGTGGTTCACCTGCTCAAAGGTCGGGTTGAACCCTGAACCATCAGGCAGTCCCGGCGCCGCTCCACCGCTCGGGTGGGTGAGGCGCCGGGCAGAAAGCCGGCTGCGCTGCCTCGATTTACCAGATATAATCCCGCGCTTTGCTGCGCATGCAGGGCTTGGCCCGGAACAGGCGTGGCGCAGTAACGTTCTGATCGCCGAGACATCGCCATGCCCATGTACGACTATCAATGTGCTTCCTGTGGTCATCAGTTGGAAGCCATTCAGAAGATCAGCGCAGCGCCGCTGGTCGATTGCCCGGCCTGCCAGGCGCCGGAACTCAAGAAGATGTTGTCCATGCCAGGCTTCCGCCTGAGCGGCAGCGGCTGGTACGAGACCGATTTCAAAACCGGCTCGAAGAAGAATCTGGCGGGCGGCGACAAAGCAGACTGAGTTGAACTCTACGCGCAGGCTCCTGCATTATCCGTCCCCTGCTTTAATGTGCGGTGACGAGGCGGGCCTCCACCGAATTTCGAATTACGAGAAGTGAAACCACTACCATGATGCGCAGCCACTATTGCGGCCAACTGAACGAGACCCTGGATGGTCAGGAAATCACCCTTTGCGGATGGGTTCACCGTCGCCGCGACCACGGCGGGGTGATCTTCCTCGATATCCGTGATCGTGATGGTCTGGCCCAGGTGGTGTTCGACCCGGACCGCGCTGAAAGCTTCGCCGCCGCCGACCGTGTGCGCAGCGAATACGTCGTGAAAATCACCGGCAAGGTTCGCCTGCGTCCGGGCGGTGCCGTGAACAAGAACATGGCGTCCGGCGGCATTGAAGTGCTGGGCTACGAACTGGAAGTGCTGAACGAGTCGGAAACCCCGCCGTTCCCACTCAACGAATACTCCGACGTGGGCGAAGAAACCCGCCTGCGCTACCGCTTCCTGGACCTGCGTCGTCCGGAAATGGCCGAGAAGCTGCGCCTGCGTTCGCGCATGACCACCAGCATCCGCCGTTTCCTCGACGAAAACGGCTTCCTGGACGTAGAAACGCCGATCCTGACCCGGGCTACCCCGGAAGGCGCGCGTGACTACCTGGTGCCTAGCCGTACCCACGCCGGTTCGTTCTTTGCCCTGCCGCAATCGCCGCAGTTGTTCAAGCAACTGCTGATGGTGGCCGGCTTCGACCGCTACTACCAGATCGCCAAGTGCTTCCGCGACGAAGACTTGCGCGCCGACCGTCAGCCGGAATTCACCCAGATCGACATCGAGACCAGCTTCCTTGATGAAAAAGAGATCATGGGCCTGACCGAGCAGATGATCCGCAACCTGTTCAAGGAAGTGCTGGACCTGGAATTCGGCGATTTCCCGCACATGACCTTCGAAGAAGCCATGCGCCGCTACGGTTCCGACAAGCCAGACCTGCGTAACCCGCTGGAACTGGTAGACGTTGCCGACCAGCTCAAGGAAGTCGACTTCAAGGTGTTCAGCGGCCCGGCCAACGACCCTAAATGCCGCATCGCCGCACTGCGCGTGCCTGGCGGCGCGAGCATGCCGCGCAAGCAGATCGACGACTACACCAAGTTCGTCGGCATCTACGGTGCCAAGGGCCTGGCGTACATCAAGGTCAACGAGCGCGCCAACGGTGTTGACGGCCTGCAATCGCCTATCGTTAAAAACATCCCGCTGGAAAACCTGAACGAGATCCTCGATCGCGTGGGTGCAGTCGATGGCGACATCGTGTTCTTCGGCGCCGACAAGGCCAAGATCGTCAGCGAGGCCCTGGGCGCGCTGCGTATCAAGCTGGGTCACGACCTGAACCTGCTGACCTGCGAATGGGCCCCGATGTGGGTCGTTGACTTCCCGATGTTCGAAGAGAACGACGACGGCAGCTTCAGCGCCTTGCACCACCCGTTCACCGCGCCGAAGTGCTCGCCAGCCGAGCTGGAAGCCAATCCTGCGGGCGCACTGTCCCGTGCCTACGACATGGTGCTCAACGGCACTGAGCTGGGTGGCGGTTCGATCCGTATCCACCGCAAAGAGATGCAGCAAGCGGTGTTCCGTCTGTTGGGCATCAACGAAGCGGAACAGGAAGAGAAATTCGGCTTCCTGCTCGACGCCCTCAAATACGGCGCGCCGCCCCACGGTGGTTTGGCGTTCGGCCTGGACCGTCTGGTGATGCTGATGACCGGCGCCCAGTCGATCCGTGAAGTAATTGCCTTCCCGAAAACCCAGAGCGCTGCGGACGTCATGACCCAGGCTCCAGGTGTGGTGGACGCCAAGGCACTGCGCGAACTGCACATCCGTCTGCGCGAGACGCCAAAGGCTGAGTAAGGCTGCTGCGTGAAAGCGCACTGAGGTTTACGCAGTCTAAAAAGGCGCATCTTCGGATGCGCCTTTGCGTTAAAGGACTACATCCCGCCCAGCGGGGTTGATCAAGGTTTCTACAGAATTTCGGAGTTGTGTTATGGCTGGCCATTCCAAGTGGGCGAACATCAAGCACCGCAAAGAGCGTCAGGATGCCAAGAAAGGCAAGATCTTCACCAAGTGGATCCGCGAGCTGACCGTCGCGGCCCGCCAGGGCGGTGGTGACCCGGGTTCCAACCCGCGTCTGCGCCTGGCGCTGGACAAGGCCTTGGGCGCCAACATGAGCCGCGACATCATCGACCGCGCCGTGGCCCGTGGTGCCGGTGCGGCCGATACCGACGACATGGTCGAGCTGACCTACGAAGGCTACGGCCCGGGCGGCGTGGCGGTGATGGTCGAGTGCATGACCGACAACCGCAACCGCACCGCAGCGGCCGTGCGCCACGCGTTCAGTAAGTGCGGTGGCAACCTCGGTACCGACGGTTCGGTGGCTTACCTGTTTGAGCGCAAGGGGCAGATCACGTTTGCACCGGGCACGGATGAAGATGCATTGATGGAAGCCGCCATGGAGGCGGACGCCGATGACGTGGTGACCAACGAAGATGGCTCCATCGATGTGTTCACCTCGTTTGCCAGCTTCTACGCCGTGCGTAACGCGCTGGAAGCGGCTGGTTTCAAAGGCACTGACGCCGAGATCGTGATGTTGCCGACCACCAGCGCCGAGCTGGACTTGGACGGTGCGCAGAAGGTGTTGAAGCTGCTGGATATGCTTGAGGACCTGGATGATGTGCAGAACGTCTACTCGAATGCTGACATCCCGGAAGACGTAGCCGCACAGCTAGTCTAAGGGGTGATGTAGATCCAAATGTGGCAGGGGGCTTGCCCCCGATGACGGTGTATCAGCAATAGATTGTTAATCTGACCCACCGCTATCGGGGGCAAGCCCCCTCCCACATGGATCTTCGCAGTATCAAAAATTGTTTTACCCAACCCGCAGGCGTTATGACTTTAATCCTAGGTATCGACCCCGGTTCGCGCATCACCGGTTTTGGCGTAGTGCAACAGACCCCACGGGGCTGCGTGTATGTTGCCTCGGGTTGTATCCGCACCGGCGCGGGCGAGTTGGCCGAGCGCCTGCAGATCGTCTATCGCGGCGTGCGAGAAGTGATCCAGACCTACGGACCGGTGACCATGGGTATCGAAAAGGTGTTTATGGCCAAGAACGCCGACTCGGCGTTGAAGCTGGGTCAAGCCCGTGGTGCGGCCATCGTCGCGGGTGCCGAAGAGGGCCTGGAAATCGCCGAATACACCGCCACCCAGGTCAAACAGGCCGTGGTCGGCACCGGTGCGGCCAATAAAGAGCAGGTGATGATGATGGTCATGCACATGCTCAAGCTCACCTCAAAACCGCAGATCGACGCCTCCGACGCCCTGGCCATCGCCATTTGCCATGCGCACACCCGTTCCAGCCTGCTGCCCCACGGCCTGGGCACGGCACGCAGTCGTGGCGGGCGGCTGCGTCTCTGATAGCATCAGCGCAATCGTTATTTCCGGTCAGGCCTTTAACTGACCCTCAAGCTTTAAGGATTTGAACCGTGATTGGACGCTTGCGCGGCACCCTGGCTGAGAAACAGCCGCCGCACCTGATTCTGGATGTAAACGGGTTGGGGTATGAGCTGGAAGTGCCCATGACCACCCTCTACCGCCTGCCGTCGGTCGGCGAGCCGATTACGCTGCACACCCACCTGGTGGTGCGCGAAGATGCGCAATTGCTCTATGGTTTCATTGGCAAGCGTGACCGCGACTTTTTCCGCGAGCTGATTCGCCTCAATGGTGTAGGGCCTAAGCTAGCGTTGGCGTTGATGTCCAGCCTGGAAGTGGATGAGCTGGTGCGTGCCGTTTCGGCCCAGGACACCTCGGCGTTGACCAAGGTGCCGGGTGTAGGCAAGAAAACCGCTGAACGCCTGCTGGTGGAGCTCAAGGACCGCTTCAAGGCCTGGGAAGTCGTGCCGAGCATGTTCGCCCTGGTGCCGAACCAGCCGGACATGCCGGCGGCCCAGGTGGCCAGTGCCGAGAGCGATGCCGTCAATGCGCTGATTTCCCTGGGCTACAAGCCGCAGGAAGCCAGCAAGGCCGTGTCGGCCATCAAGGACAAGAACCTGAGTGCCGAAGACATGATCCGCCGTGCCCTGAAGGGAATGATTTAAGTGATTGAAGCTGATCGTCTGATCGCGGCCACCGGCCCGCGCGACCGTGAAGAAGTCCAGGACCGGGCCATCCGCCCACTGAGCCTGGCCGACTATATCGGCCAGCCCACCGTGCGCGAGCAGATGGAGTTGTTCATCCAGGCTGCGCGAGGGCGCAGCGAGTCCCTGGACCATACGTTGATCTTCGGCCCGCCGGGCCTGGGTAAAACCACCCTGGCCAACATCATTGCGCAGGAAATGGGCGTGTCGATCAAGTCCACCTCCGGGCCGGTGTTGGAGCGTCCGGGCGACTTGGCGGCGTTGCTCACCAACCTTGAGCCCCATGACGTGCTGTTTATCGACGAGATCCACCGGTTGTCGCCGATCGTCGAGGAAGTGCTGTACCCGGCCATGGAGGACTTTCAGCTCGATATCATGATCGGTGAAGGCCCGGCGGCGCGCTCGATCAAACTCGACCTGCCACCGTTCACCCTGGTGGGGGCCACCACCCGCGCCGGCATGCTGACCAACCCGCTGCGAGACCGTTTCGGCATTGTTCAACGTCTAGAGTTCTATAGCACCGCAGACTTGGCGACCATCGTCAGCCGTTCGGCGGGCATTCTCGGCCTGCCCCTTGACCCGGAAGGTGCGTTTGAAATCGCCCGCCGCGCCCGTGGCACGCCGCGAATCGCCAACCGCCTGCTGCGCCGTGTGCGCGACTTTGCTGAAGTGCGGGCAAAAGGGCATATCACCAAGGCCGTGGCCGATCTGGCGTTGAACCTGTTGGACGTGGATGAACATGGCTTCGATCATCAGGATCGACGTCTACTCTTGACCATGATCGAAAAGTTCGACGGTGGCCCCGTGGGTGTCGACAGCCTGGCCGCAGCCATCAGTGAGGAGCGCCATACCATTGAGGATGTGCTGGAGCCGTACCTGATCCAGCAGGGCTACATCATGCGCACGCCAAGAGGGCGAGTGGTGACGCGCCATGCCTATTTGCACTTCGGGCTAAACATTCCGTCACGATTGGGCGAGATGCCCGTGGTAGACGAATTCCTCGATGCAGTGGACGATTAAAAGCGTAACGCCTGCTGATTTATTCGAGGTTTGTGCTGTCCTAGTGGCTGGTGTCGTCATTCAGTTACTGGATGTGTTTTTCGAGAATGAAAAAACAGTTGCCCAGCCGGATTGGCAACCTGAGGAGTAAGCACTAGAGTATGCGCGCGCAAAACGGGGATCAGTCGTTCGCACATCGCTGTCGCGTTTATTACGAGGACACCGATGCCGGCGGCATCGTGTATTACGTCAATTACCTCAAGTTCATGGAGCGGGCTCGAACCGAGCGGCTACGGGAGCTGGGCTTTGCCCAGTCCGAGTTGGCAGGGGAGGACCTGTTGTTCGTCGTGCATTCCAGCGAGGCGCGCTACCACGCGCCGGCGCGGCTTGACGACGAGTTGTTGGTAAGCGCTGAAGTCGTCGAATTGAACCGTGTCAGCCTGCGCTTTAAACAGCAGGTCAGGCGGGCAACGGATGCAACGCTGCTCTGTGAGGGGCAGTTCCTGGTGGCCTGTGTGCGCACCAATAGTTTGAAACCCCGGGCCATTCCCGAAGCTCTACGTGCGGCCTTTGCCGGCGTAAGCGGCGCGGGTAAACAATCAAAGCAGGAGATTTAGCGTGGAACCTACCGTCGTCGACCATTCCTCCATGTGGAGCCTGGTCAGCAATGCCAGTGTTGTGGTTCAACTGGTCATGCTGACCCTGGTAGCCGCATCGGTTACCTCTTGGGTCATGATTTTTCAGCGCAGCAACCTGCTGCGTGCCGGTCGACGTGCCCTGGAGAGCTTTGAAGAGCGCTTCTGGTCGGGTATCGACCTGTCCAAGCTGTACCGCCAGGCGGGCAGCAACCCGGACCCGGATTCGGGCGTCGAGCAGATCTTCCGTGCCGGCTTCAAGGAATTCTCCCGTCTGCGCCAGCAGCCAGGGGTTGACCCGGAAGCCGTGATGGAAGGCGTGGCCCGTGCCATGCGCGTTGCCATCTCCCGCGAAGAAGAGAAGCTGGAGCAGAGCCTGCCGTTCCTCGCCACCGTAGGTTCCGTAAGCCCGTACATCGGCCTGTTCGGTACCGTGTGGGGCATCATGAACTCCTTCCGTGGTCTGGCTCAGGCCCAGCAAGCGACCCTGGCCACCGTGGCTCCGGGTATCGCCGAAGCCCTGATCGCCACCGCGATCGGCCTGTTCGCTGCTATCCCGGCAGTAATCGCCTACAACCGTTTTGCCGCTCGCGGCGAAAACCTGATTGGCCGTTACTACACCTTCGCCGATGAATTCCAGGCGATCCTGCACCGTAAAGTGCACACCAGCGAAGAATAAGCAGGTACCTCCCGATGGCTTTAATCACTCGAGCTCGAACCAAGCGCAAGCCGGTCGCCGAGATGAACGTAGTGCCTTACATCGACGTGATGCTGGTGCTGCTGGTTATCTTCATGGTGACCGCGCCGATGCTCAACCAGGGTGTGAAGGTTGATCTGCCCAAGGTTTCCAGCGAAGCCTTGCCCCAGGACAACAACACCCAGGTGCTGACCATTTCGATCAAGTCCGACAAGACCTATTACTGGAACCTTGGCAGCGAAGTCGACACTCAGAAGCAACAGGACAAGGCCCTGACCCTGCCGGCGATGACCGATGCGGTGACCAAGATCATTCGTTCGGGCAACGAAGGCGGCAAGCATACCCAGGTCTTTATCCGCGGTGACAAGGCGGTCGACTACGGCTCCGTCATGGGTGCCATGGGCGGGCTGCAGAAGGCCGGCGTCGGTAACGTTGGCTTGATTACCGAGGCGCCCTGATGCAGCAACAGCGAGAGCCGTCCGCCTCGGAAAGCTACTTCTGGCCTAGCGTCTGGGCAATTGCCCTGCACGTCCTGGTGTTTGGCATGCTGTTTGTCAGCTTTGCCATGACCCCGGACCTGCCGCCAGCCAAGCCGATCGTGCAGGCGACCCTGTATCAGCTGAAATCGAAAAGTCAGGCCACCACCCAGACCAATCAGAAGATTGCGGGTGAGGCCCAGAAGTCGGCCGCGCGCCAGACTGAAGTCGAACAGATGGAACAGAAGAAGGTCGAGCAGGAAGCGGTGAAGGCTGCTGCGGAACAAAAGAAAGAAGAGGCGGCTCAAAAGGCCGAGGAATCGAAAAAGGCTGACGAAGCCAAGAAGGCTGACGAGGCGAAAAAGGCTGATGAAGCCAAGAAAGCCGAGAAAGCTGCCGAAGCCAAAAAAGCCGAAGAGAAACAATTGGCTGATATAGCCAAGAAGAAATCTGAAGAAGAAGCCAAAAAGGCTGCCGAAGAAGAGGCCAAGAAACAGGCCGCTGAAGACGCCAAGAAAAAGATTGTCGAAGACGCGAAGAAGAAAGCCGCCGAAGACGCCAAGAAAAAAGCTGAAGCAGACGAGGCGAAGAAGAAAATCGCCGACGACGCGAAGAAGAAAGCTGCCGCCGACGCCACCAAGAAAAAGGCCCAGGAAGCAGCGCGCAAATCCGCCGAAGAGAAAAAGGCCCAGGCCTTGGCAGATTTGCTCTCCGACACGCCGCAGCGCCAGCAAGCCTTGGCCGATGAACGTGGTGATGAAGTCGCGGGCAGTTTCGACGACCTGATCCGGGCACGGGCAGCAGAAGGCTGGACACGTCCACCTTCGGCGCGCAAAGGCATGACAGTCGTGCTGCAGATCGGCATGTTGCCGGACGGCACCGTGACTTCGGTCAGCGTGGCCAAGGGCAGTGGCGACAGTTCGTTTGACAGTTCAGCGGTTGCCGCGGTCAAGAACATTGGCCGGTTGACCGAGATGCAGGGAATGAAACCAAGCGACTTCGCTCCCTATCGTTCATTCAAGATGACATTCACACCTGAGGATCTAGCCTTGTGAGAAACCTTCTTCGAGGAATGCTTGTCGTTATTTGCTGTATGGCAGGGATAGCGGCGGCGGATGAAAAGAACATCCTGGTCACCAGCGGTAGCGATCGGGCCACTCCAATCGCGGTAGTACCGTTCGGCTGGCAAGGCGGCAGCGTGCTGCCGGATGACATGGCCCAGATCGTCAGTGACGACCTGCGCAACTCCGGTTACTACGCGCCGATTCCGAAAGGCAACATGATCAGCCAGCCGAACCAGGCCAGCGAAGTCGTGTTCCGTGACTGGAAAGCCGTGGGCGCCCAGTACCTGATGGTCGGCAACATTGTGCCGGCCGGTGGTCGCCTGCAGATCCAGTACACGTTGTTCAACGTGGCTACCGAGCAGCAGGTCTTGACCGGCAGTGTCTCGGGTACTGCCGAACAGCTGCGGGACATGGCCCACTACATTTCGGACCAGTCGTTTGAAAAGCTCACCGGTATCAAGGGTGCGTTCTCGACACGCCTGCTGTACGTAACGGCTGAGCGTTTCTCCGTAGATAACACGCGCTACACGTTGCAGCGTTCGGACTACGACGGCGCGCGGGCCGTGACCTTGTTGCAGTCCCGTGAGCCAATCCTGTCGCCGCGCTTTGCGCCGGATGGCAAGCGTATTGCCTACGTGTCTTTCGAACAGAAGCGTCCGCGTATCTTCGTTCAGCACATTGATACGGGCCGTCGTGAGCAGATCACCAACTTCGAAGGCCTCAACGGTGCGCCAGCCTGGTCGCCGGATGGTTCGCGCCTGGCATTCGTGCTGTCCAAGGACGGCAACCCGGATATCTACGTGATGAACATGGCTTCGCGCCAGATCTCTCGTGTTACCAGTGGCCCTGGTATCAACACCGAGCCGTTCTGGGGTAAAGATGGTTCGACCATCTACTTCACTTCCGACCGTGGTGGCAAGCCACAGGTCTACAAGGCAAGCGTGGGTGGCGGTGGTGCGGAACGCGTGACCTTTATTGGTAACTACAACGCCAATCCTAAGCTTTCGGCTGATGAAAAGACGTTGGTGATGATTCACCGTCAGGATGGTTTCACTAATTTCCGGGTTGCGGCCCAGGATTTGCAGCGTGGAACGGTAAAAATCCTTACAGATACCAACCTTGATGAGTCAGCCACTGTTGCGCCCAACGGCACCATGGTAATCTACGCCACCCGCCAGCAGGGCCGGGGAGTCTTGATGCTCGTATCCATTAATGGACGCGTAAGGCTCCCACTTCCTACCGCTCAAGGCGAAGTCAGAGAACCATCCTGGTCCCCTTACCTGAACTGACGCGGCGCTACAAAAAGAAGTACTTAACACACTGGGGTTCATTAGGAGTTTCACGATGGAAATGCTGAAGTTTGGTAAGTTTGCTGCTCTGGCTCTGGCTCTGTCCGTAGCCGTTGGTTGCTCGTCTAAAGGCGGCGACAATGCCGGTGAAGGCGCAGCTGTTGATCCAAACGCTGGTTACGGCGCTAACACTGGTGCAGTTGACGGCTCCCTGAGCGAAGAAGCTGCTCTGCGCGCTATCACCACTTTCTACTTCGAATACGACAGTTCGGACCTGAAACCAGAAGCCATGCGCGCTCTGGACGTTCACGCGAAGGACCTGAAAGCTAACGGCGCTCGCGTTGTTCTGGAAGGTAACACCGACGAACGTGGTACTCGCGAGTACAACATGGCACTGGGCGAGCGTCGTGCGAAAGCCGTTCAGCGCTACCTGGTACTGCAAGGTGTTGCTCCAGGCCAACTGGAACTGGTTTCCTACGGTAAAGAGCGTCCAGTTGCTACTGGCCACGACGAGCAGTCCTGGGCTCAAAACCGTCGCGTCGAACTGCGTAAGTAATTCGTCATGCGAACGTGCCGTCGTGCTCTAACTGTATTGGCTCTCAGCCTCGCGCCGCTTGCGGTGTGGGCTGCGGTTCCTGTGGAAGATAGCAACTCTGGCTATAACAATAGCGGGAGCAGTTATCCGCCAGCAGGTTATGGCACGAACGGCGCCTATGCGGGGGGAGCGGCTACGTCCGCTCCCTCGGCACAGGGCGAACTGTTCAACCAGCTGCAACGCATGCAGGATCAATTGTCCCAGCAACAGGGCACCATTGAAGTTCTGCAGAATCAAGTGAACCAGCTGAAGCAAGAAGGCCTGGAGCGTTACCAGGATCTTGATCGACGCATTGGAGCCGGCGTTCAACCTGCCGCAACTCCTGATAATTCTTCTACCGGTGGTGCGCCAAGTGCCGCCGCCGGTGGTGCAGCAGCAGGGGCGGCTGCCAGCCAAGCCCCTGCCGCCAGCAGCGAACCGGGTGATCCGGCGAAGGAAAAACTGTATTACGATGCAGCCTTCGACCTGATTAAAGCCAAGGACTTCGATAAGGCCAGTAAGGCTTTTACCGCATTCCTCGGCCGCTACCCAAACAGCCAGTACGCGGGCAACGCCCAGTACTGGTTGGGTGAGGTGAACCTGGCCAAGGGTGATCTGCAAGCTGCCGGCCAGGCATTTGCCAGGGTCAGCCAGCTGTACCCCAAGCACGCCAAGGTGCCGGATTCGCTGTACAAGCTCGCTGACGTAGAGCGCCGCCTGGGTCATACCGACAAGGTCAAAGGCATTCTGCAGCAGGTGGTGGCCCAGTATCCGGGTACCTCTGCTTCCCAGTTGGCTCAGCGGGATCTGCAACGCTTGTAAGCAATGCAGCCCGTTTAGAAGAAACCCGCGCCTGGCGCGGGTTTTTTCGTTAGAATCCACGCCCTTTTATGAAACACGCTCCTTGGGGTCTACGCGCTGGCGGGGTCCCTTGAAGTGCCTGACGGAGGCGGACAGCCTGTTTAGCTGTTACGCCCGTGGCGACTATGCAAGACACATTACGCATTACCGAAGTTTTTTACTCGTTGCAGGGTGAAACGCGCACCGCTGGCCTGCCCACAGTTTTTGTGCGCCTGACCGGCTGCCCGTTGCGCTGCCAATATTGTGACAGCGCCTACGCTTTCAGTGGCGGCACTGTGCGCACCCTCGATGACATCCTGGAACAGGTTGCCGGTTATCGCCCGCGCTACGTCTGTGTGACAGGTGGCGAGCCCTTGGCCCAGCCCAATGCCATCCCTTTGCTTAAGCAGCTGTGCGACGCCGGTTACGAGGTGTCCCTGGAGACCAGTGGCGCCCTGGATATTTCCGCGGTAGACCCACGTGTCAGCCGCGTGGTCGACCTCAAGACCCCGGACTCCAAGGAGTCGCACCGCAACCGCTACGAGAACATGGACTTGCTGACGGCCAACGATCAGGTCAAGTTCGTTATCTGTTCCCGTGACGATTACGACTGGGCGAACTCCAAGCTGATCCAATACGGCCTGGATCGTCGCGCCGGCGAGGTGCTGTTCTCTCCGAGCCACCACGACCTGAATGCTCGTGACCTCGCTGACTGGGTCGTTGCGGACAACCTGCCGGTGCGCCTGCAATTGCAGCTGCATAAATACCTTTGGAACGACGAGCCGGGACGCTGACATGACTGAATCAACCAATGATCAAAAACGCGCTGTAATCCTGCTGTCCGGTGGCCTCGACTCCGCCACCGTGGTGGCCATGGCCCAGGCCGAAGGCTACAGCTGCTACACCATGAGCTTCGATTACGGCCAGCGCCACCGCGCCGAATTGAACGCCGCCGCTCGCGTCGCCCGCGACATGGGCGTGGTCGAACACAAAGTGATCGGCCTTAACCTCAACGGCATCGGCGGCTCCGCCCTTACCGACAGCAGCATCGACGTGCCAGAAACCCCAGGTGAAGGCATCCCGGTCACCTACGTGCCTGCACGCAACACCGTATTCCTGTCCCTGGCCCTCGGTTGGGCAGAAGTGCTCAAGGCTCGTGACATCTTTATCGGCGTCAACGCGGTGGATTACTCGGGCTACCCGGATTGCCGTCCTGAGTTCGTCGAATCCTTCGAGCGCATGGCCAACCTGGCGACAAAAGCCGGTGTAGAAGGGCAGGGCTTCCGAATCCTGGCGCCGCTGCAAAACCTGAGCAAAGCCGACATCGTGAAGGCTGGCGTAGGACTTGGCGTGGATTATTCGCTGACTGTTTCCTGCTATCAGGCAGACGATGACGGCCGTGCCTGTGGGAAATGTGACAGCTGCCGACTGCGTGCAGAAGGCTTCCAAGCGGCCGGAATTACTGACCCAACGCGTTATTTCTGATTTATTTCAAATAAGGTGTTGAATAATCCTTAGAAATCAGTATTATACGCGCCACCACACAGCGGGTCGTTAGCTCAGTTGGTAGAGCAGTTGGCTTTTAACCAATTGGTCGTAGGTTCGAATCCCACACGACCCACCATTTTTGGCGGTTTAGAAAATCCGGAAGGCCCACGCAAGTGAGGATTTCCGGGTTTTTTTTTGCCTGCGATTTGGTGGTAGTACGGAGCTGGAAGGTTTCGGAAAAGCCAAAACCTGTAAGGCATGCAGCCGTGGCTGGTCGCCCGAATGCGTTTGCAGCTAGTTAGCAGTCACCTTGGCGGTGATCACTCAAATCTCCCTGGAGTATTTTGAGTTATCCATCCCTGAATATATTCCAATACCCGATACGCACCGTCAGTGGTCTCTGCTAAGTCGATTGGACACGCTCCGCCAAGATAACCATTGGGTTGCTCCAACCACTTGAATGCAGCCGCTCGGCTTCCGCGAACGGGTATTGCCAGGTCCAGAATACGCTGTAGCAACTCAGGTTGTGCGTACCACGACTCCGGCTTTATGGTCGGACGCTTACCAGGAATGACCCGAGGTAGCTGGCAGGCGGCGAGTTCGTTCGTGTTGATGTGGCGACGGGTCCAGTGTGCAAGCTTCACTAAATCCGCGTTAGGCCGACGTTGACAATCAGTTGTCGGAATCACCACTCCGACGAGAGTGTTTGTGTGGGTTCTGATCATGTCTAACGCTGGGGCAATATCGGTATCGTTGGTGACGATTACCGCATGGTCAATTTGGTTGGTTATCGCATCGTGGTAGGCATGCAGCGCCAAGTTGACGTCACTTTGCTTCTCCTCAACCTTCCAGGCCTGTAGTTCCTGGCAATCCCGCGGCTGCCGGTTAGGGGTCTCGGCATCAACTATTTTGACCTTCATTTTATTGACGGCGTAATAGCCTTCAACCAAGTTGATACGTCCGTCATAAAGCTTGCGCAGAGCGGTGTGATAGCGGGCTTGAGAAGAAACCGAGTCAACGGACCTGGCCACCGACTCAAGAATTTTGGCTGTGAAGAACTGGATTGACGGATTATCGACAAGCTTCGAGGTACGGGATTGGCCCTGCTGGTCCTGAACCAGAATCGACGGGAGAATCTGACTCTCAAACAGCTGAATCAAATCCAGCCACTTATACGGTGTGCCCCGCAGGCAGCCGTAGTAGAAGTTGTAACCGTCGATATAGATGCGCGTGCGTAGAGGTGCTGATTCAGGCTTTCCCTGCATTTCAGGTTCTCCAGAAACGAAAAAACCGGCTTTCGCCGGCTTTTTCCCCCTCCAACCAGATGGTCGAGCCACACTGGTCATGAGGGTTAGTTGTTGGGCAAATTATTGCGTAAGCGACTGTCTGGTGCAACCTCGATTGATCAAATTTGATCAACGGTGGTGGTCACAAAAGGTAGGCGCTTTTCTGTCCCAAGTACTACCTATTAGATTGTTACCAGGCTTGTTGATTTGGTAGCGAGACGCCTACTCCTTCACCCCGGTCGTGGCACTTAAGGCCACTTAGCCCGAACATCAGCTTGAGCATCATTGAAGGCTCCGTGCTGTACTCAGTACATCTGGATAGTGGCGGTAATCCATGATCGTCCCATCATGGTTTTTTGCCTGCGATTCCATCGCTGCTGTGGCTGATATCCATGGCTTCGGTCTATCCTTCCTCGCTGGTCGTATGGGCTAGGGCGTACCGGGGAGAGGCGAGTGGTACCGGCGAAGGCGTGTGGCAAATAAGTTGATCAGGCTGCGAGGTGTTGCGAATGGATAGAACCCATCGTCCACTCTCTGCCAGAGAGGTGTGCGAGGTGCTGCGCGAGGTCACTTGGGGTCGGCGCGTCATGACCGCGGTGGGGTGGCAGTTGTGGGACCACATGCATGCCGGCCATGTAACTGTCGACGTCGACGGTTGGCGTCTCTCGATTTACAACGACTGCGGTGCGTTGGGCTACTGCCAAGCGTGTATCTGCCCGGCCGGGCGACGCTGGTCGTTCGGCTCAGGTGACAGGTATGGGACGGATCCGGTGGCGTTGCTGTCCACGTGGGAGCATAAAACCCTGGAAGGGCTGCTGAAGGTCGCTGGCAGAGACTGCCCTGGATGACATGCCTCGCTCGTTGATGTGAGAATCATTACCAATTATTATCGGCGCTTCTTTCGGGGGGCGAGTAGTGAGTGATGATCGTCTAGGGCTGCTTTATGCAGAGCACAACAGGTGGCTGAAGGGTTGGCTTTATCAGCGCCTGGGCTGCAACAGCCAGGCGGCGGACCTGGCGCAGGATACGTTCCTGCGCATCCTCACTTCCCAGCGTAGAACCGGCGAAAAGCTGATCCTGGAGCGCCCTCGCGCGTATTTGGCGACGGTGGGGCAGCGCCTGGTCTGCGACTATTTTCGTCGGCAGTCGCTGGAGCGCGCCTATCTCGAGATGCTCGCCACGCTGCCCGAGGCATTTGCGCTCTCACCACAAGAGCAGTGGCAGATGCGTGAAACCTTGCTGCAACTCGACGCCATGCTCGATCGCCTGAAACCGGTGGTACGTACGGTGTTTCTGCTGGCGCAGTTGGATGGCCTGACCTACCTGCAAATCGCTCATCAGCTGGGTATCGGCGAGCGCACGGTCAAGCGACATATGGCCAGCGCCTTCGAAGCCTGCATCCTGCATGACGTGGGATTTTGATGCCCGCTCAAGCCCCCATCAGCCGTGACGTCGCACGCCAGGCCGCGCATTGGTTGGTGCTTATGCACGAGCAACCGCTGAGCGCCGCGCAGCAACTGGCCTGTACCCGTTGGCGTGCCGCCGACCCTGAGCATGAGCGGGCCTGGCAGCGCGTGCAGCATGTGCAGCAACAGCTGGGTGGCCTGCCCCCCTCGATTGCGATTGGCACCCTTAACCGTGAGCGGCGCCAGGTGCTGAAGGCGCTGCTGGTGCTGGCGACGATAGCGCCGGCGGGCTACTTGGGTTACCGCATCGTGGGGCAGCAGGGTTGGATGGCCGATTACCGTACGGCCATTGGTGAGCGTCGGCAGCTGACGCTCGCGGATGCCAGTGTGGTCAACCTGAACACCGACAGCGCCATCGATGTGAGTTTTGATGCCGGCCAGCGCCTGATACGTCTAGTGCGCGGCGAAATCGTCATCACCACGGGGGTCGACCAGCGCCCGTTGCGAGTGGTCAGTGCTCAAGGTGTCATGGAGCCCTTGGGGACGCGCTTCGCGGTGCGTCAACTCGATGGCGTCACCCAGCTCGCGGTGTTGCAGGGGCAAGTTCGCGCCACGCCCGCGCAAGGGGCGGCGCAGGTTGTCGAGGCTGGGCAGCAGTTGTATTTCAGTGCGGCGGCATTTGGGCCATTGCGCCCGGCCAGCGCGCTGGCGACGGGGTGGACCCAGGGCCAGTTGGTGGCCGAAAACCTGCCGCTGCGCGACTTCCTGCAAGAGCTGGCGCGGTATCGCCCAGGTCGCGTGTATTGCGATGACAGCGTTGCAGGCCTGCGTATCAGCGGTGGCTTTCAGCTCGACAATACCGACGCCATTCTCGCCGCGCTGCCCACCACGCTTCCCGTGGCTGTGAGTTATCGCACCCGCTACTGGGTCACCATCAAAAAAGCCTGACCTCTATTTGGCCCGTTTTTTTGCGGCGCTCGTCCTTAGTTGTGAATCGCTACTCACCATAGGACACCTTGCTCCATGACGCTTTCCACTATCCCGCGCGCTGCCCGGGGCCGCACGTTTGCCGTGTCGTTGCTTACCCTGGTTCCGGCCCTGGCCTTGGCCATGCAGCCACTGTGTGCCTGCGCTGAGGGCGCTGCCCATACGTACAGCGTTCAGCCTGCAAGCTTGAGCCAGGCCCTGACCGGGTTCAGCGCCCAGGCCGGGATTACCGTGCAATTTGTGCCTGCGCTCACTGAGGGCTTGGTTTCGCCGGGCCTGGAGGGTGACTACAGCGTCGAGCAAGGCCTGGCCACGCTGCTCGGCGGTGCCGGGCTTGCAGCCGTCAAGTTGGGGGAGGGGGTCTATGGGCTGGTCCAGACCCGTGGTGATGCAGGCACGATGACCCTTCCGGATATCGCTATCCAGGGCCAGCGCGCGTCAATGGACGGCTCGCAGGCGGCCGGCTATGTGAGTGAAAACATCAGCAGCGTCGGCGCTTTGGGGGCGATGAAGTTGCAGGATACGCCCTATTCCATGAGCGTCACTTCCCAGGCGCTGCTCAAGAACATGCTGGCGACGTCTACCGACGATGTGCTCAAGCGCAACCCGTTCACCCAGCTGTACTCGCCCAAAAGTGCGGGTTATGCCAGTGCTGTGACCATTCGTGGTTTCGGTAGCTCGGCCAGCCTGAATATCGCCAACGACGGCCTGCGTTTCACCACGCTGGCCGATGCTGGCAACTTCATCGAGGACACCGAGCAACTGGAGGTGGTCACCGGCCTGACCGGTTTCCTGTACGGCCCGGCCTCGCCGGGCGGCTTGGTCAACTATGTGCTCAAGCGCCCGACCTATCAGCGCTATAACAGCGTCACGCTGGGCAATGCTGGTGGCGAGAACTACTACCTGCACGGCGACTTCGGTGGCCCGATCGACAGCGAAGGTAAATTCGCCTACCGACTCAACGTTCTGACCCAGGATGGCGAAACCGCGATGGACCTGCAAAAGCGCCGTCGCCAGATGGTCAGCCTTGCGTTGGACTGGAATATCAGCGACGACCTGCAAGTGCAATTCGACGCCTCCCACAAGGAAAGCCTGACCCGTGGCCTCACCAGCTACTGGTATTTTGTCAACGAGGCGTACCGCCCAGGCGCGTCGTCGCTGGATACCGATACGCTGTACAGCCAGAAATGGGCGTTCTCCAAAAACCAGACCGACAAGGCCGGCGCGAGGGTCAAGTGGCGCTTGAACGATGCGTTCAACCTGCGCGCTGCCTTCGCGGCGCAGCAATATACCCAGGAGTACACTTACACCGGTCCGCAGGTGGATGCGCCGAATCGATACACGCAGCCGCTGTACGCATTCGCACCGATCGAAACGCGCGAGTATTCAGGCTATCTGTTCCTCGACTCGCAGTTCGCGACCGGTTCGCTGGCGCATAAAGTCACCCTGGGTTATCAGGGTAATACCGCGCGTAGCCTCATGTACGAAGACCACACGCCGAGCCAGCAGCGTAGCTCGGTGACCGGCCCGGGCTTGTCCCTCGACCAGCAACCCCAGGTCAGCCAGCCGGGTTACTCCATCGGCCATGGCGCGCAACATGTCTCCAGTACCTCCGATACCCATAACCTGTTGATCGGCGACATCATCACCTTCAACGAGCAGTGGTCGACGATCCTGGGGGCTACCCGCACGCGCATCACGTCCTATAACAATGACTTCGCCACCTCGACCGCGCCGCGCAAAACCGAGTACGACAAGAGCACCACCTCGCCCAGCCTGTCGTTGATCTACAAACCCGTACCCTGGCTGACCACCTATGCCACCTACATCGAAGGCCTGCAAAGTGGCGGCATCGCGCCTTCTCGGGCGATCAATGCCGGGACAGCCCTGGCACCGCAGATCAGCGAGCAGTACGAGATCGGCGCCAAGGCCAGTCTGGGTGACACCCTGTTTACCCTGGCGCTGTTCAACATCGACAAGCCCAATACCTACACCAACTCGGCGCGTGTCTATGTTCAGGATGGGCGCCAGGAAAACAATGGCCTGGAGTTCAGTGTCACCGGCAAGGTCACCCCGCAGCTGACGCTCGTCAGCGGCTTTACCTTGCTGGACCCGAAGGTGAAAAAATCGGCGGTGGCGGCAAACGCCGGCAATGCGCCGATCAACGTGGCCAAGCAATTGGCCAAGGTTTACGCCGAGTATGACGTCGCCTCGGTGCCAGGCTTTGCCCTCACCGGCGGTGCGTTCTACACCGGCAAGCAGTATGCGGACGAGGCGAATAACTACACTTTGCCGTCGGTCACCACCTTTGATGCCGGCGCCCGTTACCACCTGCCGCTGGGGGGCAATGACCTGACGCTGCGCATGAACGTGAGCAACCTCACCGACAAGCATTACTGGCTCAACAGCAGTTACCTGGGGGATTCGCGCACGGTGGCGTTCTCTGCGCAGTTGGAGTTCTGATCGAAGCGTGTAGCCGATTGTTTTGATGGGTACTAAAGGTCCGGAAAGCCCCACGCAAGTGTGGGTTTCCGGATTTTTTTTGCCTGCTTGTTCAGCGGTAGTGGGGTGGCCGGCGCATCGCTCCGGTAAATATAGTATTTACTTGATTGTCCGATTGGCTTATAAAATAGCCAATAACACAAGGTGATACATAAAATCAATTCACCTGTAAAAATAACATTTCACAATGAATAAATACAACATTCTGCCCTTCATTGAAGAACGGTTTTAACCGTCCTTTTTGCTCCCACCAAGCTCGGGTACCTTGCATGACCACTCTCAAAGCTTTCACCAGAACCCTCCTGTTATCAGCCTCGCTGCTGGTCGGCGGCCTTACCGCCACCACCACTCAGGCCGCCACGCCTGCGCCTGTCATCTATGGCGGCTCGACCTGGTTCAGTAGCTTTCCAGTCTGGGTGGGCATTGATAAAGGCATCTTCAAAAAGAATGGCCTGGATGTGCAGTGGCAGCTGTTTGGTACCTCGTCGAGCCGCATGAGTGCGATGGTGTCCGGCAACCTGGATTTCGCCGCCTCCAGCGCGATTCCTGCGTTGTCGTTGATGGCAGCAGGCAGCAAATCATTCGAGGTGGTCTCGGAACCGGACTCCTTCGTGACCGTGCAGGGCGTGTTCACCAGCGGTGAATTCAAGGATATCCCCAGCCTCAAGGGCAAGAAGATCGGCGTCACTTACGCATCAAGCGGACACATTCTCATTCTTGACCTGCTCAAACAAGCGCAGATGGACCCGAACAAAGACGTGATGCTGCTGAACATGCCGACCCAGGAAATGCCAGCAGCCCTCAAGACCGGGCAGATCGACGCTGCCGTGGCGTGGTCGCCCACCTTCAATATCCTGCAGCAGCAGGGCAGCACACTGCTGGCGGACGACACCCAGTTCAGCCTCTACAAGCAATTCAAGATCGGCACCGGGCCGGACATCCTGATCGCCAGCCGCACCTACACCAAAGAGCATCCGAAGGAAGCCCAAGCGTTCGTCGACAGCTACATGGAAGCCATCGCGTTCATCAAGGCTCACCCGGAGGAAGCCGCGCAGTCCATCACCTCGCTGACCAAATTGCCGGTGGACGAACAACTCAAGACCATCAATGCCATCGAGTGGCACGACCTGGCCGACCAGAAGCAAACCCTGATCGAGGCCCACAGCTTCCAGCATGGCCTCAAGCAACTGGCCGCCTTTATGGTGGAGAACAAGCAGCTGTCCAAGGTTCCGGCCGTGGATGACTGGTTCAACACCTCGTTCGTCAGCCACGCAGAGATCCGCCCATGAGTAGCGCCAGCGCTCGCCCCTATGTGCCAATGGGCACCGGCCTCGTGTCGCGGCTGGTGATCGGTTTCGCCACTTTGATCATCATCCTCGCGGTCTGGGAAGCCGCCGTGAAGATGGGCTTCATTGAGGCCCTGTTCCTGCCGGCGCCGTCTGACATCTGGCACCGCGCCGTCGATATGACCGGCGACGGCAGCCTGATCGCCAACATTTTCGCCTCCACCCGCCGCGTCATGGTCGGCTTCCTGCTGGCCACCCTCGTTGCCGTGCCGCTGGGCATCGCGATGGGTTCGTCGCCACTGTGCATGGCGATCTTCAATCCGCTGCTGTCGTTCCTGCGGCCGTTGCCGTCGATGAGCTGGGTGCCGCTGTCGCTGTTGTGGTTTGGCATTTCCGAGTCGCAGAAGTACTCCATCGTGTTCATGGGCTCCCTGGCCCCGGCGCTGCTGTACATCATCGACTCCACCCGCAACGTTGACCCGCTGCTGATCCGCGCCGCCAAGAACCTGGGGGCCAAGCGCCACAACATCATGTTCGGCATCATCCTGCCGGCCGCGCTGCCGCAGATCATCACCGGCCTCAAAGTGATGCTCGGCATCGCCTGGACCTGCGTGATCTCTGCCGAGCTGATCGCCGCCCGTGAAGGCCTGGGCTTCATGATCATGAACGGCAAGGAGTACTTCCAGACCGACACCGTGGTGTTGGGCATGGTCATGATCAGCATCACCGTACTGCTCACCGACCTGGTGATGCGCATTATCGAGAGGAGGCTCGTATCGTGGCAGGACTGAACCCAATCATTGAGCTCGAAGGCGTCTCCAAGCGCTACGGCGACATGCTGGCGTTGGATAACGTCAGCCTGCGTATCGAGAAAGGCGAGTTCGTGGTGATTGTCGGCGCATCGGGCTGCGGCAAGAGCACCACCCTCAACATGATCGCCGGCTTCGACCATCCCAGCGAAGGGCTGGTGAAAGTCGAGGGTCGCCAGGTCACCGAAGTGAGCCCCAACACCGGCATGGTGTTCCAGCAGTACGCGCTGTTCCCGTGGCTGAGTGTGCTCGACAACATCGCCTACGGCCTGAAGATGAAGGGCATGAAAAAGGCCGAGCGCCGCGCCATTGCCCAGCAGTTTGTTGACATGGTGGGCCTCAAGGGCTTTGAAAACGCCTATCCCAAGCAGCTGTCCGGCGGCATGAAGCAGCGCGTGACCATTGCCCGGGTGCTGGCCAACGACCCGGCGGTGATGCTGTTCGATGAACCCTTCGCCGCGCTGGATGCGATGACGCGCCAAGTGCTGCAGGAAGAACTGGTGCGCATCTACGAGCAAAGCGGCAAGACCATCGTCTTCATCACTCACTCCATTGATGAGGCGCTGATGCTGTCGTCGCGCATCCTGATCATGTCGGCCCGGCCGGGCAAGATCGCCCAGGACATCGTCAACGACCTGCCGCACCCGCGTAACGCCGACGTGCAGTTGTCGGAGCAGTACCTGGCAATGAAGCAGAAGATTTGGAAGACCGTTCAGGGCGAGGTGGCTAAAAGTTTAGCGACGCGCTGACGAAGTTATCAGGCGTAGATCTGGGTTTGAAGGTCTGCGCCGGGGCTTTGCTCGTCCATAGCTTTTCAATAAAAACTATATTTGCAAGCGATTTTAGTAATGCCTTAAAGCAAGGTTTTATTGATAAATAATTTCACTTACGAACTTAAAATTGTCAGGCGAAAAATGAACACTTCGAACGAATCTTTTATCCTCACCGTCAGTTGCCCGGCCACGTCGGGCATCGTCGCCGCCGTCACGTCTTACCTGGCGCAGCAGAAATGCTACATCAGCGAGCTGGCGCAGTTCGATGACGAGTTCACCGGGCGCTTCTTCCTGCGGGCGGTGTTCCGCTTCAATGCCGGCGTGGTCGGTGATATCGAAGCGCTCAAGCCGGGCTTTGAACCGGTGGCTCAGGAATTTGACATGACTTGGCAGATCCACGACCGCAGCCGCCCGATGAAGGTGCTGTTGATGGTCAGCAAGTTCGACCACTGCCTGTCCGACCTCCTGTACCGTCGCCACAAGGGCGAAATGGAGATGGACATCACCGCCATCGTCTCCAACCACAAAGACCTGCGCGCCATGGCCGAGCGTGAAGGCATCCGCTTTATCCACTTGCCGGTGACCAAAGACACCAAGGCCCAGCAAGAACAGGCGCTGCTCGACGTGGTGCGCGAGACCGGCACCGAACTGGTGGTGCTGGCGCGCTACATGCAGATTCTGTCCGATGACCTGTGCCGCCAGCTCAGTGGCCGTGCGATCAACATCCACCACTCGTTCCTGCCTGGCTTCAAAGGCGCCAAGCCGTATCACCAGGCGTTCGAGCGTGGGGTCAAACTGATCGGCGCCACCGCCCACTACGTGACCTCCGACCTCGACGAAGGCCCGATCATCGAGCAGGAAGTGCAGCGCGTGGACCACGCCTACAAACCCGAAGACCTGGTCGCCATCGGTCGTGACACCGAAACCGTGGCCCTGTCCAAGGCCGTGAAGTATCACCTGGAACACCGCGTGTTCATGAACCACGACCGTACGGTGATCTTCCGATGAACACACCCCGAATCATCGATGGCAAAGCGGCCGCGCGCGAGGTGCTAGCGGCGGTCAAGCACGAGGTTGAAGTGCTTGGCGCCGAAGGCCTGCAACCGTGCCTGGCAGTGGTGTTGGTGGGTAATGACCCGGCCAGTCGCGTGTACGTGCGCAACAAGGTCGAGCGCTGCGCCGAGGTGGGCATTTGCTCGATAGAGCATCTATTGCCTGCGGATATCGACCAGGCCACGGTGCTGGCCTTGATCGCTGACCTGAATGCCGACCCGCGGGTCAACGGCATTTTGGTGCAGATGCCGCTGCCCAGACAAATCGACGAAGCGGCGGTGATCCAGGCGATTGATCCGCGCAAGGATGTGGATGGTTTCCATCGCGAAAACGTCGGTGCGCTGTCCCTCGGCCAGCCGGCGCTGTACCCGTGCACGCCGAGTGGCTGTATGTACCTGCTTAACCAGGTACTCGGCGATCTTAGCGGTAAGCACGCGGTGGTCGTCGGCCGCTCCAACATCGTTGGCAAGCCGATGGCTGCGCTGCTACTGCAAGCCAATTGCACGGTCACTGTGTTGCATTCGCGCAGTGTCGATGCGCCGCGCCTGTGCCGCGAAGCCGATATCGTCATCGCCGCCGTGGGTCGCCCGCAGTTGATCACGGCTGATTGGCTCAAAGAGGGCGCCGTGGTCATCGACGTCGGCATCAACCGCATTGCCGAGGCCGACCGAACCCGCTTGGTGGGGGATGTGGACTTCGCCAGCGCCGCGCAAAAAGCCGCCGCCATCACCCCAGTGCCTGGCGGCGTAGGCCCCATGACCATCGCCTTCCTGCTGCAAAACACCGTCCGCGCCCTGCGCCAGCAACTGTCTGTACCTGGAGCCCACCATGCCCTTTAGCCTGTTGAAATACGGCTTGTCGTCCGACTACCCGGTGGAAGTGGATTTGCCGGCGCCCAAGGAACTCAAGTCTGCCTATGACGTGGTGATCATCGGCGCCGGTGGCCACGGCCTCGCCACCGCGTACTACCTGGCCAAGTACCACGGCATCACCAACGTGGCCGTGCTGGAAAAGGCCTACCTGGGCGGCGGCAATACCGCACGCAACACAGCGGTGATTCGCTCCAACTACCTGACCTCCGAAGGCGTGCGCTTTTACATCGAGTCGGTGCGCATGTTCAAAGAGCTGTCCAACGAGTTCGACTTCAACATCATGTACTCCGAGCGCGGGCAACTGACGCTGGCCCACACCGACGCCACGGTGCGTGCGTTTCGCCAGCGCGCCGAAGTGAACAAACACTTCGGCGGGCGCTGCGAAATGATCGACCGCCAGCAGATCCGCGAGCTGGTGCCGTCCCTCAACCTCGACCCCGGCCACTTGCCGGTGCTCGCCGGGTTGTGGCACGAAGACGGCGCCACCGCACGTCACGATGCCGTGGCCTGGGGTTACGCCAAGGAAGCGGCCAAGCGCGGCGTCGAGATCCATCAGCTCACCGAAGTGCAGGACCTGGTGATCACCAACGGCCGCATCACCGCTATCAAGACCAATCGCGGCAACATCCAATGTGGCTGCGTGGTGCAGGCGGTGGCCGGTTCCAGTTCGATCCTGCTGAACAAGGCCGGGATCAAGGCGCCGATTCATACCTACCCGTTGCAGGCGATGGTCACCCAGCCGTTCAAGCCGTTCCTCGACCCGCTGGTGAGCTCCTCCGCGCTGCACTGCTACGTGCAGCAAACCAGCCGTGGCGAGATCGTCTTCGGTGGCGGTTCCGACCCGTACCCGCTGTACAACTCGCGCTCCACCCTGGACCTCAAGGAAAGCCTGCTGTCGGCCGCCATCGAGATGTTCCCGTTCATGGCCAACGCCAAGTTGATGCGCCAGTGGGGCGGCATGACCGACATGACCCCCGACTACAGCCCGATCATGGGCCTGTCGCCGGTGGAAAATTACTACCTCGACGCCGGCTGGGGCACCTGGGGCTTCAAGGCCACGCCCATCACCGGCAAGACCATGGCCGAACTGGTCGCCAGCGGCGGCAAGGTTCCGGACCTGATCAAGCCGTTTGCCCTCGACCGGTTCTCCACCTTCCAGCAAGTCAACGAGATGGGCGCGACAGCGGCCAGCCACTGACGGAGTGCACGTATGAAAATCATGACCTGCCCCCTCAACGGCGCGCGCAACATCAACGAGTTCACCTACGGCGGTGAAGTCAAAACCATGCCTGACCCAGCCACCTGCTCCACGGCCGAGTGGGCCGACTACGTGTTCAACAGCGAGAACATCGCAGGCGTGGTCACCGAATGGTGGATGCACAACGCGTCGAGCTACTGGTTTATCGCCGTGCGCCACACCGTCACCGACCAGATTCTGCGCACCTTCGACCCCAAGGAACTGTTCACCCGGCGTATCGACTTCGCCACGGAGGCTTCCCAATGACTCGCCTGCCAGCCCCGATGGGCCTGCTGATCGACCGCAACAAGCCTGTGAGTTTTTCCTTCGACGGCCGCCCGTTCCAGGGCTTCAGCGGCGACACCGTCGCCAGTGCCTTGCTGGGCAGTGACCAGTGGCTGATGTCGCGCTCGTTCAAATACCACCGCGCCCGTGGCCCGCTGACCATGGCCGCCCAAGACGCCAACACCCTGGTGCAACTGCCCGATGAACCGAACGTCATCGCCGACCTGCAACCGCTGTTGCCGGGCCTGCAAGTGACCCCGCAAAACATCAGCGGCACCCTGGAGAAAGACAAGGACGCCTACCTGGGCAAGTTCTCCAAATTCATGCCGGTGGGGTTCTACTACCGCGCGTTCTACAAGCCCAAGGGCATGTGGAAACGCTGGGAGCCGTTGATCCGCAAAAAGGCCGGCCTGGGTGTACTCGACCTCGAATTCAAGCCTGAGTACCACGACAAGGCCTTCCTGTTCTTTGACGTGGTGGTGATCGGCAGTGGCCCGGCGGGCCTGAGTGCGGCGCTGACCGCAGCGGACGCTGGCGCCAAGGTCTTGCTGGTAGAGCAGCAACCGGTACTCGGCGGCGCGCTGACCTATGCACGCTTCGGTTTGGATGCGAACCAGGCCAGCGGCACCCGCGAGCAAATGGTCGGCGCGGTGAGCAACCACCCGAACATCCGCGTCATGACCGACGCCACCTGCAACGCCTGGTTTGCCGACAACTACCTGCCGATCCACCAGGGCAAGCGCATGTACAAGGTGCGGGCGCGCCAGTGCATCGTCGCCAGCGGCGCGTTCGACCAGCCGGTGGTGTTTCGCAACAACGACCTGCCGGGCGTGGTGCTGACCAGCGCGGTGCAACGTTTGATGCGCCTGTATGCGGTCAAGCCGGGCCAGCGTGCGGTGGTGCTCACCGGTAACGATGACGGCTACCTCGCCGCACTGGATTTACACGAACAAGGCGTGGCGGTTGCCGCCTTGCTCGACATGCGCCCACAGCCTGCATCGCAAGCGTTGCTGGCGGCGGTGAAAGCCAAGGGCATCGTGGTGCACCTGGAACACACGGTGTATGAGGCGCTGGCCGACAAGCGCGGCCTGCATGTTACCGGCGTGGACGTGCGCCGCATCGTCGGCCAGGGGCGCGTTGCCGATCAGGGCCAAGTGCTGGACTGCGACCTGCTGTGCATGTCCGCAGGCTACATGCCGGTCTACCAACTGCTGTGCCAGGCCGGTGGCACCCTGAGCTACAACGACACCTGCGCCGCGTTCGCCATCAAGGGCTTGCCGGCCAACTTGCAGATCGCCGGTTCCGTGAACGGCCAGCACGCGCTAGGCAATGTGATCGAGGACGGTCGCTACGCCGCCGCCAAGGCGCTGGCCGCCCTGGGCCTGGGTGAAGAGCCCGCGCAAGCGCCAGAGGCCGACAGTGCGCGGGTCAACTTCGATTGGCCGATCTTTGCCCACCCCAAGGGCAAGGAATTCGTCGACTACGATGAAGACCTGCAGATCCGCGACATCATCAACGCCACCCGCCATGGCTATCGCGATGTGCAGTTGGTCAAGCGCTTCTCCACGGTGGGCATGGGGCCGTCCCAGGGGCGTCACTCCGCGTTGCCGACGGCGCGTTTGGTGGCCGCCTCCACCCATCGCAATATCAGCGAAACTGGTGTGACCACTGCGCGTCCGCCGTTCACCGAAGAGAAACTCGCGCTGTTGGCCGGACGTGGCTTCGACCCTTACCGCCGCACCCCGATGCATGAGCGCCACTTGCAGGCCGGCGCGAAAATGATGCCAGCCGGTATCTGGCAGCGACCGGCGTTTTACGGCCCGGCCCATGAACGCGAACGCTGCATGCGTGAAGAAGCCGAGTGCGTGCGCAACAACGTCGGCCTGATCGATGTGTCCACCCTTGGCGGCCTGGATGTACGCGGCCCGGACGCGGCTGAACTGCTGGAGCGCATGTACACCTTCGGCTTCAAGAAACTGGCCGTGGGTCGTACTCGTTATGCGCTGCTCACCAACGAACAAGGCGTGGTGGGCGATGACGGCGTGGCGTGCCGCCTGGCCGACAACCACTTCTACGTGTCGGCCACCACCAGCGGCGTGGACCGTATCTACCAGCAAATGCTGCAGTGGAACGCCCAATGGCGCTTGGATGTAGACGTGGCCAACGTCACTGCCGCTTACGCTGCGGTCAACCTGGCCGGGCCGCAATCGCGCAAGGTGCTGGAAAATGTCTGCACTGACGTGGACCTCAGCGCCGAAGCCTTCCCTTACCTGGGTGTGCGCGAAGGCACGGTTGCCGGCAATCCCGCGCGCATCCTGCGGGTCGGTTTCGTTGGCGAACTGGGCTACGAAATCCACGTGCCGGCGCGTTTCGCCGAAGCCCTGTGGGACATCCTGCTGGACACCGGCAAAGCCTTTGGCATTCGCCCATTCGGCGTCGAAACCCAGCGCCTGCTGCGCCTGGAAAAAGGCCACGTGATCATCAGCCAGGACACCGACGGCATGACCCACCCCGGCGAGATCGACATGCAGTGGGCGATTGCCCGCAAGAAGCCGTTCTTCATCGGCAAACGCTCGGTGGAAATCCTCGAAGCCCAGCCCCTCAAGCGCAAGCTGGTGGGCTTCAAACTGGCCAAGACGCAACCGTTGCCGCTGGAAGGGCACCTGGTGCTCGAAGGCGCGGACATCAGCGGCAACGTCACCTCGTGCGAATACTCCAGCACCCTGGACGCCATCATCGGCCTGGCCTATGTCAGCGCCAAGCAGGCGGCACCGGGCAGCCAAGTGCCGATCCGTGTGGGCGGTGGGCAAATCGTCAGCGCCACGGTGGTCGAACTGCCTTTCTATGACCCTGAAAACAAGCGTCAGGAGCTGTGACATGAATAACCTTGAGCGAAGCCCGCTGCACTCTCTGCACACCGACGCGGTGATGACCTCCTTGGGCGGCAAGCCGTTCGTGGCTAGCTACGCCGACGAACACCGAGCCTGCGGGCTGGTGGACCTGGCCAACCTGCACCGTGTCGGTTTTCGCGGTGCCCAGGCCGCCGAGTTCCTCACCGGCCACGGTTTCAGCCTGCCCCAAGCGCCCAACGTCGCCGTGCGCCAATCGGGCGGTGAATGGGTCGCACGGTTGTCGATGAACGAATACTTCCTGCTGGGCGCCCTGGGCGACGGTGGGGAGCGCCTGGCGCAACTGGAAGCCGGCTGGACGTTCAGCCCGCAAGCCAACTACTGCCTGCCACGCCAGGACAGCCACACTTGCCTGGCGCTGTTTGGACCGCGTGTCAGCGAGATCATGGCCAAGCTCTGCGGTGTCGACCTGAGCGCCTCGGCGTTTGCGCCGGGGAGCGTGGCGCAGACCTCCGTGGCGCGGGTCAACGGCATCATCGTCAACACCGGCACCGATGACAGCCCGTGTTTTCACCTGCTGTTCGACCGGGCTTCGGCGCATTACCTCTGGCATGTGTTGATTGATGCCATGCAAGAGTTCGACGGCGCCCCGGCTGGCATCACAGCCCTGCCGAGATAGCCCTGCCTATGCAGTCCAAATGTGGGAGGGGGCTTGCTCCCGATAGCGGTCTTTCAGCTAAAGATGTGCTGACTGATACACCGTTATCGGGAGCAAGCCCCCTCCCACATTTTTTGATTTGTGTCGGGCCGGACACTGGTATCTTGTCTGGCATTCGGTAGCCCCAAAACATTTTGTAGACGAGAGATGCACATGAGCGAGCAGGACCCCTCAGCCAAAGACTTGGACTACATCGTTCCAGCCCTGCAACGCGGCCTGCGCATCCTGGAACTGTTCAACTCCGACCAGCGCAACCTGAACATGAACGAGCTGGCCGAACTCATGGGCGGCAGCGTTTCTTCCATTTATCGCATCGTGCAAACCCTGGCGGCGATGGGCTACCTGCAAAAAGTCGGCAAGAACGGCTATGAGCTGGGGCCGCAATTGATCTCTCGGGGTTTCACCTACCTGGCCAGTCGCGACATCGTCGACGTGGCCCTGCCGCACCTCAACACCCTGCGCGATCGCACCTCACTGTCGTGCCACCTGAGCATCCGCGAGCAGCACCACACCCTCTACATCTACCGCTCGTTTGCCCAGCAACGGCTGTCGGTGAATATCCCCATCGGCACGCGCATTCCGTGCCACTGCAATGCGATGGGCAAGATGCTGCTCAGCTCCATGAGCGAAGCGGAGCTGGAGTCGCTGTACCAGCACGTGCGCCTGGACGACCACATGACATCCGGCCCCAGGAACCTGCCGGACCTCAAGCTGGCCATCAGTGAAGCGCGCGAACAGGGCTGGGTACTCAGCCGTTCTGACTACGCCACCGCCATTGCCACCGCCATCCGTGACCATGAAGGCAATGTGGTCGCCGCCATCAACGTGTCCGGCCCCGACGCCATGATGGCCGCCGAAGGCGTGCTGGAACGCACCCGCGACATGCTGCTCGAATGCGCCCGGCAGATCTCCGCCGAAGCCGGTTACCGTCCTGCCGCACTGACGTAAAAACGCCAGGCCATCGGCCTGGTGTTTTTGTCTGGGTTACCAGTTCAGCGGGTATTCGGTGATCAAGCGCACTTCATCCAGGCTGCCATTGAACGAGTTTCGATAGGTCGCCTGGCGCATCCGAAAGCTCAGGTTCTTGGCTGGGCCGGACTGCACCACATAACCCATCTCGATATCCCGTTCCCACTCGCGGTCGTCCTGGCCCGCGCTGGCGCTGAAGTTATCGCCGCGCACGTAGCGGGTCATAAAGGTCAGGCCGGGTACGCCGATGCTGGCGAAGTTGAAGTCGTAGCGTGCCTGCCACGAACGTTCGTTCTCGCGGGTGAACTCGGCGTACTGGATGTAGTTGGACAGGTAGTCCGTGTTGGTGCCGTCCACATACAGCTGGAACGCGCCACGCCCGTGGATCTGCTGGTTGGCCAGGGAAAAGGTGCTGCCGGCATAGCGATACGCACCCTTGAGGCTGAACGACTGGTTATCCAGCTCGCCGGCTTTTTCTTCGCCCTGGCTTTTGAGGTCGTAGGCCCGCAGGTCCAGGGACACGGTTTGCAGGTCGTCCAACGGCTTGACCCAGGCCAGCGCGGCGTAGCGCTTCTTCCAGTAGTCCTTGACCGACGAGCCGTACAGCGACGCGGTGAGGGTTGGGGTGAGCTTGTAGCTGGCGCCGAGGATATCGGCGCCGGTCAACGCCGAGCCTGGGCGTCTGGCGTAGGCCTGCAAGGTCATGGAGGTGAAATGCCCGGCCTCCACGGTCAAGTCCTTGACCTCCTTGCTGCTGAGGAAAAAGCCCTCGACGGTTTCCGGCAGCAGGCGCGAGTCGGCTGTGGCGAACACTGGCGTAGCCACTGATTGGCCGCCGTACTTGAGCACGGTATTGGAGACTTTGATCTTTATCGCACCGGTGGCTTTGGAATAGTCATTTTGCGCATGGTCCACCCCCGCAACATGGTTGCCGCTGCTGGGCAGCAGGCCGCTGTTGATGCGGTCTGAGCTGCTGTCCAGTTTCAGGCCATACATGCCCAGCAAATCAATGCCGAAACCCACGGTGCCCTCGGTGAAGCCCGAGTTGAAGGTGCCGATCAGGCCCTGGGCCCATTCCTGGCGATAACTTTGTGCGGTGCTGGCGTTATCGCGAAAGTCTCGGTTGAAAAAGAAGTTGCGGTTTAGCAGTTGGGTTTTACTGTCCTTGAAGAAAGCTGACTCGCTCAGTTCATCGCCCACTGCAAAAGGTGTTGCCGCCAGCATTAACAAGCCTGCGCCCCATACGCTCATACGTTCCATAACGTCTCCAAAGTAATATTTATGGCAGCCATAAATGTGTGTGCATCGTTATTGTTGTTATTCGTGGACGTAACGGAATCAGTCCAGAATTTCTGCTACGGCGGCATTGGCCATTGCGGCAAATACCTTTACTGCTCGTTCAACGGAAAGTGCCTGCTCGGGCAAGTACAGAAACCCGTCGAGGGTGGTCAGCACACTTTGCGTCATCACCTGTATCGCCGAGGCTGGCGCCTTCAGCGTGCGTAGCTGTGTGCCCAGGGCCTGGTTGAGTAATACCGCCAGCTCCTGGCGCAACTGTTCAATGCAGCATTGTTGTTCGGGGGATAAGCTGTGGCGCTCCCTGATGGCTAATAACAAGTGCCGCCGTTCGCGACAGGCGTGGCTGATAGCCCCCCGTACAAAACCATCGAGTAAAGACGCGTTTCTGTGCGCCGCGCGTTTTAATTCCCGCCGGATTGAATAGTTAAGTGCCTGTTGTGTGCCTTCAATGATTTCAAATAACAACTCCTGCTTACTTTCAATGTGTGCATACAGTGAGCCGGCACTTAATCCCAGTTCGCTGGCAAGTTTCCTTAAACTGACGGCGTGATAACCCTGTTGGTAAAACAACCTCAAGGCGGCTTCGCGAACTTCCGTGCTCCGATCTATTGGCTCGCATTTAACCTGGTGTTGCACAGTGACTTCCCGGCCGACATTCGGCTGTTAAACGAAAGAGGGCGACCCCGGCATTGCGCCAGGGTAGCCATCGGTCTTACCAGGTGCGCGAAGGCGCGTAGGTTTCCTTGACCACGCGCGAGGAGGTCCAGCGCAGGATGTTCATCCAGGAACCTGCCTTGTCGTTGGTGCCGCTGCGACGGCCGCCACCGAACGGATGCTGGCCGACCACCGCGCCGGTGGTTTTGTCGTTGAGGTACAGGTTGCCTACGGCGTTCACCAGCACGTTCTGGGCGTGCAGCAGGGCGAAGCGGTCGGTGCTGAAGATTGAGCCGGTGAGGGCGTAGTCGGTGCTGCTGTCGATCAGTGCCAGGGTGTCGTCCCAGGCTTTTTCTTCGTACACGTACACGGCCAGGATCGGGCCGAACAGCTCGTCGCGCATCAGCGGATGCAGCGGGTTGCTCACCTCGTACACGGTCGGTTGGATAAACCAGCCCGGCTCGCTCCAGTACTCGCCACCGGCCACCAGAGTGGCGTGTGGATCGTTCTTGGCGCTGTCGATACGCCCACTCAAGCGCTGGAACGAAGCCTTGTCGATCACGGCACCGTTGTAGGTATCACGCTCGGCCACATCGCCGATCTTCAAACTCGCCACCAGTTGCTGCACACGAGCCTTCACTTGCGGCCACAGGTTTTTCGGGATGTAGGCACGGGACGCTGCGCTGCACTTCTGCCCGGAATAACCAAACGCGCCTTTGACCAACGCAATCGCCACTTCATCGGCATTGGCCGAAGCGTGGGCCAGCACGAAGTCCTTGCCGCCGGTTTCGCCGATCAGGCGCGGGAAGGTGCGGTACTTGTCGATGCGCGCACCGGCTTGTTGCCACAGTGAGCGGAAAACGTCGGAAGAACCGGTGAAGTGCAGGCCGGCAAAATGCGGCGAGTTGAACGCCACGTCGGTCACGGTCGCCGGGTCACCCGGTACAAAGTTGATCACGCCCGCTGGCATACCGGCTTCCATCAAGGCCTCGTAAAAGATGTAGTTGGCCAGCGCCGATTTGTTCGACGGTTTCCACAGCGCCACGTTGCCCATCACTGCCGGTGCGCAGGCCAAGTTGGCGCCGATGGCGGTGAAGTTGAACGGCGACACGGCGTACACGAAACCTTCCAGTGGGCGCCAGTCGGCACGGTTCTGGGCGTCACGGGTGGAGGTCGGTTGTTCGCTGTAGATCTTCTGCGCGAACAGGGTGTTAAAGCGCAGGAAGTCGATCAGCTCGCAGGCGCTGTCCGGCTCGGCTTCGCCGATGGTCTTGCTCTGGCCGAGCATGGTCGCGGCGTTGATGCGGTGGCGCATGCGCCCGGCGACGATGGCG
The DNA here is from genome assembly GCF_050432925.1 of Pseudomonas sp. 18175. Lineage (NCBI taxonomy): Bacteria > Pseudomonadati > Pseudomonadota > Gammaproteobacteria > Pseudomonadales > Pseudomonadaceae > Pseudomonas > Pseudomonas sp. 18175. Next base: position 81,719 of record NZ_JBKFTO010000007.1, on the reverse strand, counting down.
GCGGCGCGGTGCATGATCGCTGCGCGGTCGGCAAACGGCACGGCGGCCCATTGCTTGGCCACGGCCATGGAGCTGTCGATGGCTTGCTGGGCATGCTCGGCAGTGGGGCGGTGCAGGCGGGCCAGCAGGCGCGACTGGTCGTGGGGCGCGCGGATTTCTTCGATGTCGCCGGTGTAGATCTTCTCGCCGCCGATCACGGCGGGGATGTCGATCACTTCAGGGTTGGCCAGGTGCTTTTGCAGCTCGGCCCACTCGGTGGACTCGGCCAGGTAGGCCAGTTCTGGTTCGTTATCGGGACGTGGGAAATGTGGGGTAGCGTTCATACGTGGCTCCTGGAGTTAAAGCGAAGAATTCGTGCCGGGCAACACGCGGCCCGGGTTGAAGCGGTTGGCGGGGTCGAGCAACGCCTTGATGCTTTGCATCAGGTCCAACTCGGCCTGGGGCTTGTAGATGTCCATCTCATCGACATGCAGCGAACCGATGCCGTGCTCGGCGCTGAAGGTGCCGTCGAGCGCCGCGGCGATGTCGTACAGGCGGCAGCTGAGGGCATGCTGAAAGGCTTTTTTGTCGGCCACTTCGGCCCACGCCGCGTGGGGGAACATGGCGATGTAGTGCAGGTTGCCGTCGCCCATATGGCCAACGATCACCGGGCGCGCCTCGGGGTAGTGCTCGGCCAGCGCGGCGCTTGCCTGGTCGACGAAATCCGGGATGCGGTAGATCGGCACAGCGATGTCATGGGTGATGCCCATGCCTTCATGCACGTTGGATTCGGTGACGCTGTGGCGCAGCAACCAGAGGTCCTGGCGCTGTTGTTCGCTGGAGGCGATCACCGCGTCTTCGATCACTCCCGCTTCAATCGAGGGCTCCAGGCATTCGGAGAGCGCATCCACCAGCATCTCGCTGGTGCCGGTGGCCGCCGACAGTTCGATCAGCACCACGCATTGCGGCGAACGGGTCAGTGGGCGTTTCACGGTGGGTGAATGCTTGAGGACGATTTCGTATTCGCTGCCGGAGATGAACTCCAGGGCAATCAACGAACCGGGAAACGCCTGCTGCAACGTCAGGCCTTGGGCAACGGCGGCGTGGATATCCGACACGGCCAGCATCGCGGTGACCATCGCCTTGGGCTGCGGGTACAGCTTGAGGGTGGCGCCGGTGACGATGCCCAGCGTGCCTTCGGCGCCGATAAACAGGTGCTTGAGGTCGTAGCCGCTGTTGTTCTTGCGCAGGGTGCGCAGGCCGTTCCAGATCGTGCCATCGGGCAGCACCACTTCCAGGCCGAGGATCAGGTCGCGAGTGTTGCCATAGCGGATCACGTTGACGCCACCGGCGTTGGTGGCGATGCAGCCGCCGATCTGGCACGAGCCTTCGGCACCGAAGCTCAAGGGGAACAATTTGTCTTCGGCAGCGGCGGCGTCATGGATGTTGGCCAGGATGCAGCCGGCTTCGACGGTCATGGAATTGTCGGCGGTGTTGACGCTACGGATGGTGTTCATGCGCGCCAGGTTGAGCACCACGTTGCGCCCGTCTTCGGTGGGCACCGAGCCGCCGCATACGCTGGTGTTGCCGCCCTGGGGGAAAATCCGCAGGTCGTGTTCGGCGCAAAAACGCACCACGGCCGACACCTGTTGCGTGGACGCAGGAAACACCACGCACAGCGCTTGCCCGTGATGACGCTTGCGCCAGTCCACCAAGTGCGCCTGCATGTCGAATTGCCCCTGGACTACACCTGAGCCACCGACGATGGTTTGCAGGCCTTGGATAATGGATTGCTCGTTCATAGGGGCCCCTTACTTCAATACGATGCTGTCAGCGGCAGACCAATGCACATGCATGGGTTGGCCGATGGCGGTGCGTTCGCTGAGGCGGCTGGAGATGTCCTTGACCAGCAGGTTGCCGCCACCGGGCAGCTCCAGCTCGAAGCGGGTCATGCCGCCCACGAAGGAAATCTGGCGCACCACGCCACTCACGCTGTTTTGTGCTGCACCCGGCAATACGGCGCCTTGGGTGATGGCGATTTTTTCCGGGCGGATCATCACTTTGGTACGGGTGCCCACCACGATGTCCTGGGTGCAGCCGGTCTTGACCTGGAGCTGCCCGCCGGTGGCGAGGTTGACGCGGTTCGCGCTGTCCACGGTGCAGTCCAGCAGGTTGGATTCGCCGACAAAGTCCGCGACGAACTCGCTCTTGGGTTCGAAGTACAGCTCGTCTGGCGTGCCGTGCTGGGCGATGCGCCCGCCGTTCATCAGGCAGATGCGGTCGCTCAGGTTCAGCGCTTCTTCCTGGTCGTGGGTGACGTAGACCAGGGTGGTGCCCAGATCGCGGTGGATCTTCTTGATCTCGCCTTGCAACTGGTCCCGCAGCTTTTTATCCAGGGCGCCCAGGGGTTCGTCCATCAGGATGATCGACGGCGAGTAGACGATGCAGCGCGCAATGCCCACGCGTTGTTGCTGGCCGCCGGACATTTCCCGTGGCTTGCGCTTTTCAAAGCCCACCAGGCCGACGCGCTCAAGGGCAACGCCGACCTTTTGCTTGATCTCGGCACTGCTGGCGCCGCGAATGCGCAGGGGGAAGGCGATGTTGTCGAACACGTTCAGGTGCGGCAGCAGGGCGTAGTTCTGGAACACCATGCCCAGGCCACGTTCGCGGGAGGGCTTGTCGAGTACGTCCTGGCCGTCGATCAACAGGCGACCGCTGCTGGGCTGGATCGCGCCGGCAATGATATTGAGGATGGTGCTTTTGCCCGAGCCGCTGGGGCCCAACAGGCTTAAGAACTCGCCACGGCGCACATTGATGTCGGTAGTGTGCAGGGCGTCCAGGCCGCCGTAGCTTTTACGGATGCCTTGGAAGGAAATCATGGTGTCGCTGGTTGGTTGAGCGTTGAGCATAGGAACTCCGATAATTCTTGAATCAGTGGTTTTCATCGGGCGTACCGGCCCGCAGGTACACCAGCGAGCAACACACCAGCAGCGACATCACGGTGAGCAGGCTCGACACCGCGGCGATCACCGGGGAGATATCCCACTGGATGCTGCTGTACATCTTCACCGGCAAGGTCACCGTGGACGCGCTGGTCAGGAACCAGGCGATCACCACTTCATCGAACGAGATCAGGAACGCAAACAAGGCGCCTGCGGCAATCGACGGCTTGAGCTGCGCCAGCACCACCTTGAAGAACACCGTGCTGCGGCTGGCGCCCATGATGGTGGCCATGAACTCCAGGTCCGGGTCGAGCTTCTTGACCCCGGCGATCACGGTCATCATCAAGAACGGCATTACGTAGGCCACGTGGCTGGCGACCAGCCCGGCGGTGGTGCCCGTCCAGCCCAGGCGGGCGAAGTACAGGTACAGGCCCAGGGATACGATGATCACCGGCACCAGCACCGGTGCCATCAACAGCATCATCACCAGGCGCTTGCCGGGGAACTCGAAGCGCACCAGCCCGTAGGCGGCGGGCACGCCCAGTACCACGGAAATCACCATGGTGATCACGGCGACTTTTAGGCTCTGGTAGATCGGGTCCATCCAGGTCGAGGAGCTGAATAACTGTGCGTACAGCTCCAAGGTCCAGCGCTGTGGCGGGAAGGTGATCTCCCCCGGCCCGCCGAACGAGATCGGAATCACGATCAGGCTCGGGATCAGGATGAATGCGTAGATGATCCACGCCAGCGAGGTCATCAACACGCGGTAGCCGGTGGCTTGGCGGTCCTTGATGCGCACCGTGGCGTAGGACGCCATTTCGGCACTGTCCAGACGATTCAAGCGGCTCACTTTAGCGACGCTCATCACACGGCCTCCCGGGGTTTGGCGCCGTAGCGCTGCAAGCGGCTGGCGCACAGGCCGGCGATGGCGATGATGATCAGCATGACCACGCCGATGGCCGAAGCGGTGTTCCAGTCCAGGGTTTCACGGGTGTAGAAGTCCACGAGGTTGGACATCATCACGTCCTGCGGGCTGCCCAACAGGGCGGGAATGACGAAGAAACCCATCGACATGATGGTGGTGCTCAATACACCTGCGGCCACGCCGGGCAGGCTCAGGGGCACGGTGATCTTGAAGAAGATCCGTGGGGCCTTGGCGCCCATGATTTCCGCTGCTTTATAAAGGGCAGGGTTGATCGCCAGCAGGCTGGCCAGCACCGGGAACACAATGAACGGCACCAGGTAGTTGGTCATGCCCACCATGACGCCGAAGCGGTTGAACAGCATCGGCAACTGGATCTGCGTACCGAACAGCATCGACAGCAGGCTGTTGATCAGGCCGGTCTTGCCCAGCAGGATGGTGAACGCAAAGCTCTTGACCAGGATGCTGGTCCAGAACGGCACCAGCACCAGGATCATGTAAATCGCCCGGCGTCGCGCTGGCTGGCGCGCCAGGTGCACCGCCAGCGGATAGCCCAGCAACAGGCTGGCCAGGGAGGCCAACAGGCTGATCTCAAAGGTGGCCCACAGCGTGCGGCGAAACAGCGAGCTGGCGAACAGTTTCTGGTACGCCTCCAGCGAAAACCCATGTTGCCCCGCCAGGCTGGTGTACAGCAGCACACCCAGGGGCACCAGGATAATGGCCAGCAAAAAAACGGTGGCCGGCCCCACGTACAGGGCGGCGTCGTTGCGATTATTCATAACGTGAACTCGATCAAACGTTGTCGACCCGCTCCAGCAATGGGCTCAGAGCGGACTTCGGCGATGGGCAATCAGCTAAGCGCCCATAACTTGAAACGGCTGGTGAGTTCGTCGTAATGCTCGGCCCACCACGCGTCGCTGATCAGGACGTTGTGCACGTTGGACGGGGTGGACAGCCACTGGCGGGTTTGCGGGTTCATCAGCGCCACGGCCTTGTTGTTGGCCGGGGTGTTGCCGTGCAGGTCCATCAAGGCTGCCTGGTTTTCCGGGCGCATGGCGAAGCTCAGGAACTTCATGGCATTGGCTTTGTTTGGCGAGTTCTTCAGCACCACCAGGTATTCCAGGCCGATCAGGTTCTGTTCGAACGAGAACTTGATCGGTTGCCCGGCCTCGCTGGCAGCCTTGGCGCGGGTGGCGTAGGTGTAGCTGTAGTCGACCTCGCCGGTCTGCACCAGGGACACGGTCTGCGGGGTTTGCTCGATCCACTTGCCGATGTGCGGCTTGATCTTGTCGAGCATCTTGAATGCACGCTCAACGTCCAGCGGGTACATGTCGGCAGGTGCCACGCCGTCGGCCAGCAGCGCCGATTCCAGGGTTTCCACTGCACGGTTGCGCAGGGTGCGGGTGCCAGGGAATTTCTCGACGTCGAAGTATTCGGCGAAGTTCATCGGGTGCTTGCCCGCCGGGTGGCGGTTGTCATCCCAGCAGATGCCACCGGTGTAGCCGTAGAACGGCACGGCGAACTTGGACGGCGCGGTGATCAGGTCGGCGGCGTCCACCAGGCCGCTGTCCAGGGGTTCCCAGTAGTTGTTCTTTTCGCCGCTGAAGACCATGGGGCCGGTAGCGTCGAAAATGTCCCATTCGATGTTGCCGGTCATCATCTGTGCTTTGACTTTGGCCAGGTCTGGCGTGTCGATCAGCGTGACCTTGATGCCGGTCTCTTTTTCAAACGGGATGGTGAGCGCCTGCTCGACGGCGGTGCGGTAGTTGCCGCCCCAACTCACCATCACCAGTTTGTTTGATGCAGCCTGTGCGCTGCCCGATGCGGCCAGCAATGGTGCGCCAATCGCACCGGCCATGGCGGTGACGCCGACGGCCTTGAGGAAGTCGCGGCGCGGTAAAGCGAAATCGGTTTTCTTGTTCATGTCCTGACACCCCTGGAGAATTTAAAGTGCGAGAAGACGCTCACGCTCAATGTAGACGGGCACAAGTTCGGCGATGCTCGCCTGCAGCCCTGGGCTGGCAGACTTCAACGGCGCGAGTACCTCGCCCATCGGGAAGCCTTGCTGGGTGAGCGCGGCTTTTATGGGGGCAGGATTGGGTTCGGAAAAAATCAGATCGATCAGCGGTCGCAGGCTGGTATGCAACTCGATCGACTCTTGCAAATGGCCTTGCAGGGCAAGGTTGAGCACTTTGGCCCAATGCTTTGGAATCAGGTTGGAGCTGGAAATGATCGCGCCGACTGCGCCCATGGCCACATGCAGCGGTAGCACGTCTTCTTCGCCGGACAGGATCGAGATCTTTTTGCTGGAGCTTTCGGCCACGCGCATCTGCACGGCGAGGTCCGGGTTGCAGGCCTTGATGCCGACCACGCGGGTTTGCTCGGCCAGCTTGGCGACGGTTTCGTGATGCAGCGACACTCCGGTGCGGTACGGGATCTCGTAGAGGATGATGTCGCTGTCCACTTCATCGGAGAAGCGCTTGTAGTAGTCGAGGATGCCTTGTTGGGTGGGGCGGAAGTAGTACGGGGTCACCACCATCAGTGCGTCGGCACCTGCCGACATAAAAGCCTTGGCGTTATCCACCGCGTCACCGATGCCGGGCGAAAGGATGCCTGGGATGATCGGCAGCGTGCCGCCACCAGCCCCTACGGAGCATTCGACGACCTGCATGCGTTCCTTGAACGACAGCGAGGTATATTCACCGGTGCCGCCCAACGGAATGATGGCGTCGGTGGGGGTGTCGAGAAGGTACTGGATGTGCCGGGTCAATGATTCGACGTTGATGCTCAGGTCCGTATGCAGCGGTGTGGGCACCGCCGTGAGGATACCGGTGTATTTCTGCTTCTGATTCATAGCCATTCCTGTTGGTCGAGCAACACGGCAGTTCTGGAAAAGAAATTGTTTGCTCGTAAATTTATTGTTCTTTGGCAAATCAATGGCGTCTTTGAGCCCTGTTTTATTCAGGCTACAAAATCACTGGTAAACAGTTTTTTTGTATATTTCTTGTGCGTGCACGTCAAGCTCCGCTAGGTGGTTCACGCGGTGGCTCTCCCTGTCCGTCATCCTTGATAATGGATGGTTTCCACTATAGTGATATACTTTACTTTTTGTGGATGCAAGCAGTATTTTGCGACACAGCCGTTTGGCATTGCCGTGGCGGTTGCATGAATAATCCGCGAACGAATATTTTCTCTTTTTGAATCAACAGTCTGAGCACTACCCAATCGGAGCGTCAGCCGCAGCATGGACACCAATCTAGAGATCAGCTCCTCGGCGTTTGAAGATCACGAAACAGAATCTGCGCGCCCGTCGATAGAGATCGGCCCGCGCCTGCACCGGCTGCGCAAGGAGCGCCAGTGGTCATTGGTACAGACCAGCAAGCACACTGGCCTGTCGTTGTCGGCGTTGTCGAAGATCGAGCGCGGCGAGCTTTCGCCGACCCTCAGTAGCCTAAGCAAGATTGCTGCCGGGTTTGATATGGACGTGGTCAGCCTGCTCAACGACAGCGATGTCTTATTGACCCAAGGCCGGCGCAGCACCAGTCGCCACTCCAACGGCCTGGCCATCGCCACCAAAACGTGCAAGAACGTGTGGTTCGCCGCCGACCTGCGCAACAAGAACATGCTGCCGGTCAAGACCACCATCGTGGCGCGTACCACGCGGGACTATTCGGAGTGGCCAACCCATCCGGGGGAGATTTTCGTCTACGTGCTGTCCGGCGAAATCACCATCTACTCCGAACTCTACGAGCCGTTGGCCCTGGCCCAGGGCGACACCATTTACTACGACGCCAGCAGCGGCCATAAGTGGATCTCCACCAGTCCGGACGATGCCGAAGTGCTGTGGATCTACGCCAGCAATAAATAGCCGCCGTTTCAGCGCCGTTTGCCAAACACCGCCTTGGGCGTCTTGCCAAAGAACCGGGTAAATGCCGCGCTGAAATTATTCGGGAATTTATAGCCCACCTGATACGCCGCCTGCGCCACTTGGCAGCCGCTTTCCAGCAGGGTGTGGGCCTTGCGCATGCGCATCTCCAGCAGCATGCGGTGCGGCGTGGTGTTGAAGCGGTAGTGCAGGCCTTGCTTGAGCTTGAATTCATTGAGCCCCACCGCCGCGCACAGGTAGGCCACGGTCAGCGGTTGGTCCATGTGCTCCAGCATGAGGTCGCGTACCCGTTCGAGCTTGTCGAGGTCGGTGGCGCTGAATTGCACGCTGGCCGGGACGGTGTCGGGGCTCAGGCGCTGGAGTTGTTCCGAGAGCAGGCTGAGGCTGTGGATATGCATGTCCAGCGTGCCGGTCGCGCCATGGGTGAGGGCGCTGGCGTGGCTGGCGCTGGCCGTTGACGTGGTGCAGTAGGCCAGTTGGCGCACATGGCCGTTGCCCAACAGCTGGCGCGTGCGTTGTTCGCCGATGTACCTGTTGAGCGTACTTTCACCGATTACCAGGCGCAGTTGGGATACCGTCGTGTCGCTCGCATAGCAGCGTTCGCCAAGGCTTCTCTGGAACGCGGTGACGGTGGTGAACCCCGCCTTGAACGCCACCGCCGAACCATCAGCGCCCTTGTAGCCGGAGTCGCCCTGCATGCCAAAGGTGATCACCAGCATCGGGCGGTTGTGGGGGCTGACGGTGTCTTCGATCAGGTTGCGCGTGGGCCGATAACGCGAGCGCACCAGCATCAGGTCGTTGTCGAAGGCCAGGCGTTCCGAATAACACTCCCCCAGTTCTTCGGGCAATTGCTGGCGCATCCAGCCGCCGGCTTCGCTGACCTGCCGCGCGTGGGCAGATGCCACCCGGTACGACTGGGAAATCCGTTGTGATGCCACCACGCGCGCCGCCTCCGATTTGCATATGAATGGATCCGTTATGCAGACGGGTCCAGATGATAGCCATTCGCATCCATCAGTAACATGTTTGCCCATCAACTGCCATCGCCGAGACGCGGCGATGGGGTGCAGCATTGAAGGGGAACGCAGGTGAGCATAAGGCGCGTATGGGTGTTGGGTTGTTGTCTGGGCAGCGCCGGGGTGGCCATGGCGCAAACCGAGCTGGAGGCGGTGACCGTCACCGCGAACAAGATCGAGCAGGCGCAGGAACAAGTGCCGACGGGCCTGTCGGTGATCACCGAAGAAGACTTGCGCAAAGGCCACATCAACGACCTTGAGCAGCTGGCCCGCACCACGCCGGGCTTTACCTTCCAGCCGTTCGGCCAGTCCGGCACCAACCTGCCGGTGGTGCGTGGCCTCAGCTCCGGGGCGACGGCGTTTTCATCCTCGATGCTGATGCTGGTGGACGGCGTGCCGACCTTGATGGGCCAGGGTTTTGACCACAACCTGTTGGGGGTGGAACACATCGAAATTCTGCGCGGGCCGCAGTCCACCCTTTATGGGCGCAATGCCGAAGCCGGGGTGCTGAGCATCCACACCCGCCAGCCGGGTGATACGCCGTACGCGCGCATCGAAGCCGGCAGCGGCAGCCGCGACTTACGCACCCTCAGCGCCGACGCCAGCACCGCCCTGGTACCCGGCACCTTGTATGCCGGGGTGTCCGGGCAGTGGCTGGAGCAGGACGGTTTTATCGACAACCGCTATCGCGGCGGCCAGGCCGATGACCGTGAGCGCCATAGCGCCCGCATGGTGCTGCGCTGGACGCCGTCCCTGGCCACCGACGTCAACCTGCGCTACAGCCGCCAGGACTACCGCGACGGTGGTTCGGTATGGGGCGCAGCCAGTTCAACGCGGCGCGAAGTGCGCTCCGGCACGCCAGGCTGGAACCATTCCAGCGGCCGCAGCCTGTCGCTGGATGTGCTGCACGAATTCGACTCTGGGGTGAAGCTGCGCTCGATCACCGCGCGCAACGACTTCTACGACCGCCTGCAACAAGACACCGACTTTTTGCCTGCCGACCAACTGCACCTGGGCCGCGATTATCACTTCAATACCCTGTCCCAGGAATTTCGTCTGGAAGGCCAGTGGCGCGACAACCAGTGGTTGCTCGGTGCTTATGCCGACCGGGACGACCACGACCTGTCCTACCAGCAAAAACTGCCCCTGCGCCTGACGCAGATCGACAGCCAGTTGGGCGGCAATTCCAGCGCGCTGTTTGGCCAATGGCTGATGCCCCTGGCCGAGCGCTGGACCCTCACCCTCGGCGCCCGTGCCGAGCAGGACAAGGTGCACATCAACCCGCAGAGCGGCAGCCGACAAAGCGCCAGTTGGCAGCGCTTCACCCCGAAACTCGCGCTGCAATATGAATGGCAACCCGACGCTTACCTGTACGCCAGCTACGCCGAAGGCTTCCGCGCCGGTGGCTTCAACGCCTTCTCCAGCGCGGCTAACTATCCCGGCTACGACCCGGAAAAGGTCAAGACCTACGAGCTGGGTGCCAAGGGTTGGCTGGCGGACAAACGCCTGCGCTACTCGGCGGCGCTGTACTGGATGGACGTGCGTGACATGCAGGTGCAGCAGATCATCCAGCCGGGTGTGGTGTACATCACCAACGCGGCGACGGCGCGCTCCACTGGGCTGGAACTGGAAACCGAATACCTGCTCGCCGATAACTGGCGGGTGGTCAGTTCCGTGGGCCTGAACCGCACGCGCTTCGAGCAATTCAACGAAGGCAGCAACGACTACAAGGGCAATCACAACCCCTACGCGCCGGACGTCACCGGCCACCTCAGCCTGCGCTTCGACGCCCCCGCTGGCTGGTATGCCCAGGGCGGCGTGAGCGCGGTGGGCAAGACCTACCTGGACGCGGCCAACCAATACAGCCGGGGCGGCTACGGGTTGATCGACCTGAATGCCGGCTACGACTTCAGCCACTACGGCATCAGCGCTTACGTCAAAAACGCCGCCGACAAACGCTACGACGCGGTCGGCTACCTCAATGGCACCACCCGCGTGTACAGCCCGGGGCGTGAAGTCGGCCTGCGGGTCAGTTACGAACTGTGAGGGATCAACCGATGAACCTGTCTACGCCCCATCCACTGCAATCCTATTGGGACTTGGCCCTGTCTGCTGTAAGCGCCGATGCCCTGCGCATTGCGCTGGAATGGCAGCTGTTTGATCGCCTGTCTCGGCCCACCACTGCGGATATGATCGCGCAGCAACTGGAACTCGACCCAGCCAACACCGGTTTTTGGCTGGACACGCTGTGGAGCATGGGGTTGCTGGAGCGGGACGCGCATCAGCCACCGCAGTATCGAAACAAGCCGGTGACCACCGATTACCTGCGCAGCGATTCGCCGGGGTATTGCGGTGACGCCTGGACCTTTCGCCTGCGCGGCCTGCGTCGCTTCGCCAGCCAACTGGGGGAGCAAGTGCGCGCCGGCCAGCCCGACAGCCAGCCCAGCGAAACCACCACCACCCAAGCCAACTGGGCTGGCGCCGCGCGTGTGCAGATCGCCCAGGAGCAACGGGCGGTCACCGTCGACATGGCGTCACGCCTGATGGCGCGGGTGCCGGAGTTTGCGTCTGCCCGCCGCCTGCTGGACCTCGGTGGCGGCCCTGGTTTGGTGGCGATTGCTTTGGCACAGGACAACCCGCAGCTGTGCGGTGAAGTCTTCGACTTTGCGCCAGCGGTGGCCGTTGCGGCCGACAATATTCGTCGCGTGGGGCTGGAGCGGCGTCTGGTGGTGCGAGGTGGTGACCTGGCCTGCGACTCGATTGGGGAAGGCTATGACTTGATTTGGTGTTCTTCAGTGCTGCACTTCGTCCCGGACCTGGCGGCGACATTGGCCAAGATCCACGCGGCCTTGCGCCCCGGAGGCGTGCTGGTCAGCGCCCATGCCGAGATTCCCGCCGACGCGCAGCACGCACAGCGGGTGACGCCGTATTACCTGTCGATGCAGATGCTGGGCCGTCACGTCACCCGTGCCGGTGGTTTGCAGGCGGCCATGGAGCAGGTGGGGTTCGTCGATATCGACAGCTACCCCGAAGTGGCGTTTGCCGTGGCGCCGGTGTCGGTGCTGGTGGCGCGTCGGAGTCGCGTATGAACCCTCGCGCATGGCATCTGCAATTGCTGTTTGGCTGGTTGGGTTTTGTGCTGGTGGTACCGAGTATTTACCTGTTGCTCGGCTTGCCGTTGGTGATGCGCGAGCACGGTTGGTCCGGCACCGATATCGGCCTGTTCCAGCTGGCTGGGCTGCCGGCGGTGTTCAAGTTTTTGCTGGCATTGCCCGTGCAGCGTTATCGCTTGCGGGGTGGGCATTACCGCACCTGGGCGATGGCGTTGTGTGTGTTGCTGGCGGTGTTGCTGGTGGTGGTCAGCCAGCAGGCGATTACGGCCAATCGCCTGTACTTGTTTGGCCTGGCGTTTGCCGCTTCGGTGCTGGCGACGTGGGCGGATATTCCGGTCAATGCCCTGGCAATCAAATTGCTACCACGCTGCGAGCAAGTGCGCGCCGGTGGGGTGCGCTCGGCGGCGCTGTTTTTGGGTGCCATTGTCGGTGCAGGGGTGATGCTGTTGGTGCAGAACCGTTGGGGTTGGCAGGCACCATTCCTACTGATGGCCGCCGGCTTGTTGCTGGCGCTGGTGCCCTTGGCCTGGCTGCGGGAGGGCGATACCCGCGAAGTAAGCTTGCCCCCCGTATCCGCCGATTGGTCGGGTTACTTCCGCCAGCCCGGTGCCCGGCGGTGGACCTGGGTGCTGCTCAGCAGCTTCCCGTTTATCGGCGCGGCATGGTTGTATCTCAAGCCGCTGTTGTTGGACCAGGGCATGCTCGCCCCGCACGTGGCGCTGATCGCCGGTGTGGGTGGTGGGGTAGTGGGGGCGCTGGCCAGTGTGCTGGGCGGCCGGGTGATCCAGCGCGTCGGGCCGGGGCGGGCGATCCCGTGGTTTATGTTGGGGGCGTTGATTGCCTTGCTGGCAATGACCGCGGCGGTGGGCTTGCAGGCGGGGATGGCCTGGTTGGTGGGCGCGGCATTCTTGCTGGCTTGCGCCATGGGGGCGGTGTCGACGTTGGTGTTCGCCTTGATGATGTTGTTCTCCCGCGAACAGCGCCAAGCCGCCGACTACGGCTTGCAGGCCAGCCTGTTCGTGTTGACGCGCATGCTGGTGCCGGTGGCCGCCGGGGTGCTGCTGGACTACAGCGGCCACTTTGGCATGCTGGCCGGGCTGTCGCTGGCGATGGCATTGGTGTGTGGTGTGGCATGGCTGGCCAGGCGTGCAGGGGGNCCCCCCCCCCCCCCCCCCCCCCCCCCCCCCCCCCCCCCCCCCCCCCCCCCCCCCCCCCCCCCCCCCCCCCCCCCCCCCCCCCCCCCCCCCCCCCCCCCCCCCCCCCCCCCCCCCCCCCCCCCCCCCCCCCCCCCCCCCCCCCCCCCCCCCCCCCCCCCCCCCCCCCCCCCCCCCCCCCCCCCCCCCCCCCCCCCCCCCCCCCCCCCCCCCCCCCCCCCCCCCCCCCCCCCCCCCCCCCCCCCCCCCCCCCCCCCCCCCGCTCCCACATTTGAACTGTGACCGACAAAAAAAGCCGGGCAACTTGATCCTGGCGCTTCACAACCGCCGCCCCAAACCCCAGATTGGGCTTTTGAATCGATTGGATATTCTGTAGCCTTGCGCAGCTTCAGTTTCACCCGTGCTTGATGAACAAAAACACTTCGTCCGGCGGCGCCCGAAGGGCTCCAGAGCCGGTGGTACACTCGACTTTCGCGCAACTGCGCCTGCAGGTCTTGCGAACATGACGCAAATTTCCGAACGCCTACTGGTTCAAGCCCACCTCGACGCCAAGCAGCCCAAGGCCCTCAGCGCCGACGAAGAGGCAAGCCTGCGCGCCGCCATCGCCGCCGAGCTCAAGGCTCAGGACGCGGTGTTGGTTGCCCACTTCTACTGCGACCCGGTGATCCAGGCCCTGGCCGAAGAAACCGGTGGCTGTGTCTCCGACTCCCTGGAAATGGCCCGTTTCGGCGCCGCCCACCCGGCCAAGACCGTACTGGTCGCCGGCGTGCGTTTCATGGGCGAGACCGCCAAGATCCTGACTCCCGAAAAACGCATCCTGATGCCCACCCTGGAAGCCACCTGCTCCCTGGACCTGGGTTGCCCGGTGGATGAGTTTTCGGCATTTTGCGACCAGCATCCAGAGCGCACCGTGGTGGTGTACGCCAACACCTCGGCGGCGGTCAAAGCCCGGGCCGATTGGGTGGTGACTTCCAGCTGCGCGCTGGAAATCGTCGAAAGCCTGATGGACAACGGCGAGACCATCATCTGGGGCCCGGACAAGCACCTGGGCACCTACATCCAGCGCCAGACCGGTGCCGACATGCTGCTGTGGGACGGGGCGTGCATCGTCCACGAAGAGTTCAAGTCCAAGCAGCTCGAAGACATGAAGGCGCTGTACCCGGACGCCGCGATCCTGGTGCACCCGGAGTCGCCGACGTCGGTGATCGAACTGGCGGACGCCGTGGGCTCTACCAGCCAATTGATTGCCGCAGCCCAGCGTTTGCCGAACAAGACCTTCATCGTGGCCACCGACCGCGGCATCTTCTACAAGATGCAGCAGCTGTGCCCCGACAAGGTGTTTGTCGAAGCGCCCACCGCCGGCAACGGCGCGGCCTGCCGCAGTTGCGCGCACTGCCCGTGGATGGCGATGAACACGCTGGAGCGTACGTTGCAGTGCTTGCGTGAGGGCAGCAATGAGATCTTTGTTGAACCGTCGGTGATTCCGCAAGCGGTGCGGCCGCTTAAGCGGATGTTGGATTTTACTNTGGGGCGTGCGCGTGCAGAACGCCGACGGTTCACGCATCAGCTTGTGGCAGGCGCTGCTGCGGTTTGTGGTGTCGATTGCGTCGTGGTTGTGCGTGGGGCTGGGGTTTATTTGGTCGCTGTTTGATAAGCAAAAGCGCAGCTGGCATGACATCTACTCGGATACGCAGTTGGTGCGCATCCCGAAGCAAAAGAAGTAATCCCAGGCTAGCGAAGATCCAAATGTGGGAGCGGGCTTGCTCGCGAAAGCGGAGTGTCAGTCGGTACATTCATTGACTGACACTCCGCTTTCGCGAGCAAGCCCGCTCCCACATTTGGATCTTCGCTAGCCTGGGATTACTTCTTTTGCTTCGGGATGCGCACCAACTGCGTATCCGAGTAGATGTCATGCCAGCTGCGCTTTTGCTTATCAAACAGCGACCAAATAAACCCCAGCCCCACGCACAACCACGACGCAATCGACACCACAAACCGCAGCAGCGCCTGCCACAAGCTGATGCGTGAACCGTCGGCGTTCTGCACGCGCACGCCCCACACCTGCATGCCCAGGGTTTGCCCGGAGTGGGTCCAGAACTTGGCGAAGAAGCCAAATAGTACAAAGAACAGAATCGTCGACAGCAACGGGTCGCCGTCCAGTGCGCCGGACTCGGTGAGGGTGCGCATCTTGGCTTCACCCACGAAAGCGATCCATACCAGCTTGTAGATGAACGCGGTGACGATCAGCAGGGCAGTGCACAGCAGGAAGTCATAGAACATCGCTGCCAGGCGACGGCCCAGGCCAACGGCGGGAAACTCGCCTTGGGGGCTCAGCAGGGGTTTGGGCATGGCCGGGCTCTCTCGGAAAAAAAGCCATTTTACGGACAAACGGCCATAAAAAAGCCCCTGATGTCACCATCAGGGGCTTTTTGTCGCAGTTGGGATCAGCCTTGCGCTTCTACTTGATCCGCTTGCATGCCTTTTTGGCCTTGTACGGCAACGAAGGTCACTTTCTGGCCTTCTTTCAGGCTCTTGAAGCCGTTGCCTTGAATAGCGCGGAAATGCACGAACAGATCCGGACCGCTTTCTGGAGTGATAAAACCAAACCCTTTCTCGTCGTTAAACCACTTGACGGTGCCGCTCTGACGATCTGACATTTTCTTCTTTCCTTTGACGCTAAAAATTAATGACAGTCTCTTTCAGATGAAAGAGTACTGGGCTGGGTTGCAGGAAAGTAAGAGACGTCGAACGGGTTGTAGCACAACTACTTCAGCTACTGCCCAGGTCCAGGTTCAAAGCGACCCATGCAAACACAGTGGGGAAACTCTACGCCAACTACCAGAGAAAAAACAAGCCCTGTAAAAAGCCCAGCATTTGCTCGGCTTCATGACACTTTGGTCAACAATTCGTATAGAGCTTATTCGATAGAGTTGATCACTTGTTATAGGTTAATCCCGTAAGCAATGACTATCGATACTGCACTGTTTTATGGCGGTTGCGTTACAAATTAGTGCGCGTAACGCAACCGCGTTACTTATAGGAACAGTGAATCAGCCGCGATAGTAACGTTGTGGCACAAATGGCATTTTACTTACACGAAGTGGCACCTTTTTCCCACGTACCAACGCAGACACTTCGGTATCCAGGGCGATAAATGCGCTGTCCAGGTAACCCATGGCCAGCGGGCCACCCAGGCTCGGGCCAAAGCCGCCGCTGCACACGCTGCCGATCACGGTGCCGTGTTCGTCGACAATCTCTGCGCCTTCACGTACCGGAGTGCGCTCCTGTGGTAACAGGCCAACACGTTTACGGCTAACACCGGCTTGTTGTTGGGTGAAGATGCGGTCGGCTCCCGGGAAACCACCGGCACGCGCGCCGTCGGCACGGCGGGCCTTGGAGATCGCCCACAGCAGGCTTGCTTCAATCGGGGTGGTGTCGGTGTTCATGTCGTGGCCGTACAGGCACAGGCCGGCTTCCAGGCGCAGGGAGTCGCGGGCACCCAGGCCGATGGCCTGCACTTCGGTTTCGGCCAGCAGGCTGCGGGCCAGGCTTTCGGCGTTGGCCGCGGGCACGGAGATTTCAAAGCCGTCCTCTCCGGTGTAGCCCGAACGGCTGACGTAGCAATCCACGCCCAGCAGTCGCAGAGTGGCGAACTGCATGAAGGTCATCTTGGTCACTTCCGGTGCCAGGCGCGCCAGCACCTTGACTGCCGCCGGGCCTTGCAGGGCCAGCAGGGCGCGTTCTTCGAACAGCGGCTCAATGCTGCACTGGTCGCCGATATGCTGGCGCAGGTGGGCCAGGTCCTGGTCCTTGCACGCAGCGTTGACCACCAGGAACAGCTCGTCATTACCCAGGTTGGCCACCATCAGGTCGTCGAGGATACCGCCCTGGTCATTGGTGAACATCGCGTAGCGTTGCATGCCCACCGGCAGGTCGATGATATCCACCGGCACCAGGGTTTCCAGGGCCTTGGCGGCATTCGCGCCAGTGAGGCGGATCTGGCCCATGTGGGACACATCGAACAGCCCGGCCTGCTCGCGGGTGTGCAGGTGTTCCTTCATCACGCCCAGTGGATACTGCACCGGCATGTCATAGCCGGCGAAGGGCACCATGCGCGCGCCGAGTTCGAGGTGCAGGGCGTGCAGAGGGGTTTTCAACAGGGTTTCGGTGGACATATTCAGCTCCTGAAAAACGTGCTGGCGCGCCGTTGGGCGTCAGCACTCGATAATGTTGACCGCTAAACCGCCACGGGCGGTTTCTTTGTATTTGCTTTTCATATCGGCGCCGGTCTGGCGCATGGTGCGGATGACCTTATCCAGCGAAACGAAGTGTTGTCCGTCGCCACGTAACGCCATGCGCACCGCATTGATGGCTTTCACCGAGCCCATCGCGTTGCGTTCGATGCAGGGCACCTGCACCAGCCCGCCAATCGGGTCGCAGGTCAGGCCGAGGTTGTGTTCCATGCCGATCTCGGCGGCGTTTTCCACTTGGGAAACCGTGCCACCCAATACTTCGCACAACGCGCCAGCGGCCATGGAGCAGGCCACGCCGACTTCGCCCTGGCAGCCGACTTCGGCGCCGGAGATCGAGGCGTTTTCCTTGTACAGAATGCCGATGGCGGCGGCGGTGAGCAGGAAGCGCACCACGCCGTCTTCGTTTGCGCCGGGGATAAAGCGCATGTAGTAATGCAGCACTGCCGGCACAATCCCGGCCGCACCATTGGTGGGCGCGGTCACTACGCGCCCACCGTTGGCGTTTTCTTCGTTGACCGCCAGGGCGTAAAGGTTGACCCAATCCAGCACCGACAGCGGATCACGCAGCGCCGATTCCGGGTGTTTGCACAGTTGGCGGTGCAGGGCGGCAGCACGGCGCTTGACCTTCAAACCGCCGGGCAAGATCCCTTCATTGCGACAGCCCGCATCCACGCAGTCCTGCATCACCTGCCAGATTTTCAGCAGCCCGGCGCGGGTTTCGGCTTCGGGGCGCCAGGCACTTTCGTTGGTCAGCATCACCTGGCTGATAGACAGCCCATAGGTGCTGCAATGGTTGAGCAAGTCCTTGCCGTGCTTGAACGGGAAGGTCAGCGGCGTGGCGTCTTCGACGATGCGGTCGGCACCGGCGGCGTCTTCATCCACCACAAAACCACCGCCCACCGAATAGTACTCGCGGCTGCGGATTTGAATGTTGGCGGCATCGAAGGCACGAAAGATCATGCCGTTGGGATGGTAGGCGAGGGGTTTGCGAATCATCGCCAGGTGTTCTTTTTCGTTGAACACAATGCTGTGTTCGCCGAGCAAATTCAGGCGGCCGTCCTTGCGCATTTGCGCCAGGCGCGTGGCCACGGTTTCGGTATTCACGGTGTCCGGGTGTTCGCCTTCCAGGCCCAGCAATACGGCCTTGTCGCTGCCGTGGCCTTTGCCGGTGGCGCCCAGCGAGCCATAGAGCTCCACCTTGACGCAGCTGGTGGTGCCCAGCAGGTTGTCACGCTTGAGGCCTTCGACGAAGCGAGCGGCGGCGCGCATCGGGCCGACGGTGTGGGAGCTGGAGGGGCCGATGCCAATCTTGAACAGGTCGAACACGCTTAAGGACATGAGTTGTTCTCCGGTTTCTTATTATTTTCTGAAGGCCGACTCGGTCAGTGTGGGAGGGGGCTTGCTCCCGATAGCAGTGTGTCAGTCAACAGAGATGTTGAATGTACAGCCGCTATCGGGAGCAAGCCCCCTCCCACAGGGGACCGAGTTGACTTTAGGTTACGCGTAGCTCTCGATTGAAGGGCACGCGCACACCAGATTGCGATCACCAAACACGTTGTCCACTCGCCCAACCGGCGGCCAGTATTTGCCTTCGATCAACGACGCCACCGGGTACACCGCTTGTTCACGGCTGTATGGGTGGCTCCATTCGCCAACCAGTTCCGCGGCTGTGTGCGGTGCGTTCTTGAGCGGGTTGTCGTCCTTGTCCAAGGTGCCGTTTTCCACCGCGCGGATTTCTTCGCGGATGGCGATCATGGCGTTGCAGAAGCGGTCCAGCTCTTCCTTGGATTCGCTCTCGGTCGGCTCGATCATCAAGGTGCCGGCCACCGGGAACGACATGGTCGGTGCATGGAAGCCAAAGTCGATCAGGCGCTTGGCCACGTCATCCACGCTGATGCCGCTGCTGTCCTTGAGCGGGCGCAGGTCGAGGATGCATTCGTGGGCCACCAGGCCGTTGCTGCCGGTGTAGAGCACCGGGTAGTGCTCTTCGAGGCGACGGGAAATGTAGTTGGCATTCAGGATCGCCAGTTGCGAAGCGCGCTTGAGGCCCGCGCCGCCCATCATGCTGATGTACATCCAGGTGATCGGCAAAATGCTCGCGCTGCCGAACGGCGCCGCGCACACCGCGCCTTCCTTGCGCTCCATGGCTGCGTGGCCTGGCAGGAACGGTGTGAGGTGCGACTTCACGCCAATCGGGCCAACGCCCGGGCCGCCACCGCCGTGGGGAATGCAGAAGGTTTTGTGCAGGTTCAGGTGGGACACGTCGCCGCCGAACTTGCCCGGTGCACACAGGCCGACCATGGCGTTCATGTTGGCGCCGTCGATGTACACCTGGCCGCCGTTGTCGTGAATGATGCCGCAGATTTCGCGGATACCTTCTTCGAACACGCCGTGGGTGGACGGGTAGGTGATCATCAGCGCGGCAAGGTGGTCGCGGTGCTCGATGGCTTTGGCGCGCAGGTCTTCGATGTCCACGTTGCCACGGGCGTCGCAAGCGGTGACGACAACACGCATGCCCGCCATGTTGGCGGTCGCCGGGTTGGTGCCATGGGCCGACGACGGGATCAGGCAGATGTCGCGGCGCTCATCGCCACGGCTCTGGTGATAGGCGCGGATCGCCAACAGGCCCGCGTATTCACCCTGGGAACCGGCGTTCGGTTGCAGGGAGATCGCGTCGTAGCCGGTGGCCGCGCAGAGCATGGCTTCCAGGTCCGACGTCAACTCCAGGTAACCGGCGCTTTGTTCGGCCGGGGCGAACGGGTGCAGGGCGCCGAACTCAGCCCAGGTCACCGGGATCATTTCGCTGGCGGCGTTGAGCTTCATGGTGCACGAGCCCAGCGGGATCATGGTGCGGTCCAGCGCCAGGTCCTTGTCGGCCAGCTTGCGCAGATAGCGCATCAGCTCGGTTTCGGAGTGGTAGCGGTTGAACACCGGGTGGCTCAGGACGGGCGACTGGCGCAGCAGGGCGGCGGGCAGGGTGGCGTCGACCTTGGCATTGAAATCCGGCAGGGTTTTGTCGCCCGCGAAGATCGCCCACAGGGTTTCGATATCGGCCTGGGTGGTGGTTTCATCCACGGATACGCCAAGACGCTCGCCGTCTACGACACGCAGGTTGATGCGCTGGGCGCGGGCCTTGTCGTGCAGGGCCGCGGTGTTGGTGCCGGTGTTCAGGGTGATGGTGTCGAAGTAGTTTTCTTGCTCGACGTTGAAGCCCAAGGTGGTCAGGCCGTTGGCCAAAATAGCGGTGAGCTGATGCACACGCTTGGCGATCTGAGTCAGGCCTTTAGGCCCGTGGTACACGGCGTACATGCTTGCGATATTGGCCAGCAGCACCTGGGCGGTGCAGATGTTGGAGGTAGCCTTCTCGCGGCGGATATGCTGCTCGCGGGTCTGCATGGCCAGGCGCAGGGCCGGCTTGCCGAAACGGTCAACCGACACACCGACCAGACGGCCCGGCATGTCGCGCTTGAACGCATCCTTGGTGGAGAAGTACGCCGCGTGCGGGCCACCAAAGCCCAGCGGTACGCCGAAGCGTTGCGCGCTGCCGATGGCCACGTCGGCGCCAAACTCGCCAGGCGGGGTCAGCAGGGTCAGGGCCAGCAGGTCGGCGGCCACGGCCACCAGGGCGTTGGCAGCGTGGAAACGCTCGGTTAGCTCGCGGTAGTCGAACACGTCACCGTTGCTGGCCGGGTATTGCAGCAGGGCGCCGAAGAATGGGCTGACGTCAGTCAGTTCGCGCTCATCGCCCACGACCACGTCAATCCCCAACGGCTCGGCACGGGTGCGCAGCACGTCGAGGGTTTGCGGATGGCTGTGGACGGAGGCGAAGAAGGCGTTGCTGCCCTTGTTCTTGCTCAGGCGCTTGCAGAAGGTCATGGCTTCGGCGGCGGCGGTGGCTTCGTCCAGCAGGGAAGCGTTGGCGATCGGCAGGCCAGTGAGGTCGCTGATCAGGGTCTGGAAGTTCAGCAGCGCTTCCAGGCGGCCTTGGGAAATTTCCGGTTGATAGGGGGTGTAGGCGGTGTACCAGGCTGGGTTTTCCAGCAGGTTGCGCAGGATCGGCGATGGCGTATGGCAGTTGTAGTAGCCCTGGCCGATGTAGGTCTTGAACAGTTGGTTCTTGCCGGCGATGGCCTTGATCTTGGCCAGCGCATCAGCTTCGCTCAGGCCGTCTTCCAGGCCGAGCACGCTGGTGCCCTTGATGCTTTCCGGGATCACGCTGGCGCTCAGGGCTTCCAGGGAGTCAAAACCCAGGCTGGCGAGCATCTGCTGCTCATCTTCCTGGCGCGGGCCGATGTGGCGGGCGATGAATTCGTTGGCGGTGGTGATGTTGACGGTCATTACGCGCTCCTCAAGCTTCAGCGTTGGCTTTGATCAGGCGGTCGTACGCGTCCTGATCCAACAGTTTAGCCACCGCCTCGGCATCGGCCGGTTTAAAGCGGAAGAACCAGCCTTCGCCCATCGGGTCTTCGTTGACCAGTTCCGGGCTGTCGCTGAGCTTGTCGTTCACTTCCAGCACTTCGCCGGTCAGGGGCATGTACACGCCGCTGGCGGCTTTGACCGATTCCACGGTGGACGCTTCGGCGCCCTTGTCGTAGGCCTGCAACTCCGGCAGTTGCACGAAAACCACATCACCCAGCGCGTTCTGCGCGAAAGCGGTGATACCCACGGTGACGCTGCCGTCAGCTTCGGCGCGCAGCCATTCGTGATCTTCAGTGAAACGCAACTCGCTCATGGAAACTCCTCGGGGCCAGATTCGTCTGGTGGACAAATAATGGGGAGTTGCTTAGCAAGATTGCGGCCAAGGTTGTTAAACCTTTGTAAATCAATGGTTTGATGAAAATAGTTATAGGCTTATGCTCAAGGGCTGTAGCGATTTCGCTACAGTTGGGCGCGCGAAAAAAAGCCTATGTGGATCAAAGCCTTGCATGGCGCGCAAAAAACAGGGTTGTAGCGATATCGTTACGCTGTAGCGCTTTCAGTACAGCCGATGTCGTTCCTGGACCAAAACTGGAATGCAATCCAAATGTGGGAGCGGGCTTGCTCGCGAACGCGGTGGGCCAGTTGATATTTCTGTGACTGACACACCGCATTCGCGAGCAAGCCCGCTCCCACATGGGTTTGTATTCCATAAATTGGATTTTGTGTGTTCAGGGTTTGTTGGCGGGAATGCCGTACTTGCGCAGGCGATGGGCAATCGCCGTGTGGGAGGTTTGCAACCGGCTGGCCAGTTGGCGAGTGGAGGGATAGCTGGCGTAGAGCTTCTCCAGCAGGCTGCGCTCGAAGTCTTCCACGGCCTGTTCCAGGCTATCGACTTCGTTGTCGCTCTGGCGGGCCACCGAGGTGCCGGCGATGTCCAGGTCGCCGATGTCCACCAGGTTGCTTTCGCAGATGGCGGCCGCGCGGAAGATCACGTTTTGCAACTGGCGCACGTTCCCCGGCCAAGGGTTGCCCAGCAGCGCCGGGTAGGTGCCGGGCGCCAGGCGGCAGACCGGGCGCTGGATCTGCGCGCAGGCCTGCTGCATGAAATAGCGCGCCAGCAACAGGATGTCCTGGCCACGTTGACGCAGCGGCGGCACTTCGACGTTGAGCACATTCAGGCGGTAGAACAGGTCTTCGCGAAAGGTGCCTTCGCTGACCATTTTTTCCAGGTCGCGGTGGGTGGCGCTGAGGATGCGCACGTTGACCTTCACTTCACGGTCGCCGCCGACACGGCGGAAGCTGCCGTCATTGAGAAAGCGCAGTAGCTTGGCCTGCAAATACGGCGACATTTCTCCGATTTCATCGAGAAACACCGTGCCTTGGTTGGCCAACTCCATCAGTCCCGGTTTACCGCCGCGCTGAGCCCCGGTAAATGCACCGGGCGCATAACCGAACAACTCGCTTTCGGCGAGGTTTTCCGGCAGCGCCGCGCAGTTCAACGCCAAAAACGGCGCACTGTGCCGCGCACTGCTGGCATGGCAGGCTCGCGCAACCAGTTCTTTACCGGTGCCGGTTTCGCCCTGGATCAATAGCGGCGCATCCAGCGCCGCAACCCGCTGCGCACGCGCCTTGAGGGTGCGAATTACCGGCGATTCGCCGAGCAACGCATCAAAGCCTTCGGCATGGTCATGGTGCAGCGCCGAGAGTTGTTCGCCGATGCGGTTGGGTTGATACAGGGTGAGCAGGGCGCCAGCGTCGGTAATCGGCGTGGCGTCCAGCAACAGGGTTTGGCCGTTGACGCTGATCTCCCGCAACGGCAAACGGAAACCTTGCTCCAGCAAGGTGGCCAGCAGTGCAGGGTCGTTAAACAGTTCGCTGATGCTTTCCCCGGCAGGTTCGCGGCCGTAAAGGGCGATCAACGCCGGGTTGGCCAACAGGATCTTGCCCGCGCTGTCCAGGGCCAACACCGGGTCGGTCATGGCGGCCAGCAGGGCGTCGAGCTGCAGGTGGCGGCGTTGGCCGGGGAGGATGTCGACCACCGTTACCGCCTGTACGCCGTGCACGCTGAACAGCGCGTCGCGCAGTTCTTCGAGCACTTCGGCACTCAAGGTTGGCGCGTCGATGTAGACGTTGGGCGGCACCATTTCCACCGCATCCAGGTTGAGATTGCGCCCACCGAGCAGGGCCAGGACTTCCTGGGTGATGCCGACGCGGTCGATGAAGCTGACGTGGATACGCATGGGGTGGGTGGCGATTCTGCAGAGCGAGAGGTGGCAAGTATGCCTTGCAGCGAGGGTAGAGGTGAAATCTCACATTGGGTGGAGATTAAAATGTGGGAGCGGGCTTGCTCGCGAATGCGGTGGGTCAGTCACTTGATTTATCAACTGACCCACCGCATTCGCGAGCAAGCCCGCTCCCACACAAGCCCGCTCCCACAGGGGATTTGCGGTGTTCTTACGCTAGGTGTTCAGGCTTGATCGGGTCGCCCGATTTCACATCCAACTGATGCCGCACATCCTCGAACATCAAGTCGTACTGCTTGTGCATCTGGCCGTTCAGCACCGCGATTTTCGGCATGCCGTACTTCTGCGCGATGTTCATCGCATGCCGGGCAAAGTCGTACGCCTGGTCCTTGGGCAAGAAGAACTCTTCCTTGAGGTCCTTGCCCTGTACCGAGCCATGCAGCTTGAACAGCATCCCCTTGCCTTCCTTGGGGTCCTGGCTGACTTCGTAGTCCAGGCACAGGTTGTAGCTGTAGTCCTGCGGGTTCAGCGCGTGACGTTCGATGTGCATGTGTCCCGGTTCAAAGGTGGCCATAGGCGTCTCTCCTCTACTTCACAGATAGGTGATGCCAGGTTTTGCCGTGCTGATGCGCGTACCGGCGCTGCCCTGGACGATGGCTTCGATGTCCGAGAGTGAACCGATGACTGCGGTTTTGCCAGTCTTGCGGGCGAACTCGCAGGCAGCTTGCACCTTGGGCCCCATGGAGCCGGCGGCGAAGCCGAGTTTTTCGATGTCATCCGGGTGAGCCTGGCCGATGGCCTTTTGGGTGGGCTTGCCGTAGTCGATAAAGGCCGCGTTGACGTCGGTGGCGATCACCAGCAGATCAGCGTCCAACTGCGAGGCCAGCAGCGATGAGCACAGGTCTTTGTCGATTACGGCCTCAATGCCACGCAGCTTGCCGTCTTCGCCGTACATGGTCGGGATGCCGCCACCGCCGGCGCAGATCACGATGCTGCTTTTTTCCAGCAGCCATTTGATCGGGCGGATTTCGAAGATACGTTTGGGGCGCGGGCTGGCAACCACGCGACGGTATTTATCGCCATCCGGCGCAATGGCCCAGCCTTTTTCGGCGGCGAGTTTTTCCGCTTCGGCTTTGGCATACACCGGGCCGATGGGCTTGGTGGGGTTCTTGAAGGCGGGGTCGTTGGCGTCCACTTCCACTTGGGTGAGCAAGGTGGCGAAGGGCACCTCGAAGTCCAGCAGGTTGCCCAGTTCCTGTTCGATGATGTAGCCGATCATGCCTTCGGTCTCGGCGCCGAGTACGTCCAGCGGGTAGGGCGACACCTGGGTGTAGGCCGCTGCCTGTAGCGACAGCAGGCCGACTTGCGGGCCATTGCCGTGGGCGATCACCAGCTCGTTGCCAGGGTGGATCTTGGCGATCTGTTCGGTGGCGATGCGGATATTGGCGCGTTGGTTGTCCGCCGTCATGGGTTCACCACGGCGGAGCAGGGCGTTGCCGCCCAGGGCTACGACGATGCGCATACAGAGTGTCCTTCCGTAATTCTGCGTTGTGAACACGGGACTAAATGTGGGAGCGGGCTTGCTCGCGAAAGCGGTATGTCAGTTAGCCCATGTATCGACTGATACACCGCTTTCGCGAGCAAGCCCGCTCCCACATGTGCTCCGTGTTCCTTCAGTTATTTACAGGTCGGCGAGGGTAGAAACCAAAATCGCCTTGATGGTATGCATGCGGTTCTCCGCCTGCTCAAAGGCAATACACGCCGGCGACTCAAACACGTCGTCGGTCACCTCAATACCGTTGGCCAAATGCGGATACTGCTCGGCAATCTGCTTGCCGATCTTGGTATCGCTGTTATGGAACGCTGGCAAACAGTGCATGAACTTGGTGCGCGCATTGCCGGTGGCTTTCATCAGCTCGGCGTTGACCTGGTAAGGCAGCAGTTGCTCGATGCGCTCGGCCCAGGCTTCCACCGGCTCGCCCATCGATACCCACACGTCGGTGTGGATGAAGTCCACGCCCTTGACGGCGGCTTTCGGGTCTTCGGTGAGGGTGATGCGCGCACCGCTTTCTTCCGCGTATTTTTTGCAGCGACCGACTAGATCATCGTGGGGCCACAGGGCTTTTGGCGCGCAGATACGCACGTCCATGCCGAGCTTGGAGCCCACCAGCAGCAGCGAGTTGCCCATGTTGTTGCGGGCGTCACCCAGGTACGCGTAGCTGATCTCGTGGATCGGCTTGTCGGCGTGTTCACGCATGGTCAGCACGTCAGCAATCATCTGGGTGGGGTGGTATTCATCGGTCAGGCCGTTGAATACCGGCACACCGGCGAACTTGGCCAGTTCTTCGACGATCTCTTGCTTGAAGCCACGGTATTCGATGGCGTCGTACATGCGCCCAAGTACACGGGCGGTGTCTTTCATGCTTTCTTTGTGGCCGATCTGCGAGGAGCCCGGGTCGATGTAGGTGACGTTGGCGCCTTGGTCGTAGGCCGCCACTTCAAAGGCGCAGCGGGTGCGGGTGGAGGTTTTTTCGAAGATCAGCGCAATGTTGTTGCCCTTGAGGTGTTGCTGTTCAGTGCCGGTGTACTTGGCGCGCTTGAGGTCGCGGGACAGGTCCAGCAGGTAGCGCAGCTCGCGCGGGGTGTGGTGTTCCAGGCTGAGCAGGCTGCGGTTGTGGATGTTGAACGCCATGATGATTCTCCTTGGATTCGGTAATCGGCCCGGTCGGCACGTTTTGAGTGCCGCCGAGTGGAGGGTCGCTTAGTAGTCGATAGGGTCACGGATGATCGGGCAGGTCATGCAGTGGCCGCCGCCACGGCCCCGACCGAGTTCACCGGCGCTGATGGTGATCACCTCCACACCGGCCTTGCGCAGCAGGGTGTTGGTGTAGGTATTGCGGTCGTAACCGATCACCACACCAGGCTCCACGGCCACCACGTTGTTGCCGTCGTCCCATTGCTCGCGCTCGGCGGCGAAGGCGTTGCCGCCGGTTTCCACCACGCGCAGGGTTTTGAGCTTGAGGGCGTCGGCGACCACGTCGAGGAAGCTGGCGTCTTCGCGGCGTACGTCGATGCCGCCGGGCTTGGTTTCATCGGGGCGCAGGCTGAAGGCGACGATCTGCTTGACCACTTCCGGGAAGATGGTGACCAGGTCGCGGTCGCAGAAGCTGAACACTGTGTCCAAGTGCATCGCGGCGCGGGATTT
The DNA here is from genome assembly GCF_050432925.1 of Pseudomonas sp. 18175. Classification (NCBI taxonomy): domain Bacteria; kingdom Pseudomonadati; phylum Pseudomonadota; class Gammaproteobacteria; order Pseudomonadales; family Pseudomonadaceae; genus Pseudomonas; species Pseudomonas sp. 18175. The sequence goes on along the minus strand of NZ_JBKFTO010000007.1, from coordinate 54,587 downwards.
AGGCAGGCCGGCGACGATCACGCGTTCCACGGCCTTGTGTTTGAACAGGTTCAGTGCCAGTTGGCCGATGGCTTGGCGCGAGGAGCGCTCGCCCATGCCGATCAACACCACGCCCTTGCCGATGGGCATCACGTCGCCGCCTTCCAGCGTGGCGTTGCCGTGTTCCTTGTCGGGGTCGCCGTACCAGATCTGGAAGTCGGCGTTGGTGAACTCAGGGTGGAATTTATAGATGGCGGTGGTCAGCAGGGTTTCCTGGCGTCGCGCCGGCCAGTACATCGGGTTGAGTGTGACGCCGCCGTAGATCCAGCAGGTGGTGTCGCGGGTGAACTGAGTGTTGGGCAGCGGCGGCAGGATGAAGCTTGAATGCCCGAGGAAATCGCGGAACATCTCGATGGTCTTGCCACCGAAGCTGGTGGGCAGGTCGTCGGCGGACACGCCGCCAATCAGGAATTCGGCGATCTTGCGCGGCTCAAGGCTGCGCAGCCACGAACCCACTTCGTTGACTAGGCCCAGGCCGACCTGGTTGGCGGTGATCTTGCGTTCCAGGATCCAGTCCAGGGCTTCGGGGATGGCAACGATGTCAGTGAGCAGGTTGTGCATTTCCAGCACATCAATATCCCGCTCGCGCATTTTGGTCACGAAGTCGAAATGGTCGCGCTTGGCCTGGGCCACCCACAGCACGTCATCGAACAGCAGTTCATCGCAGTTGTTGGGGGTCAGCCGCTGGTGGGCCAAGCCTGGGGAGCACACCATGACTTTGCGCAGTTTGCCGGCTTCGGAGTGGACGCCGTACTTCACTTTTTCCGTGGTCATTTCAGATCCTCCAGTGAACAACGAATTACAACGTTAAAAAGCCGTCGTAGAGCCCATAGGCCGCCACCAGGGCGCCAATGACCACTGCGGCGAAAATCAGCTTCTCGACGTTGGTGAATACAGGTTTGCCCAGTTCACGCTTGGCCTTGGCGAACAAAATCGCACCGGGGGCGTAGAGCAGGGCGGAGAGCAGCAGGTATTTGGTGCCGCCGGCGTAGAGCAGCCAGATCGCATAGATCAAGGCGATGGCGCCGATGAACAGGTCTTTCTTGCGCTCGTGCAGGGCGTTTTCGTAGGTCTCGCCGCGCACCGCCAGCAGCAGCGCATAGGCCGCTGACCACAGGTAGGGCACCAGGATCATCGAGGTGGCGAGGTAGATCAGCGACAGGTAGGTGCTGGCGGAGAACAGCGTGATGATCAGGAACAGCTGCACCATCGCGTTGGTCAGCCACAGGGCGTTGACCGGCACGTGGTTGGCGTTTTCCTTACGCAAGAACTCCGGCATGGTGTGGTCTTTGGCGGCGGAGAACATGATCTCCGCACACAGCAGCACCCACGACAGCAGCGCGCCCAGCAACGAGATGATCAAGCCGACGCTGATCAACACCGCGCCCCAGTGGCCCACTACGTGCTCGAGCACGGCCGCCATCGACGGGTTCTGCAGCTTGGCAAGTTCCGGTTGGGTCATGATCCCCAGGGACAGCACGTTCACCAGCATCAAAAACAGCAGCACGGTGATAAAGCCGATCACGGTGGCCTTGCCCACGTCGGAGCGTTTTTCGGCACGGGACGAGAAGATGCTCGCGCCCTCAATACCGATAAACACCCACACGGTGACCAGCATCATGTTGCGCACCTGGTTCATCACACTGCCCAGTTCCGGGTTTTTCACGCCCCAGATGTCTGCGGTGAAGATGTCCAGCTTGAACGCAAACAGCGCGATCAACACGAACAGCACCAGCGGCACCACTTTGGCGACGGTGGTCACCAGGTTGATGAACGCCGCTTCCTTGATCCCGCGCAGCACCAGGAAATGCACGGCCCACAGCAGCACTGAGGCACCAATCACGGCCGCCGGGGTGTTGCCTTCGCCGAAGATCGGGAAGAAATAACCGAGGGTGCTGAACAGCAACACGAAGTAACCGACGTTGCCCAGCCAAGCGCTGATCCAGTAGCCCCAGGCCGATGAGAAACCCATGTAATCGCCAAAACCGGCCTTGGCGTAGGCATACACGCCGCCGTCGAGGTCGGGCTTGCGGTTGGCGAGGGTCTGGAACACGAACGCGAGGGTCAGCATGCCGATGGCGGTAATCACCCAACCGATCAGCACCGCGCCCACATCGGCACTGGCGGCCATGTTTTGCGGCAGTGAGAAAATCCCGCCACCAATCATCGAGCCCACGACAAGTGCAACCAGTGCACCAAGCCTAAGTTTTCCGGGAGTTTCAGACATTGCGTGACTCCAATGCAGGAGAAGAGAGACCACAGAATAATTCCGTGCGCTATTCAAACAGCTGACTCAGATCACTTCATTGGCACATTCCATTGTGAATTAATGACTTAGGTTGGTAATTCGTAGGCGATACTAGTCCTCGGAAAGGCGCGGCGTAGAGCCGTTCCTCAATTGTGGTTAATGATTTAGTCAGGTCTATGGACGTTTGAAGCTAGACCGTATTTGCGGATGTGCAAACTTTTTGAACAAAGTTTCACCAAGGCGCTATAACGATTAGGCGCAGGGCAGTATTTAAAATCTAAATAAGCCTAAACTTCATCGCCTGACAGACCATTAGGTTATGACAGTGTCTGTTTTATCGCCGTCTCTAATAAACGCTACACTCGCTGAGTTAATTAGTTGAGTGCACGGTTGTTAGCTCAAACTGTTATTTATCCAGGAGTGTTCATGTCCCAGCCGGCCCAAAAGCTTCGACTCAGTGCCCTGATCGCCTTGGTGGTGGGGTCGATGATCGGCGGCGGGATTTTTTCCCTGCCGCAGAACATGGCTGCCCGCGCCGAGGTGGGCGCGGTCTTGATCGGTTGGGCCATAACCGCAGTCGGCATGCTGACCCTGGCGTTTGTGTTCCAGACATTGGCCAACCGAAAACCTGAGCTGGATTCCGGGGTTTACGCCTACGCCAAGGCCGGTTTTGGCGACTACATGGGGTTTTCATCGGCCTGGGGGTACTGGATCAGCGCCTGGATGGGCAATGTCGGTTACTTCGTGTTGCTGTTCAGCACCCTCGGCTACTTTTTCCCGGTGTTCGGCCAGGGCAATACGCCGGTGGCCATCGGCTGTGCGTCGCTGCTGCTGTGGGCCGTGCACTTCCTGGTGATGCGCGGGATCAAGGAGGCCGCGTTTATCAACCAGATCACCACCGTGGCGAAGATCGTGCCGCTGCTGATGTTTATCGTGATCGCCGCCGTGGCCTTCAAGGCGGATATTTTTACCCGCGATATCTGGGGCCTGGGCAACCCGGCGCTGGGTGATGTGGTGGACCAGGTGCGCAACATGATGCTGGTCACGGTGTTTGTGTTTATCGGGATCGAAGGCGCCAGCGTGTATTCGGCGCGGGCCGAAAAGCGTTCAGACGTGGGCCGCGCTACGGTGATCGGCTTTCTTGGCGTGCTGGCACTGTTGGTACTGGTGAATGTGCTGTCTCTGGGGATCATGAGCCAGCCTGAGTTGGCCACACTGCAAAACCCGTCGCTGGCGGGGGTACTGGAACATATTGTTGGCCCCTGGGGCGCGATGGCCATCAGTATCGGCCTGGCGGTGTCGCTACTCGGTGCGTTGCTGTCCTGGGCGTTGCTCTGCGCCGAAATCCTCTACGCCACCGCCCATGACAAGACCATGCCGGCCTTCCTGAAAAAGGAGAACGCCAACCAGGTGCCGGTCAATGCGCTGTGGCTGACCAATGTGATGATCCAGCTGTTTCTGGTGATCACGCTGTTTTCCCACAGCACCTACACCACGCTGATCTACCTGGCTTCCTCGATGATTTTGGTGCCGTACCTGTGGTCGGCGGCGTACGCGGTGCTGCTGAGCGGGCGCGGTGAAACCTATGAAGGTGCCCATGGCCGGCGCGTGAAGGACCTACTGGTAGCGCTGGTCGCCCTGGGCTATGCGGTGTGGCTGCTGTATGCCGGTGGCCTCAAGTACCTGTTGCTGTCGGCGCTGCTGTACGCACCTGGCGTGATCCTGTTTGCCCTGGCCAAGCGCGAACAGGGGCAGCCGTTATTTACCCACATGGAGAAGGGCATTTTCAGCTGCGTGATTGCGGGCGCCGGGCTGGCGGCGNCAAGACCGTTGAAAACGCCAAGATCGACACCGTGATGAGCAACAGCTTCGGCTTCGGTGGCACTAACGCCACCCTGGTACTGAAACGCTGGCAGGGCAAGTAAGGCCTGTAGCTTGATCGCATGAAAAAGCCCCGACTGGTTCGGGGCTTTTTTATGGGCGGATGGATTTGAGACCGAGTCGCCTGCTTCGCGAGCAAGCCCGCTCCCACACTTGAGCGCATTCCAAAGGATGTACTCGGTCAAGTGTGGGAGCGGGCTTGCTCGCGAATGCGTACTGAAGGTCACCACTGCGCCCGATGTGCCCCCAATTCTCCAGCTGCCAGATCCCACTGCAACGGTGTGCCGCTGATGCTCAACGGTGGCAATAATCGGTGGGCTGGGCCCCAACTGGTCTGTTCGACTAGCAAGCCTTGGTCATTGGGTTCCTCGGCCCTCAGCGGCGGTTGTTCGGGAACCTGCCCGGCTTGCATCAACAACGATGCGGTGCGCGCCAACGACAACTGCGCCGCCCCCCCGCGGCCGGTTTCCAATCGCTCGCTCAATGCTTGAATCGCACTGGCCGCCATCAGATACCCCGTGGCGTGATCCAGCGCCTGCAACGGCAGCGGCACCGGTTTATCCGCCTGTTTCCAGGCCATGCCCGCGTCAGCAATCCCGCTGCTCATCTGCACCAGGCTGTCAAAGCCCCGGCGATTACGCCACGGGCCGCTCCAGCCGTAGGCGTTGAGACTCACGTCGATCAGGCCGGGGGTGAGGGTTTGCAGTTCGTCGGGGGTGTAGCCCAGGTGTTCAAGGGCGTCGGCGCGGTAGCCGTGGAAGAGAATGTCGGCATCCTTGAGCAGGCTTTCGAACATCTGCCGGCCTTCGGGGCTTTTCAGGTCCAGGCGTGCGCAGCGTTTGCCCAGGGTCATCTCCGGCACCACGCCGGGTTCGTTCCAAGTGAGGGAGTCGATGCGCAGCACATCGGCACCCAGGCCTGCGAAAAAGCGACTGGCGACGGGGCCAGCCAGCACGCGGGTAAGGTCCAGCACCTTGATGCCCGCCAGCGGCCGCGCCACCGAGCCGCGCCAGGGTTTGTCGGTGGTGGTTTCAAACGTGTGGCGTTGCACCAAGGCTTCTGCATTCACTGCCAACCCTTGGGGGTGGGCTTGCCAGGCCTGCCATGAACGCATCTGCGCGGCGCAACCGCCGGCATCGACAATCGCCTGCTCCAGTTCGGCGGCGTTCCAGGTGGCGACCTTGCTGGCCATTGCGACGCGGTCGGCGACCTTGCCCAGTACGCGCTCGGCAGCGGCGCGATGATGGGGGGCGTTGGTGTGCAGGCGAATCCAGCCATCGGCGCTGGCGTAGTCTCCGGCCACCGGGTCCCACAGCGGCGGCACTTGCCAGCCCACCGGACGGATCGAGGAGGAAAACCAGAACGATGCCAGGCGCCGGTCCACGCTGACGCCTGGCAGGCGCCCGGTCTGTTGCGCGATCAACTGAGCCACCGCCTGGCCGGCGGCGCCGATGCTGGCGCTGGCCAGTTCGGTGACGGCGAAGGCTGAGGGCAGGGCGCCAGCTTCGGTGGTGGTGAGTGGTGTGTGCGGTAAATCGAGTGCGGCTTGGATGGGTGTCAGCAGGTCAGTCATCAAAGGCCCTCCGTAAGAGAAGGACCACTATAAGAGATGATCAGGGCGGTGTGACCACCCCAGGTTCCAGCGGCAGGTCGATGCTGGCGATAAAACCGCCGTCGGGGTGGTTGGCCAGGACCAGGCTGCCGCCATGGCGTTCGGCGGCGCGGCGTGCAATCGCCAGGCCCAGGCCATGGCCTTGTGCGGTCTGGCCTGGGGCGCGGTAGAACGGCTCGCCCAATTGGCTAAGGTGCTCGGCTTCGACGCCGGGGCCGTGGTCGCGCACGCTGATCAAGATACGGTCGCCCGTGCGTTGGGCCTGGAGTTCAATCGCCTGGTTTGGCGGGTTGAAACGCTGGGCATTGCGCAGCAGGTTGTCCACCGCCCGCTCGATCATGGTCGGCCAGCCCTTGAGATGCAGGCCGGCTTCGGCGGTGAGTTGTACTTTTTGCTCCGGCGCGCTGAGCAGGGCGTCTTTTTGCAAGGTCTTGAGCAATGGATTGAGGTCCACATCCTCGGCGCTGGCGTTGTCGGCATCGACGCGGGCCAATACCAGAATTTCGCTGATCAAGGCTTCCAGGCGATCACATTCACGGGTCAGGCGCGGCCAGAGTTTTTCCCGCTCCTCGGGGCTGGCCCGCTCGGCCAGGGCCAGGGCGATGCGCAGCCGGGCCAGGGGGGAGCGCAGTTCGTGGGACACATCACGCAGCAACTGGCGCTGGCTGCCGATCAGGCTTTGCAGGCGGGCGCCCATGCGGTTGAAGTCGGTGGCGAGCACGCCAAACTCATCGCGGCGGTTGGCCAGGCGTGCCAGGCTGTTTTGCTGGTAGGTGGCCTGGCCCAGGTCATGCACCGCACCGCGCAGGCGGCTGAGGGGGCGGGTGATGGACAGCGTGACCAGCAAGCTGAACAGGGTTAGCACCACCAGCGCAATTGCCAGCGCACTCAAAGGCCAGAGCAGACTGTTGCGGTGCCAGGCGTCCAGTTCCGGGTGGGGGATGCGGTAGATCAGCAGGTAGGTGTCACCGGTTTTTTCGCTGGTGTACTCGGCAGTCAGGCGCCGCCACGGTAGATGGCCGTCCTGGCTGTCGTTCTGGCGGGCTTCGAAGGCGGCGGCGCGGCGGGGGAAGGTGCCGCGCACCACCGGCTCGCCGCTTTCGTTCAGCACTTGCACGTCGATGTGGTACTGGCGCTTGCGCTGTTGCAACAAGTCCTGGGCGGCGTCTTCGCCTTGGGTTTCGTAGAGCTGGGTCCACTCTTCGGCCAGGTTGTTAAGGCCAGGGTGGCGGCTGAGAATCCAGGCATCTTGATTGAGCATATGCCCAAGCAGGATCGACAACCCGGCAACCAAGGCGATGGCCAGCCAGAAACTGGCCAGGATGCGCCAGAACAATGAACGCACAGGAAACCCTCAAAACAGGAAAAGCCCAGTGGCGAGAGGCCACTGGGCTGGGAGCGTTAACGCGTGGGCATTATTGCGCTTTTTGCGGCTGTTGCGCTTTCCAGGCCTGGAATTCCTTCCATTCGGCACGGCGCTGCTCTTGCTTCTTGACGATCTCGTCGAATTTCTTCTGTTGATCGGGCTTGAGCACGGCACGGATGTCGGCTTGGGTTTTCTGCTTGCCGGCGGCGATTTCGTCCTGCATGGCTTTCTGGTCAGCGGCTGGCAGCTTGTCCAGGTACTTTTTGGTCAGGTCTTTGCGAGCGTGCCATTGGTCGCCCATCAGCTTGCCGATCTGCTGGCGCTGTTCGCGGCTCAGGTCCAGCTGGCTGAAAGGGCCACCTTTGCCACGCGGACCGTGTTCACCGCCGTGGCCCGGGCCACCCATCATGTGACCTTCCGGGCCGCCCATCGGGCCTGGGCCTTCTGGCATGGCAGCCATGGCAACGGTAGGCAGGGCAGCGGCGAACATCAAAGCGATAAGGGTCTTGCGCATGGTGATTCTCCTGTCTCTATTCCGGTGAGTCCGGATGTGAGTAGATTACGGAGATGAAGGTCAGCGGCAGTCAGGGGAGCGTAAAGCTTGGGTAAAGACAGCTTTTATCGAGGCTGACAAAAGCCTAGAGATCAAGGAGGTCAAATGTGGGAGCTGGCTTGCCTGCGATGCAGGCAACTCGGTCTGTCAGCTAGATCTAGGTGATGCCATCGCAGGCAAGCCAGCTCCCACAGAAGAGCAACGAGGCACCTGTCAGGGGGCGTAGTAGTAACCACGGCTGCGCAGGGCCACGATCCGTGGCCGGCCATCGGGGTGCGGGCCGATCTTTTTGCGCAGGTTGCTGACGTGCATGTCCAGGCTGCGATCGTAAAGGGTCAGCTTGCGGCCCAGGGCAATCTGCGCCAGTTCCTGTTTATCCAGTGGCTCGCCAGGCTGGCGCAGCAAGGCTTCCAGCAGGCGGCTTTCGGAGACGGTAAGGGCAAATTCCTGCTCGTCGATGCTGACGACGCCACGCTGCGGGCTGAAACACAAATCACCCAGCTCAAGCTGCGTCGACACTGCCGCCGGGTGGCTGCGGCGCAATACTGCGCGCAGGCGGGCGGTCAGTTCCCGTGGGTCGCAGGGCTTGGCCAGGTAATCGTCGGCGCCCAGTTCCAGGCCGAGGATACGGTCCAGCGGCTCGCCCCGGGCCGAGAGCATCAGCACCGGCAGCTCCGGGTGGTCGTTGCGCAATTGCTTGAGCAGCTCCAGGCCGCTGCCGTCGGGCAACATCACGTCGAGCACCACGGCGGCGGGTGCATTGTCGGCCAAGGCTTTGCGCGCGCTCAGGCCGTCATGGCAGGCGCGCACCTGGAAACCTTCCTGGCTCAACCAACTGGTCAGCAGCTCACAGAGCTCCTGGTCATCATCTATCAGTAACAGCTCGCTCATGACTCACTCAATTTAGCCATTGTCGACGGCGACGGTGCCCACCACTGGCGAAAATCCCGCACAGCAGGGCGATCAGTGCGACGGCGCCACCGGTGACAAACCACTGTTGTTGCTCGGTCAGCCATCGGGTCAAGGCACCGCCCTGTGAATCTTTGAGTTGCTGGGCCAGGCGTTGGTTCTCGTGGCGCAGGCGACTCAATTGGGCGCTTTCGCGGCTGGCGTCTGCATTCTGCAGTTGCTTGCTCAGTTCTTCGCGCTGGCGTTCGCTTTCTTTCAAGCGTTGCTGCAACTCGGTGATCTGGCTGCCGGCACTCAACGACAGTGGCGTGGAATTGCCGGTGTTCGGGGTTTCTTCAGCGTGGGCCGTAGCCCCGATCATTAACACTGCCAACAGACACAACTGACGTAAGCGCATCGGAACTCCTGATTCCACACGAATATTCAGATCGTTGTCGGCAGGTTACCGAGAATAATGAGCAATTAGGAGTGTGCCGAACGTAATAGGTTCGACACATTCCCAGGTCAAGGCAGGACTTGCTTGAACGGCTTGATCACGACATCAGCGTAGACGCCGGCCGCGATGTAGGGATCGGCCTTGGCCCAGGCTTGGGCATCGGCCAGGGAGGCGAACTCGGCGACGATCAGGCTACCGGTGAAACCGGCGTCGCCCGGGTCGTTGCTGTCTACCGCCGGGTGCGGGCCGGCCAGCACCATGCGGCCTTCGGCTTGCAGTTGCTTGAGACGCTCGACGTGGGCGGGGCGCACGCTCAGGCGTTTTTCCAGGGAGTTGGCAACGTCGGTGGCAATGATGGCGTAGAGCATGTCAGTCCTCGGTTTTTGGCGTAGTAGGGTCGGCGTCATGCAGGTGGCGCGACAGGTAGATACCCTGGCCGATCAGGAACAATACGGTCATGCCCAGGCTGCCGAAGACTTTAAAGTCGACCCAGTAGTCCTGGAAGGTAAAGGCCACGAACAGGTTGGCGGCGCCGCAGAACAGGAAAAACACGATCCAGGCCACGTTCAACCGCACCCAGACGGGTTCCGGCAAGGTCAGCGCATGGCCCATGATCCGCTTGATCAGCAAGCGATCACCGATGAAGTGGCTGCCGATAAAGACCAGGGCGAACAGCCAGTTGACCACCGGGGCCTTCCACTTGAGGAAGGTTTCGCTGTGGAAGGCCAGGGTGAGGCCGCCGAATACCAGGCACGCGACCAGGGTCAGCCATTGGCTTTTTTCCAGTTTGCGTTGGGAGATGAAGATGGCGCCGTAGACCACGATGGAGCTGATGATCAGTACGGCGGTGGCACTGTAGATGCCTCCGAACGACAGCTCATGGCCGGCGATATCGATGACCCTTGGGTCGAGTTTGGTAACGATGAAAAACAGCAACAGCGGGATGAAGTCGATGAATTGTTTCACAGTAAGAGCCAGAAGCCGGATGTGGCGGCATAATAACAAACATCCTTGGTAGCGAAAGCGCCAGCTGACTTGAGGTTACACACTCCCGTGAATGTTGATTTGCACTGCCACAGCACGGCCTCCGACGGCGCCCTGGCGCCCGCGGTACTGGTTGCGCGTGCGTTTGAAAAAGGCGTGCGAGTCCTGGCGTTGACCGACCACGACACCCTCGAGGGCCTCGATGAAGCCCGAGTCGCGGCCCATGCCCTGGGCATGCAACTGGTCAACGGCGTGGAATTGTCCTGCACCTGGGGCGGCGCCACCATTCATGTGCTCGGCTACGGTTTCGATCAAACCGCCGCGCCGCTGGTGGCCGCCATTGCCGCTTTGCACGACGGCCGCTGGCTGCGCTCCGAAGAAATCAGCCGCAAACTCAGCCTCAAAGGCATGCCCAATGCCCTCGACGGCGCCCGTGCGATCCAGCAGGAGCTGGGCGACAGCGGCAACGCGCCGGCCCGGCCGCACTTTGCCGACTGGATGGTGCGCGAAGGTTTTGTCAAAGACCGCGCCGAAGCCTTCCGCAAATGGCTGGGCGCCGGCAAGTTGGGCGACGTGAAGCAACACTGGCCGACCCTGGAAGACACCGTCGAGACCCTGCGGGCCTCTGGGGCCTGGGTCAGCCTGGCGCACCCTTGGCATTACGATTTCACCCGCAGCAAGCGCCGCAAGCTGATCAGCGACTATATTGGAGCGGGTGGCCACGCGATCGAAGTGGTCAACGGGCACCAGCCCGCCGAACAGGTCGGCAGCCTGGCGATTCTTGCCCGCGAATTTGGTCTGCTGGTCAGCGCCGGCAGTGACTTTCATGGCCCAGGTGGGTGGTCCGAAATCGGCGAGTATCGCCAGGTACCTGAAGACCTGCCGCTCTTGTCGGGGCGATTCAAGCATGACCCCATTACTGCCACCGTCTGAACAGGTAGAACACGTGAGTCAATTCTTCCAGATTCACCCGGAGAACCCCCAGGCGCGCCTGATCAAACAGGCCGTGGAGATCATTCGCGCCGGTGGCGTGGTGATCTACCCAACGGATTCGTCCTACGCCATTGGCTGCCAGATCGGCGATAAAGGTGCGGTGGAGCGTGTCAGACGCTTGCGCCAACTGGACGACAAGCACAACTTTGCATTGATCTGCAGCGACCTGTCCCAACTGGGCCTGTTCGCCAAGGTCGACACCGGCACCTTCCGCCTGCTCAAGGCCCACACGCCGGGGCCCTACACGTTCATCCTCAATGCCACCCGCGAAGTGCCGCGCCTGCTGCTGCATCCCAAGAAGCGCACCATCGGCCTGCGGGTGCCGGAGCATCCCATTGCCCTGGCGCTGCTCGAAGAACTGGGTGAGCCGTTGATGAGCGTGTCGCTGATCATGCCCGGTGAAACCGAGCCGCTGGAAGACCCGTACGAAATGCGCCAACTCCTGGAGAAACAGGTGGACCTGATCATCGACGGCGGTTTTGGCGGTAACAAGGCCTCCACCGTGATCAACCTGGCCGACGGCGAGCCCGAAGTGATCCGCGTGGGTTGCGGCGACCCGGCTCCGTTCATGGTTGAGGCCTGAATGTCCGCCGTGGAAACCGTCGACAGTCAGGCCGGCGCCCAGCAGGAACTGCCATTTGCCATGGTCTACGGCCAGGCCGTGCTGGAAATGCCGCTGGATTTGTACATCCCACCGGACGCATTGGAGGTCTTCCTTGAAGCCTTCGAAGGCCCGCTGGACTTGCTGCTGTACCTGATCCGCAAGCAGAACATCAACATCCTCGACATCCCGGTGGCGGAAATCACCCGCCAGTACATGGGCTACGTGGAACTGATGCAGTCGGTGCGCCTGGAACTGGCCGCCGAGTACCTGGTGATGGCCGCCATGCTTGCCGAGATCAAGTCGCGCATGCTGCTGCCGCGCTCGGAGACGGTGGAAGCCGAGGAGGACGACCCCCGCGCCGAACTGATCCGCCGCTTGCAAGAGTACGAACGCTTCAAGGCTGCTGCCGAAGGTATCGACGGTTTGAGCCGCGTTGGCCGTGACGTCGTGGTGCCCAAGCTCGACGCCCCCGAAGCCCGGGCCCGCAAGCTGTTGCCGGATGTGAGCCTGGAAGAGCTGCTGATGTCTATGGCCGAGGTGCTGCGCCGCGGCGACATGTTTGAAAGCCACCAGGTCAGCCGCGAGGCGCTGTCCACCCGCGAGCGCATGAGCGATGTACTGGAACGCCTCAAGGGCGGTGGCTTTGTGCCGTTTGTCGAGCTGTTCACCAAAGAAGAAGGGCGCCTGGGGGTGGTGGTGACCTTTATGGCGATCCTTGAACTGGTCAAGGAGTCCTTGGTCGAGCTGGTCCAGAATGAGCCTTTTGCGGCTATCCACGTGCGGGCGCGAGCCGAATAAAGAGCTGAATCGATGAATCTGACTGAACCCCGCGAACTGGCGCCGCTACTGGAAGCCTTTCTCCTGGCCTCGGGTAAACCCCAATCCCTGGAACGCCTGTTCGAACTGTTTGAGGAAGCCGAGCGCCCTGAGCCGCCGGTATTCAAGAAGGCGCTGGAGATTCTGCGTAAATCCTGCGACGGCCGTGCCTTTGAGCTGCGGGAAGTGGCGTCGGGTTATCGCCTGCAGATCCGTGAGAAGTTTTCCCCGTGGGTGGGCCGTCTGTGGGAAGAGCGCCCGCAACGTTATTCACGGGCGATGTTGGAGACCATGGCGCTGATCGCCTATCGCCAGCCGATCACCCGGGGCGAGATCGAGGATGTGCGGGGCGTGGCGGTCAACAGCCATATCGTCAAGACGCTGCTGGAACGCGAGTGGATCCGTATCGTCGGCTACCGTGACGTGCCCGGCAAGCCGGCGATGTTTGCCACCACCAAGGTGTTTCTCGACCACTTCAACCTGAAAAACCTCGACGATTTGCCGCCGCTGGCTGAATTGCGCGAGATGGAAGCCGAGCCGGTGCTCGACTTCGACGATGCGCCGGTGCCGGCAGGTTTGCAGGAACTCGCCGATGCCAGTGCCGAGCCGGAGGAGCCGAAGGACGAAACCAGCTTCCACACGTTGTTGCTGGAATTGGATGACATGGAGCAGGGCATCAAGACCGACTTTGATGATTTGTTGCGTGATGGTGTTGCCGAGCCTCAGGTTGCGGAAAGCATCGAGCCTGAGCCTGAGCTCGAACCCGAAGAAGACATCCTCGGCGTTGCAGAAGCCCGCGAAAAACTCCTGGCCGCCGTTGCAGCGTTAGAGCAGCCGCCCCTGAGCGACGAAGAAGACGAAGCCCGCGCCTTGGCCGAAGCCATTGAGGCCGAGCGCCGCCAATTCGAAGACTGACGCGTTCCTGCAAACACTGCTGAACCCCTGTGGGAGCGGGCTTGCTCGCGAAAGCGGAGGGTCAGTCACCGGAGATGGAGACTGATCCACCGTATTCGCGAGCAAGCCCGCTCCCACATTTTGACCTGCTGTGGTCCACCGGTCGGCGTAAAGCAGGTGACTTGGCCTTTATCGACTACTCTCTGATGCGCAACGCGCGCCATACGCGTATGATTCGCGACCCTTCGCCGACCTCTTCGGCCAAGACCCCGCTTTCAACACTCTTCAGGCCACGCCTGAATCGACCCACCGGGAGGTGCTTAAGATGAACGACAAAGACCAGAACGACAGCCAGGAAATCGGCCCAGCAGGCGAAAAACTGCAAAAGGTGCTGGCGCGTATCGGCGTGGGCTCGCGCCGCGACGTCGAGGCCTGGATCACCCAGAAACGCATCAAGGTCAACGGCGTCGAGGCCACCCTCGGCCAGCGCGTCGATCTGCACGATGCAATCACCATTGATGGCAAGGTCATCAAGCGTGAAGAGGCTGCCGAATCGGTGCGCCGCGTGATCATGTACAACAAGCCCGACGGCGAGATCTGCACCCGTGACGACCCGGAAGGCCGTCCGACCGTGTTCGACAAGATGCCTAAGCCTAAAGAAGGCCGCTGGATCAACATCGGTCGCCTGGACATCAACACCACCGGCTTGCTGATGTTCACCACCGACGGTGAGCTGGCCAACCGCCTGATGCACCCGTCCTACGAGATGGACCGCGAATACGCCGTGCGTGTACGGGGCGAAGTCGATGACGAGATGATCGAGCGCTTGAAAGCAGGCGTCGTCCTCGAAGACGGCCCGGCCAAGTTCACCGACATCAAGCAGGCGCCAGGCGGCGAAGGCTTCAACCACTGGTACCACTGCGTGGTGATGGAAGGCCGTAACCGTGAAGTGCGTCGCCTGTGGGAATCCCAGGGCCTGGTGGTCAGCCGCCTGAAACGCGTGCGTTTCGGCCCGGTGTTCCTCAACTCCGACCTGCCGATGGGCCGCTGGCGCGAAATGAGCCAGTACGAAGTCGACATCCTCAGTGCTGAAGTGGGCCTGACGCCGGTCGCCATGCCGCAGATGAACGCCAAGAGCAAAGACAAGCTTGAGCGTATGCAGCGTAAATCGTCGCGCCCTGTGGCGCGTACCGAACGCGTTGCCCGCACCTTGCGCCCGGCGCTGAATGCACCGGCAACTGGCGGTCGTATCTCCCGTGAGCCGCAGATTGAAGGTGAGCGTCGCCCAACCGCGCCGTCCCGTCAGGAAGGCGAACGTGCACCGCGCGCGCCGCGTCCGGCACCGGCCGGTGGTCGCAGCAACCGTGGTGAAGCCGATCGCCCTGCTGACAACGCCAGCACCAAGCGTCCAGCCAAGCCAGCGGCAAACAAGCGCCCAGGTCCTAAACTGGTCGCGGATGAGCCGTCGGGCAAACGCCGTGGCGCACCGGCCGGCTCTGGCCAGCGTCCTGGTTTTGGTCGCAAGAAGCCGCAGTGATTTGTTAAGCGCTGCCTAAAAACGCCAATCTTCGGGTTGGCGTTTTTTTTTGTCTGAATTTGAAATGCAATCAAGCCCGCTCCCACACAAGCCCGCTCCCACAGTTGATCTTCAGTGCCTGTAACGTCTGTGCTCCGGTCTGTAACGAATAGTTTACGATATGGCGGCGTGTTTATTGAGTGGTATAGCGCTGTAAGGAATATCTGACAGTTTTGATCCGCGACAACAAGGCTCGGCCTTAAGCTTTCCAGCGTGTACAATCCGCCGCGTTTTACTGTGACCCCCCTTGCGTACCCACGCAAAAGGCCAAGACCCAGGGTTTACCCACCCTGATCACTCCGCCCGGCCATGAGCCTGGCGGGTTCGATTTCGTCACAGATAAAAACAAACAGGTGACGCATGACCGTTAGAAACACGCTGTACTCCTGGTGCCTGCGCTGGGGTTTGAGCGGCGCTGCTTGAGTCTTGATTCAAGTCAGCCACGTGCATTCAACATCATCAAACCTTGCGTGAGACCCTTTTCATGAGTGGACCCCATTCCCCTTCAGGCGAGCTGAAACGCGGCCTGAAAAATCGTCATATCCAGTTGATCGCCCTCGGTGGCGCCATCGGTACTGGCCTGTTCCTGGGCTCGGCCGGGGTGCTCAAGTCCGCCGGCCCGTCGATGATCCTGGGTTATGCCATCTGCGGCTTTATCGCCTTCATGATCATGCGCCAACTCGGCGAAATGATCGTCGAAGAGCCCGTCGCCGGCTCCTTCAGCCACTTTGCCCACAAGTACTGGGGCGGTTTCGCCGGCTTCCTGTCGGGTTGGAACTGCTGGATCCTGTACATTCTCGTGGGCATGTCGGAGCTGACGGCCGTCGGCAAATACGTGCACTACTGGTGGCCGGAGATCCCCACATGGGTCTCGGCGGCCGCGTTCTTCGTGCTGATCAACCTGATCAACCTGGCCAACGTCAAAGTGTTCGGCGAGGCTGAGTTCTGGTTTGCCATCATCAAGGTGGTGGCTATTGTCGGCATGATCGCCCTGGGCAGCTACTTGCTGGTCAGTGGCAGCGGCGGCCCGCAAGCCTCGGTGAGCAACCTGTGGGAACACGGCGGCTTCTTCCCCCACGGTGTGGGCGGTTTGGTGATGGCCATGGCGATTATCATGTTCTCCTTCGGCGGCCTGGAAATGCTCGGTTTCACAGCGGCCGAGGCCGACCAGCCACGCACCGTGATACCCAAGGCGATCAACCAGGTGATTTACCGCATCCTGATCTTCTACATCGGCGCGCTCGTCGTGCTGCTGTCGCTGACGCCATGGGACAGCCTGCTGACCACCCTCAACGCCTCCGGCGATGCCTACAGCGGCAGCCCGTTCGTGCAGGTGTTCTCCATGCTGGGCAGCAACACCGCCGCGCACATCCTCAACTTCGTGGTGCTGACGGCCGCGCTGTCGGTGTACAACAGCGGCACTTACTGCAACAGCCGCATGTTGCTGGGCATGGCCGAGCAGGGCGACGCGCCTAAAGCGCTGGCCAAGATCGACAAGCGCGGGGTGCCGGTGCGCTCGATCCTCGCCTCCGCAGCCGTCACGCTGATTGCGGTAGTGATGAACTACCTGATCCCACAACACGCCCTGGAACTGTTGATGTCCCTGGTAGTGGCCACCCTGGTAATCAACTGGGCGATGATCAGCTTCTCCCACTTCAAGTTCCGCCAGCACATGAACCGCACCGGCCAAGTGCCGCTGTTCAAGGCGCTGTGGTACCCGTACGGCAACTATGTGTGCCTGGCGTTTGTGGTGTTTATTTTGGTGATCATGCTGATGATCCCGGGCATCCAGGTGTCGGTGTACGCGATCCCGGTGTGGGTGGCGTTTATGGCGGTGTGTTATTGGGTCAAGAATAAGCGCAGGGCAAAAGCCAGCGTGAACACCTCGGGGACAGTTCTGGAGTAGGACGCTTCCCGTAAACAGAAACCCGGCGCGTTGCCGGGTTTTTTGTGGGCGCTATCGGGTTAGACTCGCGCCTCGTTTTTATTTGTGCCACGCGCGGAGGCCCCCATGCACCACACCGACATCGACGGCGGCACCCTGCAACGCGATGAGCTGGAAGGCCTGATCGCCCAGCACAACGGTCCCTTACGCTTGATCGGCGTTGACCTGAGCGGCGCCGATCTGTCACGTATGGCACTGGACCACTGGATCTTCGAGCGCTGCATCCTCATGCAGACGTCCTTTCTTGGCTCACGCCTGGAAGGCACGCAGTGGAAAAGTTGCCGTGCCAGCCACGCGATTTTCGAAGCGGCCAACCTGCTGGAAGCGCAATTCCACAGCTGCGACCTGAACAACACCCGCTGGCAACGCAGCAAGCTGTCCCAGGCGAGTTTTGAACACTGCAAGCTCACCGGTGCCAACTTCACCCATTGCGCGTCCCTGGGCCTGAGCTTTAGTGAAACCCGCTTGAACAGCGCGTTTCTGTCCGGTTTGTCGTTTGCCCGCACGGTGCTCAATAACCTGGATTTTTCCGACAGCGACCTGTCAGACGCAGACTTTCGCAAGGCTGAGCTGATTGATTGCAGCCTGGCTCACGCCCGCATCAACGGCGCCAATTTCGCCGGTGCCGACCTTCGGGGCGCGGATTTGAGCGGGTTTCGCCTCAATGATGCCAAACTGTTCAAAGGCGCCGTGATTTCCAAAGCCCAGGCGTCGATGTTGTTGTCCGAGTTGGGCTTGTCCGTTGCGTAAGGTTTTTGATTGATGCTGGTGATTTCCAACAATGTGCACTTGCCCGATGCCGAGATCGAGCTGACCGCCATTCGCGCCCAGGGCGCCGGTGGGCAGAACGTCAACAAGGTGTCGAGTGCGGTGCACCTGCGCTTTGATATTCCGGCCTCGTCGCTGCCGGAGTTTTATAAGGAACGGCTGTTGGCGCTGCGGGACAGCCGTATCACCAGTGAAGGTGTGCTGGTGCTCAAGGCCCAGCAATACCGGACCCAGGAACAGAACCGTGCGGATGCGTTGGAGCGCCTGGTGGAGTTGATCCAGAGCGCCACCAAAGTGGAGAAGAAGCGCCGCCCGACCAAGCCGACACTGGGTTCGAAAAAGCGCCGGCTTGAATCCAAGACCAAGCGCGGCAACATCAAGGCCGGGCGCGGCAAGGTCGACTTTTAGTCGCCGCGTGCCTCACGAGCCTTGGGTGCTTGGCGGTAGAGATAGACACTCAGCAGCAAACCACCGAGAGCGGCGAGGGCGGCGAACAGGAAGATCGACGCAAAGCCGAACCCTGACGCCACGGCTCCGGCCAGCGGGCCGGTGATGCCCAGCGACAAGTCGATAAACAGCGAATACGCCCCCACCGCTGCGCCTCGGCTAGAGGCGGGCACCAGGTTGACCGCTTCCACACCCAGCGCCGGAAATACCAGGGAAAAGCCAAAACCGCTCAGTGCTGCGCCGGCCAGTGCCAGGTTCGCGTCCGGCGCCAGCCACAACAGCAGCAGGCCGAGGATTTCTACCGACAGGCAGGCAATGGCTACCCGGAAACCGCCGATACGGTTGATCAAGTTGCCAAACAGTAGTCGCGCACCGATAAAACTGGCGCCGAACAGGCTTAAGGCCCACACCGCGTTATCCCAGTGCTGGGTGGTGTAATACAGCGTGATAAAGGTGGCGATGGTGCCAAAGCCGATCGAGCCCAGCGCCAACGCGCAACCGTGGGGCAGGACGCGGCCCAGCACATTCATGAACGGCAGGCGAACGCCAGCCACAATCGGTGCGGCGACCTTGTTCCAGGCCAAAAGCAGCCCAACGATCGCCAACAGGATGATGCTGACCCCCATGCTCCACAGCCCGAAGTTTCTGACCAGCAGCACCCCCAACGGCGCGCCGACGGCCAGGGCGCCGTAGCTGGCGATGCCGTTCCAGGAAATCACTTTGGCGGTATTTTCCGCGCCCACCCGGCCAATGCCCCAGCCGATAGCACCCGAGCCCACCAGGCTTTCGGCGCTGCCCAGCACAAGGCGGCCGACCAGCAGACTGGCCAGGCTCAACACCGGCAGGCTGGAAAACCACGCCGCCAGCAACATGAACACACCGCTCAAGCCGCAGCCGGCCAGGCCGATCAACACGGCACGCTTGCTGCCCAGGTTGTCGATGATTTTGCCAGCATAGGGGCGGCTCAGCAGGGTGGCCAGGTATTGCACGCTGATCACCAGGCCCGCGACGACCGCGCCATAACCCAGCTCACTGTGGACATAGCCCGGCAACACGGCCAGGGGAATGCCGATATTCAGGTAGCCGATAAAGGTGAACAACACGATGGAAACAACTTGCAGCGTGACCGCTAGGGGGCGCTGGGTATCTGGCATGGGAAAGGTCCACTGTCGCAGCAGGTAAAGATAGGCTGCTAATGATACCGGCGCTTTGGCCGGGCAGGGCGGCTAATGCTTAAAAAGGGTAGCTCAAAAACACATCAAGACTGCGCAGGGGCCACCAATTGGGTGGTAACCAAGGCGGCCAGGGCGTTTTCCTGGGTGCCGAAGCGCTTGAGCAGCAGGGCTTGTTTGTCGGCGCTCAGGCGGTTCCATACATCGACCATCTGCAAGGCAGCGTCGAGTACGGCGGAGTCTGGGGTGTCAGTCATGGCGGGATCTCGATTCATTCAGGCAGTGTGGAAAGCGCTCAATGTTGCGCTTTCCACACGGTCTGGTACGGCGTCAGTCCTGGCTTTCGCTGTCGACTGGTTTTGCTTCTTTGGCCTCAGGCTGCTTGTCGCTGGCCTGCTGCGGTGTTGGCTGCTCAGTAGGGTGCAGGCTTGGGAAGGGGAGATTAGGTATCTCGTGCATCGTCGTCGCTCCTCGCAAGGTCTGTTTTTTCAATCGCAGGTGATTCCGCGCTCTCAAAAAGCCTTGGCAGGATACAGCACTGCAAATGACAAAAAGAATTTTATGTCGGCGGATGTAGGAACTTTCATCGTTAAAACGGTCGTTTGGCTAGAACGGCACCTTGCCCAGGATCATGTCGCGGTACATCACAAAATCCCCCAAGAGGCTGTAGAACGGGTGCTTGAAGGTCGCTGGGCGGTTCTTTTCGAAGAAGAAGTGGCCGACCCAGGCAAAGCTGTAACCGGCTATCGGCACGGCCAGCAGCAAGCCCAGCGAACCCCGACCAATGGCATAGGCCAGGATGCCGATTACCAGGGTGGTGCCGATAAAGTGCAGGCGCCGGCAGGTGCTGTCGGCGTGCTCTCTCAGGTAATACGGGTAGAACTCGGCAAAGCTGTTGAATTGTTTGACGTTTTCCACGGTGGCCGGCCCTTTGATTGTTGTGCCGCCCAACAGATGTTCGGCGGGGAGCTTATTTGAGTCTAGAGTGATCAGTGGTAACAGCCAGTGACAATAGATGCCACTTTAGTATCCTTGGCTTTCCTGGCTGCCGTTTTAAGCCTGCTTTATTAAGAAGACGCCATGAGCGAACGAACAACTTCTGCAAGCTGGGCGATGGGGATAGTCAAGGCGTTGGAAATGGACGGCCTGGATTGCCGGGCCCTGTTCAAGCAATTGGGCCTGGACTACGCCGCGCTGGATGACCCTGATGCACGCTTCCCGCAAGACTCCATGACGCGGCTATGGCAGCGGGCGGTGGAGCTGTCGGGCAACCCGGCGATTGGCCTGAACATGGGCAAGGTGGTGCGCCCGGCGTCGTTTCATGTAGCCGGTTATGCGTTGATGTCCAGCAATACGCTGGCCGAGGGCTTTATGCGCCTGGTGCGCTACCAGCGGATCATCGCCGAAAGCGCTGACCTGAGTTTCCGCCTGTTACCCGAAGGTTATGCGCTGATCCTGACGGTGCATGGCGACCATCTGCCGCCCACCCGGCAAAGCGCCGAAGCTTCGCTGGCCAGTGCGTTGGCGCTGTGCGGCTGGCTGACCGGGCGCACCCTGCAACCGCGCAAAGTGCTGTTGCAAGGCGAGCAACCGACTGACCTTGCACCCTACAAACAAGCGTTCCACGCGCCGTTGGAGTTCAACGCGCCCTATGACGCGTTGATCTTTGAGCGGGCTGACATGGACGCACCGCTGCCCACTGCCAACGAGGCCATGGCCCTGCTGCATGATCGCTTTGCCGGCGAATACCTGGCGCGTTTCTCGGAAAGCCGCGTGACCCACAAGGCGCGGCAGGTGTTGTGCCGCTTGCTGCCCCAGGGCGAGCCCAAGCGTGAGGTGGTGGCCCAGACCCTGCACCTGTCCCAGCGCACCCTGCAGCGGCGCTTGCAGGAGGAGGGCACCAGTTTCCAGACGCTGCTCGACGACACCCGCCGCGAATTGGCCGAGCAATACCTGGCGCAGCCCAGCATGACCTTGCTGGAGATTGCCTACCTGTTGGGCTTTGCCGACCCCAGTAACTTCTTTCGTGCGTTTCGCCGCTGGTTTGATGCCACGCCCGGCGAATACCGGGCGCGGTTGCTGGAAGCGCCGACGGTCAGTGCCGCCAAAACGCCGGAATACACAGCACAAACACCGTAATGATCTCCAGTCGGCCCAGCAGCATGCCGAACGACAGGATCCACTTGGCCGCATCCGGCAGGCTGGCGAAGTTGCCGGCCGGGCCGATGGTCTCCCCCAGCCCTGGGCCGACGCCGGACACCGTGCTGGCGGCGCCGGTAAGCGCAGTCATCCAGTCCAGGCCCAATAGCGACAGGGCCAGGGCGATGGCGCAGATGGTGATGGCAAAGAAAAACGAGAAGGTCAGGATCGACCGCACAATTTCTTCATCGAGACGGTGGCCGTTGTACTTCTGCTTGATCACTGCGCGCGGGTGAATCAGTTGATTCAAGTTAGCCTTGAGCAGGATATAGGCGACCTGGAAACGGAAGATCTTGATCCCGCCCGCCGTCGAGCCTGAGCAACCGCCGACAAAACCCAGGTAGAAGAACAGCATCAGTGAGAAGTTGCCCCAGATGCTGTAGTCCCCGAGCGCAAAACCGGTGGTGGTGACCACTGACGTGACGTTCACCGCTACATGGCGTAGGGCGTCGAGCCACGGCAAATTGGTGGTCCACCAATACCAGGTGCCCAGTACCAGCCAAGTCACCAGCAGCAAGCCGAGCAGGCCTTGTACCTGCTGATCCTTGATCAATGCCTTGCGATTGCCGCGCAACGTGGCGACATACAGGGCGAACGGCAAGCTGCCAAGGATCATCACCACCACAGCCACCCAGTGCACGGCAGGTTGTTTCCAGTGCGCCAGGGATTCATCGGAGGTGGAGAACCCACCCGTGGAAATCGCCGACATTGCATGGTTGATCGCATCGAACAGACCCATACCCGCCCACCAGAAGGCCAGGCTGCCGAAGATGGTGATGCCCACGTACGCCGCCACGATCAGCCGCGCCACCATGTGTGAGCGGGGCATGACCTTTTCGGAGCGGTCCGAGGATTCGGTCTGGAACAGGCGCATGCCACCAATGCGCAGCAGCGGCAGGATCGCCACCGCCATGCCGATAAAGCCGATACCCCCCAGCCAGTGCAGCAGCGAGCGCCACATCAGGATGCCTGGCGACATGCTGTCCAGCCCGCTCAACACGGTGGAGCCGGTGGCGGTGATGCCTGACATGCTTTCAAAAAACGAGTCGGTGTAGCTGATGTGCTGGGTCAGCAAAAACGGCAGGGCGGCGAAGATGCACACCACCACCCAGCTGGTCACGGTGAGCAGGTACATGTCCCGGGGGCGCAAGTGCACATGCTCGGGGCGACCGGGGATCACCAGGGCCAGGCCGGCGATAAACGTGATCAGGCTGGCCCACAGGAACGAGGGCAAATCGCCGGTGCGTTCGAAGATCACCAGGGTGGCCATTGGCACGACCATGGCGATCGCAAGGGTGATCAGGAAGATGCCGATGATGAAACCGATGATGCGTAGGGTCGGCAACGCCATGAAGTTCGCTCGAGATAGGGCAGAGGCGCCATTCTACCTGGGGTGCAGGGCATGTAAACCGAAGCTAGAAATCGCCGCAGGTCAAATGTGGGAGCGGGCTTGCTCGCGAATGCGGTGGATCAGCCGATGGCTTAGGTGGCTGACACACCGCATTCGCGAGCAAGCCCGCTCCCACATGGGTTTTGTGGTGTTTGTTTGATTGGGGAAAAACAGGCAAAAAAAAGCGACCCGAAGGTCGCCTTTTTTCAACTCGGCACCGATCAGAACTCGTGATCAGCGTTATCCGGGTTCAGGTCGCCGATACCCAGCTTGCCGGCAGCAGCTTCGATCGAACCGGTCTGCTTGACCAGCGAGGCGATGGCGTCGCGTACGATCTGGTTGCCCGCGTCGTTACCGGCAGCGATCAGTTGGTCGTAGTGCTCACCCTTGTTGGCGTGATCAACCATGACCTGGATCTTGGCTTCGGTCGCTGCCAGGTCCGCCTTGAGTGCGGTGTCGGCAGCCGGGTCGGCCTTGGCCACCAGGGACGACAGGCTGGCGCCGGTCAGCTTGGTGCCGTCGGTACGGGTGTACTCGCCCAGGTAGACGTTGCGGATGCCCTTGGCGTCGTAGAACTGCGAGTTGTGAGTGTTATCGCTGAA
Organism: Pseudomonas sp. 18175; assembly: GCF_050432925.1. NCBI lineage: Bacteria > Pseudomonadati > Pseudomonadota > Gammaproteobacteria > Pseudomonadales > Pseudomonadaceae > Pseudomonas > Pseudomonas sp. 18175. Next base: position 31,153 of record NZ_JBKFTO010000007.1, on the reverse strand, counting down.
GCAGTCGTGTTCGTCTTCCGGCGAGTTGGCTTCCAGGGAAACCTTCATGCGCTCACCAGCCAGCTCGCCGAGGGACAGGCTACCCATGCCGAACAGCATTTTGCGCAGGCCGTCGGTGGCAGGTTCTGCCTCCAGGGTGGCGCGGTAGTTGTCTTCGACGTTGGGTTTCCAGTTGCCGACCATTTCTTCGAGGTCGCTGACCAGCAGTTGGGTCACGGCGCTCAGGTAGGCGCGACGACGTTCGTTGTGGCCGCCAGTGGCACCGTCGCCGGTGAGGTAGTCCGACGCAGGACGGTTGCCGGCGCCAGGGCCAGTGCCGTTCAGGTCCTGGCCCCACAGCAGGAATTCGATGGCGTGATAGCCGGTGGCGACGTTGGCTTCGGAACCGCCCAGCTCGTTGAGGCTTGCGAGTTTTTCCGGGGTGATGTCTTTCACGTCAATCTTGTCTTCGCCGACTTGGATCTCGGTGTTGGCGATGATGTTGGCCGTGGCGCCTGGGTTACCCAGGGCATGTTCGTAGGACTTGTCGACATAGTCGATCAGGCCTTCGTCCAGCGGCCATGCGTTAACTTGGCCTTCCCAGTCGTCGATGATGGTGTTGCCGAAGCGGAACACTTCGCTTTGCAGGTAGGGAACGCGGGCGGCGATCCAGGCCGTGCGAGCGGCTTTGAGGGTTTCATCGTTCGGCTTGGCGAGGAACGCATCAATAGCGGTTTGCAGGGTTTTCGCGGTGGACTCGGCGTCGCTGTAGACCGCGAACACCATGTCTGCGTAATGCGCGACCACAGCCTTGGCGGCTGCTTCGTCGACCTGGCCTGCTGGGGTGGCAGCCGCTGGAGCGGTAGTGCTGGCAGCCGGGGTCGGCGCCTGGGGCGCGGCGGCCTTGTCTTTACCTTCGCCGCAACCGGCGAGAGAAATGGCAATGGCCAGCAGACTGGCGGTGGCCAGGGGCATACGAATCATGGCGAACATCCTGCTTCGGTTGTTGATAGGGCGCGCGGGGGAGCGCAAAAACTGCGACATAATGCGAAAGATTTGCATTTTGTGTAAAGGGTTATACGCGGGAAATATTTAGTATCGTTTTGATCGGTCAGAGAATGACCGCGTTATTGCGCTCCGCCTGCTTCAAAAAGGCGGCCAGCTCTCGGGCCTGCAAGGGTTTGCTGTAGTGGTAGCCCTGACCCTCGTGGCAACCTTCGGAGACGATGTACGCCTCCTGCTCGGCAGTTTCCACGCCCTCGGCAATTACCTGCATGCCGAGGCTTTTGCCCAGTTGAATGATGGCCCGCACGATCGTGGCATCGTCATCATCGTCCAGCAGATCCTGGACGAAGCTCTTGTCGATCTTGATCTTGTCCAGGGGCAGGCTTTTCAGATAGCTCAAGGAGGAATAACCCGTACCGAAGTCATCAATGGCAATCAACGCCCCGGAGCGGCGCAGGCTCAGCAGGTGCTGGGCGGCGGTGCTGATGTCTTCCATCAGGCCGGTCTCGGTGACTTCCAGCTCCAGGCTGCGCGGCGGCAGGCGGTAGATTTGCATCAGGTTATTGACCACCCGCGGCAACTCGGTGTGGTGCAACTGCACGGTGGACAGGTTGACCGCCATGCGCAGGTCGGTGAAGCCCTGGTCGTGCCATTCGCGCAATTGGCGGCAGGCTTGGTCCAGGACCCATTCGCCAATCGGGATGATGGTGCCGTTCTGCTCCGCCAGCGGGATAAACAAGTCGGGCGGTACCAGGCCATGTTCCGGGTGTTGCCAGCGGATCAGCGCTTCTACGCCCACGACGCGGTGGTCGCGGTAGCTGATCTGTGGCTGGTACACCAGATGGAACTGATTGCGGCTGAGGGCGTCGCGCAGGTCTTTTTCCAGTTCGCGGCGGCGGCGCATTTCGCTGTCGACACTGGCGATATAGAACTGATAGCGGTTGCGCGAACGGGTCTTGGCCAGGGTCATGGTCTGCTCGGCTTTTTGCAGCAACTTCTCGGTGCTGTCGCCGTCTTCGGGGAACAGGGTGATGCCGATGGTGGCGCGCAGGCGGATGCCTTCATGGTCAAGGGCGAACTCCGCTTCCAGGTCATCAAGAATGCTTTGTGCCAGCTCCGCTGCTTCATAGGGCTGGTCGATATCGGCCTGCACCAAGGCGAACTGGTCGCCACCCAGGCGGGCCAGGGCGCCGAGGCGGCCGCTGTGGGCGCGCAGGCGGTCGGCCAGGGCCAGCAGCAATTTGTCGCCAGCCTGGTAGGTGAACTGCTCGTTGACGCTTTTAAAGTCGTCCAACCCCACGCACAACACGGCCACGCGGCGTTGGCGGCGGCCGGCGTCGATCAGGATCTTGTCCAGTTGCTCCTGCAGCTTCTGGCGGTTCGGCAGGCCGGTGAGAAAGTCGTACTGAGCCATGCGCAGCAGGCTGGTTTCGGCTTCATGGCGCAAATGGGTATTGCGCTCGATGGATTCGAGCAACTGGTTAGCGGTGTTGATCCACAGCCCTAGTTCATTGCGTTCGTGGCCCTTGAGCTGGGGGATCTTGTGTTCGCTGGGCCGGTCGGGGTTGATCGAGGTCAGGTGCTCGATAATCCGCGACAGCGGCTTGGTCAGCAGCCAGTGATAGACCAGGTACAGCACCAGGCCCATGGCCAGGGCGCGCAGCACCCCGGAAATGAAGATGATCACCGAATTGACGATAAACCCCTGGCCATAGGTGGCCGTGTCCAGGGTGATGCTCAGGTCGCCGTAATATTCGCTGTAGGGCCCCTTGCCCACCAACGGGGTGGTGAAGGTGCGTTCCTGGCCCAGGATCAGGTCGGTCAGCCAGCGGCTGGGTGCGTGCTGCAACGCGCGGCTTTTCTCCGCCAGCATGGTTTCGTTGGGATGGCCAATGGAGGCCATGCGCACGGCATCGTCCTGGAACAGGCCCTCAATGACCTGCATGCCCATCTCACGGTCCAGGCTGTAGACGGCTTGGGTTGAGGGGTCGCGAAACATGTCGAGGATGCGCTGGGCATCACTGGCCACGGCCTGACGCGTCTTGTAGGCATCGAAAACGATCTGCGCCACGCTCAGTGCCACACCCACGATCAATGCCGATAAAAGCACGACCCGTAGCAACTTCACCGACAAGCTGTTTTTGAGTTCCAGCTTCAAAGGGTCATTCCTTGTTCCGTGCGGGTGGCCTCAATATGCCATGAGTATTGGCAATCCCGTGATGGCAGTCAAAGGGACATTGCGGCGGGCATTTACTGGAAGTTGGCAGGGTGATCAGCTTTGATTGAATCGCGCCCATGAAAAAGCCCGGCATGGCCGGGCTTTTTCTACTGCAAGCGGTGCTTAGGCAGTGAAGGTCTTGCCTTCGAACTGCTCAGCCACGAACTTCCAGTTGACCAGGTTCCAGAACGCTTCCACATACTTTGGACGCACGTTGCGGTAGTCGATGTAGTAAGCGTGTTCCCAGACGTCGCAGGTCAGCAGCGGGGTGTCGCCGCTGGTCAGCGGGTTGCCGGCGCCGATGGTGCTGGCCAGGGCCAGCGAACCGTCAGCCTTTTTCACCAACCAGCCCCAACCGGAACCGAAGGTGCCGACGGACGTCTTGGTGAACTCTTCCTTGAACTTGTCGAACGAACCGAACGCAGCGTTGATGGCCTCAGCCAGCGCGCCGGTAGGTTCGCCGCCGGCGTTTGGCGCCAGGCAGTTCCAGTAGAAGGTGTGGTTCCAGACCTGAGCGGCGTTGTTGAAGATGCCGCCCGAAGAAGACTTGACGATCTCTTCCAGGGTCTTGCCTTCGAACTCGGTGCCAGGCACCAGGTTGTTCAGGTTCACGACATAGGTGTTGTGGTGCTTGTCGTGGTGGAATTCCAAGGTTTCCTTGGAAATGTGCGGCTGCAGGGCATCGTGTGCGTAGGGCAGCGGCGGCAATTCGAAAGCCATGATGATTCTCCTAATCAGGTCAGTTGCGGTGAGCGCAAGGCCGATCACGGGCGGCCAAACAAGCGCCGGGGAGTTTGTACTCTTTGCGGCGCAGGGGCAGGATCATAGCACCGGGGGTGCGGCAAAACCACGCAACAACTGTGTGGGATAGAGGTTCCAGAGCGTTTTGGAATATTCCCTAAGCCGCGATCAATTGGTACGCCACGCTGAACATCATCACCGCCACCAACACGTCCAGCAGACGCCAAGTGGCCGGGCGTGCCAGCCACGGTGCCAGCCATGCGGCACCCAGGGCCAGGGTGGCGAACCACAGGAACGATGCACTGGCGGCACCCGCCACATACGCGCCGGGTTCGGTTTGCTGAGCCCCTAGCGAGCCGATCAGCAATACCGTGTCCAGATACACATGAGGATTGAGCAGTGTCACCGCCAGTGCGCTGAGCATGACCGCACGCAGTGAGCGCACCTTGAAGTTGCCATCTTGCTCCAGGCTTTGCGCCGAAAACGCACGGCGCAGGGCCAGGGTGCCGTACCACAACAGGAACGCCGCGCCGCCCCACCGGGCAACCGCCAGCAACAGTGGGTTTTGCGCCAGCACCGTGGCCAGGCCAAAGACCCCGGCGGCGACCAGCAACGCATCGCACACCACGCACAACGCCGCGACGGGCAAGTGATGTTCACGGCGCAGGCTTTGCGCCAGGACAAACGCGTTCTGGGTACCGATGGCCATGATCAAGCCCAGGGCCACCAACAGACCATTCACATAGCTTTGCCACATAGGGGTTACTCCGCGTCTGCCGCCAGTTGCCGTAATACTTGCAGGGCGCGTTGGGCATCCTTGCGGCCGACGAACAAGTGATCGTGGTAATAGCCGGCAATCACATTGCAACTGATGCCGGCCTTGCCCAGCGCACTGGCAAAAGCGGCAGTCAGGCCTACGGCTTCCAGGGCGGAATGCACATTCAGGGTGATCCACGCCGCCACGTAGTCGAAGGCCAGCCCGGCCTGTTCCGCTTGCTGGCGCTCAACGATCAGCGTCAGGCCTTCCTGTTCGCGAAAGCTGCCGATCACCTCGCAACCTGCCGGGATACGGTTGTCGGGCAAGGTGCAGAATACGTAGTCACCGTCATTCAAGTGCGGGCTCATGCTGCGCAGCAGGGTTGCCAGGGCGGTTTCGCCAGCCATGTGAAGGATCCTTTAATAGAGGTAAGCAATGCTGGTCATTCTCGGGGGCGAGGCTGTATAAGAAAAACCAATATTGCTGATCGCTCATTAGAGAAACTGATGTTCGACTATAAATTGCTTTCCGCCCTGGCGGCGGTGGTGGAACAGGCCGGCTTCGAACGTGGCGCCCAGGTGCTGGGGTTGTCGCAATCGGCGATCTCCCAACGCATCAAGTTACTGGAAGCACGCATCGGCCAGCCGGTGTTGATACGCGCCACGCCGCCGACGCCCACGGATATTGGCCGCCGTCTGCTCAACCATGTGCAGCAGGTGCGCTTGCTGGAACGTGACCTGCAAAGCCAGGTGCCGGCGCTGGATGAAGAAGGCATGCCCGAGCGCCTGCGCATCGCCCTGAATGCCGATAGCCTGGCCACGTGGTGGGCCGAGGCTGTCAGCGGGTTTTGCGCCGAGCAGCATCTGTTGCTGGACCTGGTGGTCGAAGACCAGACCGTAGGCCTCAAGCGCATGCGCGCCGGTGAGGTAGCCGCCTGTATCTGCGCCAGCGAACGCCCCGTGGCCGGCGCCCGCAGCCTGTTGTTGGGCGCCATGCGCTACCGGGCATTGGCCAGCCCGGCATTTATTGCGCGGCATTTCCCGAACGGTGTGCGTGCCGATCAGTTGGCTCGCACACCCGCCCTGGTATTTGGCCCGGATGATTTCCTGCAGCATCGTTACCTGGCGTCCCTCGGCGTGGATGGTGGTTTCGAGCACCATTTGTGCCCGTCATCCGAAGGGTTTATCCGCTTGACCGAAGCCGGTCTTGGTTGGGGCCTGGTGCCGGAATTGCAGGTGCGCGAGCAATTGCTAAAGGGCGTGCTGGTGGAGTTGTTACCAGATAAGCCCATCGATGTGCCGTTGTACTGGCATCATTGGCGCAGTGGCGGACAACTGTTGGGCCTGTTGACCGACCATCTGGCCCAGGCCTGTGGGCAATGGTTGGTGCCGTTGGAGTGATGGCGGGCGTCAAGGCAACAGTGATGAAAAATGAAAGAACACGGGGTAATACATGAAAATTCTGGTCACCGGCGCAAGCGGCTTCATCGGCGGGCGCTTTGCGCGTTTCGCCCTGGAGCAAGGCCTGGACGTGCGGGTCAACGGGCGACGCGCCGAAGGGGTGGAACACCTGGTCAGGCGCGGCGCTGAGTTTATCCAGGGTGACCTGAACGATGCCGACCTGGTGCGCCACCTGTGCCGCGATGTCGAAGCGGTGGTGCATTGCGCTGGGGCTGTCGGGCTGTGGGGCAAGTACCAGGACTTTCACCAGGGCAATGTGCTGGTGACTGAAAACGTCGTCGAAGCCTGCCTCAAGCAGCATGTGGGGCGCCTGGTGCACTTGTCCTCACCTTCGATTTATTTCGACGGCCGTGATCACCTGGGTTTGACCGAAGAGCAAGTCCCCAAACGCTTCAAGCACCCCTATGCCGCGACCAAATACCTGGCGGAACAAAAGGTGTTTGGCGCCCAGGAATTCGGTCTTGAAGTCATCGCCCTGCGCCCGCGTTTTGTCACGGGTGCCGGGGACATGAGCATCTTCCCGCGCCTGCTGAAAATGCAGCGCAAGAACCGCCTGGCCATCGTCGGTGACGGCCTTAACAAGGTCGACTTCACCAGCGTGCACAACCTTAACGAAGCCTTGCTCAGCAGCCTGCTCGCCCCGGGTTCGGCACTGGGCCGGGCCTACAACATCAGCAACGGCACGCCGGTGCCGGTGTGGGATGTGGTGAATTATGTGATGCGCCAGATGGAGCTGCCCCAGGTGACCCGTTACCGCTCCTACGGCCTGTCCTACAGCGTGGCGGCACTCAACGAAGCCTTTTGTGCGATGTGGCCCGGCCGACCGGAGCCTGCGTTATCGCGTCTGGGCATGCAGGTCATGAACAAAGATTTCACCCTGGATATCAGCCGGGCCAGGCATTATCTGGACTACGACCCCAAGGTCAGCCTGTGGACCGCCCTCGACGAGTTCTGTAGTTGGTGGAAAGCCCAGGATCCAGGCTTGAAGTAAAGTCACAACAGGCAACACATCGGGAACCGAATCTGTGGTTCCGGGTCGATCAGTGCGACGGGAGCGCGGTTTATACTCCCGCCGCTGGGCTTCTCAGCTAGCCACCTCACCGATTCAGGGTTGATTCATGCGCAACGATGCTAAAGACGACGACTTCGACAACGTTCCCAGCCTGCGGGCCGATGTTGGGGATGACGACGATTTCGAACCCCGTCCCGCCACCTCGGTGCGCTCGCGCAACACGCCGGTGGTCAAGGTCAAGAGCGCCAGCACCGGCCCATTGTGGGCCTTGATCGGCGCGCTGCTGATCGCCTTTGCCGGCCTGGCCTGGTGGAGCTTCCAGCAGATTTCCCTGATGGGCCAGCAATTGGTTGCCACCCAGGAAAGCTTTGCGCGTATCAGTGAAGAAGCGGCAGGGCGCTTGCAGGACATTTCCGGCAAGGTCGTGGCCAGCGAGGCCAGTGTGAACAATGGCAGCGAAGCGCTGAAACTGCAGATCAAGCAACTTGAAAGCCAGTTGCTGGAGCAGGGCAAGCAGCAAGTCGGCGTGGCTGGTCAGGCTACCGAACTGGACAAGCGCCTGGCGCAAATGACTGCCAGCACCACCGAACTGTCCAACGCCAACAGCAAGCTGCAAGGCCAGGTACAAGCCCTGACCGACGCCGTGGCCACCCTCAAGGCGGCGCAAGGGGATACTCAGGTCAAAGACCTGGCTGCTGACGTCGCTGCGTTGAAGAAACAGGGCAATCCGAGCGCCGCTATCGCCCGACTGGAGCAGGACCTGGTGGTGCTTAAAAGCGAGCAGGACAATAAGCCCGCCAACAGCGATGCGCCGACCAATAAAGAGTTCGACGTGTTCCGCATCCAGACCACGCGCAATATCACCACCTTGCAGAGCCAGGTGCAGAACCTGCAACAACAATTGAATGCTCCGGCGCGAGCAGGGCAGTGATGGGTTAGCGGGTGTAAGCCGACCTAAATGTGGGAGCGGGCTTGCTCGCGAATGCGGTGGATCAGTCAATGAATCGAGCGACTGGCACACCGCATTCGCGAGCAAGCCCGCTCCCACATTTTAGATTGGGGCCAAGAGCCAAATATTGCTTGATCCTAAGAATGTCACTGGCTGGTGACATTTCCCTTGCCCTTCGTGACTTACCCCCCACCCCACCCTTGTTTAGACTCCGGTCATCCCGCAAACAATAATAAGGGCTACCCATGACCACCCACCCACTGCCCGCTAGCAGTTGGCTGAACGCACCTGCCCACCGTGCCTGGCTCGCTGCCGAAGGCCAGCGCCTGCTGTCATTCGCCAAGGCTTCGCGCCTGGCCGACGGCTTCGGCAACCTGGACGATAAAGGCCAACTGCCGGCCGATGCCCACGCCGAAACCATGAACACTGCCCGCATGACCCACAGCTTCGCCATGGCCCACGCCATGGGGCTTCCCGGTTATGCCGACTTGGTGGCCCACGGTGTCGCGGCCCTCAGTGGCCCGTTGAAGGATGCTGAGCATGGCGGCTGGTTCGCCACTCCCCACGCCCTGGATGGCAACCGTGGCAAGGCCGCCTACCTGCACGCGTTCGTGGCCCTGGCCGCCAGCTCGGCGGTAGTGGCTGGCGCGCCGGGGGCGCAAATGCTGCTAAACGACGCGATCCATATCATCGACCAGTTCTTCTGGAGTGAAGATGAGGGGGCGATGCTCGAATCCTTCGCCCAAGACTGGAGCGGTGTCGAAGCCTATCGCGGCGCCAACAGCAACATGCACGCCACCGAAGCCTTCCTGGCGCTAGCCGATGTGACCGGTGACAATCGCTGGCTGGACCGTGCGTTGCGCATTGTCGAGCGGGTGATCCACACCCACGCCGCCGCCAACCAGTTCATGGTGATCGAGCACTTCGACGCGCAATGGCAACCGTTACTCGGCTACAACGAAGACAACCCTGCCGATGGCTTCCGACCCTACGGCATCACCCCCGGTCACGGTTTTGAGTGGGCGCGGCTGGTGCTGCACCTGGAAGCCGCACGCCTGCGCGCCGGCCTGGTCACGCCCGACTGGCTGCTGCCCGACGCCAAAGGCCTGTTCGCCAGCGCCTGCGAATACGCCTGGGCCGTCGATGGCGCCCTCGGCATCGTCTATACCCTCGACTGGAACCAACGGCCCGTGGTCCGTGAACGCCTGCACTGGACCCACGCCGAAGCCAGCGCCGCAGCCCAGGCCCTGCTCAAGCGTACCGGCGAGCTGCATTACGAAACCTGGTACCGGCGCTTCTGGGAATTTTGCGAAACCCATTTCATCGACCGTACCCACGGCAGTTGGCACCACGAACTCAGCCCGCATAACACGCCCAGCAGCACTATATGGGGCGGCAAACCGGACCTGTACCATGCCTGGCAAGCGGTTCTGCTGCCTGCGCTACCGTTAGCGCCAAGCATGGCCAGTGCATTGGGAAGCGGTGCTTATGTCACCACTTGGTGACATTTGTACGTCCCTTTGTTACCTGCGCCCTAAACATCCCTGTTTAAACTCCGTGCAGCGCAAGCTCTAGACTTGCATGCATAACAACAAAAAAAGGTACTCAGATGAACGCGATTAATCGCCTCGCCGTCGCTATTTCCATTGCCTCGTTGTTTCCCCTCACTGCATTTGCAGCCGACTCCAAAGGTACGGTTGAAGTGGTGCATTGGTGGACCTCTGGCGGTGAGAAAGCGGCAGTAGATGTCCTGAAGGCCCAAGTTGAGAAAGACGGCTTCACCTGGAAAGACGGTGCCGTCGCCGGCGGCGGTGGTGCTACGGCCATGACCGTGCTCAAAAGCCGCGCAGTGGCCGGCAACCCACCCGGCGTTGCCCAGATCAAAGGCCCGGACATCCAGGAATGGGCGTCCACCGGCCTGCTCGACACCGACGTGCTCAAAGACGTCGCCAAAGAAGAAAAGTGGGACTCCCTGCTCGACAAGAAAGTCTCCGATACCGTGAAGTACGACGGTGACTACGTCGCCGTACCGGTCAACATCCACCGCGTCAACTGGCTGTGGATCAACCCGGAAGTCTTCAAGAAAGCCGGTATCACCAAGAACCCAACCACCCTCGAAGAATTCTACGCGGCGGGCGACAAGCTCAAGGCCGCGGGTTTCATCCCGCTCGCCCACGGCGGCCAGCCTTGGCAGGACAGCACTGTCTTCGAAGCCGTTGTGCTCTCGGTGATGGGTGCCGATGGCTACAAGAAAGCCCTGGTTGACCTGGATAACGGCGCGCTGACTGGCCCGGAAATGGTCAAGTCCCTCACCGAGCTGAAGAAAGTCGCGACCTACATGGACGTTGACGGCAAAGGCCAGGACTGGAACCTCGAAGCAGGCAAGGTCATCAATGGCAAGGCCGGCATGCAGATCATGGGTGACTGGGCCAAGTCCGAATGGACTGCCGCCAAGAAAGTCGCCGGTAAAGACTACGAGTGCGTAGCCTTCCCGGGCACCGACAAAGCCTTCACCTACAACATCGACTCCCTCGCGGTGTTCAAGCAGAAAGACAAAGGCACCGCTGCTGGCCAGCAGGACATTGCCAAAGTCGTGCTGGGTGAAAACTTCCAGAAAGTGTTCAGCATCAACAAGGGTTCGATCCCTGTGCGCAACGACATGCTGACCAAAATGGATAGCTACGGCTTTGACTCCTGCGCCCAAACCGCGGCCAAAGACTTCCTGGCAGACGCCAAGACCGGCGGCCTGCAGCCAAGCATGGCGCACAATATGGCCACCACCCTGGCTGTGCAAGGTGCGTTCTTTGACGTCGTGACCAACTTCATCAACGACCCGAAAGCCGACCCGGCCGACACCGCCAAGAAACTGGGCGCTGCGATCAAGTCTGCGAAGTAAGTTGTATCTGTAGGAGCGAGCTTGCTCGCGAAAAACTCAAGGTCACCGCGTTCATCCTGGATGCTCGCGTCATCGTTGAAGGCCTTCGCGAGCAAGCTCGCTCCTACAATAAAAGCGCCATGCTCGTCCTTTTTCCCTGTATTGGATTTCCCCATGAGTTCTGTTGCTGTGTTCAGCAAAGCCTCGCCGTTCGATGCACTGCAGCGCTGGCTACCCAAGTTGGTGCTGGCGCCCAGCATGTTCATCGTGTTGGTGGGCTTCTACGGCTACATCCTGTGGACGTTTGTGCTGTCGTTCACCACGTCCACGTTCCTGCCCAGTTACAAATGGGCGGGCCTTGCGCAGTACGAGCGGTTGTTCGACAACGACCGTTGGTGGGTGGCGAGCAAGAACCTGGCGCTGTTTGGCGGGATGTTTATCGGCATCACGTTGGTAATCGGCGTGACGCTGGCGATTTTCCTCGACCAGAAAATCCGCCGCGAAGGCTTTATTCGCACCATTTACCTATACCCGATGGCGCTCTCGATGATCGTCACCGGTACGGCCTGGAAATGGCTGCTCAATCCGGGCATGGGCCTGGACAAACTCCTGCGGGACTGGGGCTGGGAAGGCTTCCGTCTCGACTGGCTGATCGACCCGGATCGCGTGGTCTACTGCCTGGTAATCGCCGCCGTGTGGCAAGCCTCGGGCTTTATCATGGCGATGTTCCTCGCGGGCCTGCGAGGTGTTGATCAGTCGATCATCCGTGCCGCACAAATCGACGGCGCGAGCCTGCCGCGCATCTACTGGAGCGTGGTGCTGCCAAGCCTGCGCCCGGTGTTCTTCAGTGCGGTGATGATCCTGGCGCACATTGCGATCAAGAGCTTCGACCTGGTGGCGGCGATGACCGCTGGCGGCCCAGGCTACTCGTCCGATTTGCCGGCGATGTTCATGTACTCGTTCACCTTCAGCCGTGGCCAGATGGGCATGGGCTCGGCCAGTGCCATCCTGATGCTCGGTGCGATCCTTGCGATCATCGTGCCTTACCTCTACTCCGAGCTGAGGACCAAGCGTAATGACTAGTCTCGCCTCCAAACCTTCCATCAGCCTGAGCCGCATCGCGATCTACGCGGTGCTGATCCTCGCTGTGTTGCTGTACCTGGTGCCGCTGGTGGTGATGCTGCTCACCAGCTTCAAGACCCCGGAAGACATCAGCACCGGCAACCTGCTGAGCTGGCCCACCGTGGTCACCGGCATCGGCTGGGTCAAGGCCTGGGCCACGGTGGATGGCTACTTCTGGAACTCGATCAAGATCACCGTTCCCGCTGTACTGATCTCCACCGCCATCGGTGCCTTGAACGGCTACGTGCTGTCGTTCTGGCGCTTCAAGGGTTCGCAGTTGTTCTTCGGCCTGCTGTTGTTCGGTTGCTTCCTGCCGTTCCAGACCGTGCTACTGCCGGCGTCGTTCACCCTCGGCAAGATGGGCCTGGCCAGTACCACCACCGGCCTGGTGTTTGTGCACGTTGTCTACGGCCTGGCGTTCACCACGCTGTTCTTCCGTAACTACTACGTGAGCATTCCGGATGCGCTGATCAAGGCGGCACGCCTGGATGGCGCAGGATTTTTCACTATTTTTCGTCAGATCATTCTGCCGATGTCCACGCCCATCATCATGGTCTGCCTGATATGGCAATTTACCCAGATCTGGAACGACTTCCTGTTCGGCGTGGTGTTCTCCAGCGGCGACTCCCAGCCCATCACGGTGGCGCTGAACAACCTGGTCAACACCAGCACCGGGGCCAAGGAATATAACGTGGATATGGCAGCGGCGATGATCGCCGGGCTGCCGACCCTGCTGGTCTATGTGATCGCAGGCAAGTATTTCGTGCGCGGCCTCACGGCCGGCGCGGTCAAGGGGTAATCATGGCTACGCTTGAACTTCGCAATGTAAACAAGACCTATGGCGCCGGCCTGCCCGACACCTTGAAGAACATCGAACTGTCGATCAAGGAAGGCGAATTCCTGATCCTGGTCGGCCCTTCGGGCTGCGGTAAATCCACGCTGATGAACTGCATCGCGGGCCTTGAGACCATCACCGGCGGCGCGATCATGATCGGCGACCAAGACGTGAGCGGCATGAGCCCCAAGGATCGCGACATCGCCATGGTGTTCCAGTCCTACGCGCTGTACCCGACCATGAGCGTGCGCGAGAACATCGAGTTCGGCCTCAAGATCCGCAAGATGCCCCAGGCTGACATCGACGCCGAAGTGGCGCGCGTGGCCAAGCTGTTGCAGATCGAACACCTGCTCAACCGCAAGCCGGGCCAGCTTTCCGGTGGCCAGCAACAGCGCGTGGCCATGGGCCGAGCCCTGGCGCGTCGGCCGAAGATCTACCTGTTCGACGAACCGCTGTCCAACCTCGACGCCAAGCTGCGCGTCGAGATGCGTACCGAAATGAAACTGATGCATCAGCGTCTCAAGACCACCACCGTCTACGTGACCCACGACCAGATCGAAGCGATGACCCTGGGCGACAAAGTGGCGGTGATGAAGGATGGCATCATCCAGCAGTTCGGCACGCCCAAAGACATCTACAACAACCCGGCCAACCAGTTCGTGGCAAGCTTTATTGGTTCGCCGCCGATGAACTTTGTGCCCCTGCGCCTGCAACGCAAGGACGGTCGCCTGGTGGCCCTGCTCGACAGCGGCCAGGCCCGTTGCGAGCTGGCGCTGAACGTGACGGATGCCGGCCTTGAAGACCGCGATGTGATCCTGGGCCTGCGCCCGGAGCAGATCATGCTGGCGACAGGCGAAGGCGACAGTGCATCGAGCATTCGCGCTGAGGTGCAGGTTACCGAGCCGACCGGCCCGGACACCCTGGTGTTCGTGCAACTCAACGACACCAAGGTCTGCTGCCGCCTGGCACCCGACGTGGCGCCGCAGGTGGGTGAGACCCTGACCCTGCAATTTGATCCAGCCAAGGTTTTGTTGTTCGACGCCAATACCGGCGAGCGTCTGGGCACTGTGCAGTCACAGCCTGTCCCTGTGGGAGCCGGGCTTGCCCGCGATGGCATCACCGCGTTGTAACTGAAGGACCGAGTTGCCTGCATCGCGGGCAAGCCCGGCTCCCACAAAAGAAGATAAGTTGTTGTTTTAGATAAAAAAAGTAAACCGCGTTAGATAAAAACAGTTTAATAACAATAAAGACGAGGATGTAGGGATGAAAAAGCAACACAACAATGCTCGGCTGATCTGCCAACTGTCAGCAGCAGCAGCCCTGGTTTTGTCCGCCAATGCGATGGCGGACGAAGCGTTCAGCGCCGATTCCAAGTGGATGACCGGCGATTGGGGCGGTGAGCGTACCAAGCTGATCGAGCAAGGTATCGACATCAAGGCTGATTACGTCGGGGAAATGGGCTACAACGCCCACGGCGGCTACAACAACGACAAGACCGGTCGCTACGCCGACCAGTTCGGTCTGGGTGTAGCCCTGGACCTGCAAAAGCTGTGGGGCTGGGACAACACCCAGGCCAAGATCCAGTTGACCAACCGTAATGGCCAAAACATCTCCAACGACCGCATTGGTGACCCGCGTGCCGGCACGCTGAGCTCGTCGATGGAAGTGTACGGTCGTGGCCACATGGTGCGTCTGACCCAGTTCTGGATCCAGCACCAGATGTTCGACAACAAGCTCGACGTGAAACTCGGTTATTTCGGTGAAGGCGAAGACTTCAACACCTTCCCGTGCGACTTCCAGAACCTGTCGTTCTGCGGCTCCCAGGTCGGTAACTATGTGGGCACGTGGTACAACTGGCCAGTCAGCCAAGCGGCTATCCGCGTGAAGTACCACATCACCCCAGAGCTGTATGCGCAAATTGGTGCGTACAACCAGAACCCATCGCAGCTGGAGCACGGCAACGGCTTCAAGCTCAGCGGCAGTGGCACCAAGGGCACCGTGATTCCGGTGGAGTTGGTCTGGTCGCCGAAGGTTAACAGCCTGCCGGGCGAATACCGTGTCGGCTACTACAAGAGCGCCGCCGATGCTGCCGACGTACGTGAAGACGTCAATGGCAACGATGCTGCCACCACAGGCGCAGCCTACCGCACCCACAGCAGCAAAAAAGGCTACTGGTTCGTTGCCCAGCAGCAACTCACCAGCCACAACGGTGATGCTTCCCGTGGCCTGAACATTGCGGCCAACGCCACGTTCCACGACAAAGAAACCAACACCGTCGACAACTACCAGTCGTTGATGCTGGTGTACAAAGGCCCATTCGATGCGCGTCCAAAAGACGACGTCGGCATTGGCGCGGCGCGTCTGCACGTCAACAAAGACGTGAAGAAAGACGCTGAGTTGCTCAACGCCGCCAATGGTGTGGACGACTACGACAACCCGCTGTACCGGCCGATCCGCGAAACCGAGTACAACTTTGAAATCAACTACGGCTTCCACGTCAC
Organism: Pseudomonas sp. 18175; assembly: GCF_050432925.1. Classification (NCBI taxonomy): domain Bacteria; kingdom Pseudomonadati; phylum Pseudomonadota; class Gammaproteobacteria; order Pseudomonadales; family Pseudomonadaceae; genus Pseudomonas; species Pseudomonas sp. 18175. Next base: position 15,699 of record NZ_JBKFTO010000007.1, on the reverse strand, counting down.
CAACTGGCTGACCGTGCGTCCCAACCTGCAATACGTCGTGCAACCGGGCGGCGTAGATAAAGTCGACAACGCGCTGGTAGCGGGCCTGAAAATTCAGTCTACGTTCTAACGCTGTTGCGATAAGCTCCTTCTCTCTGTGCGCATTTTGCGGGTAGCCATGGCTACCCGCTTTTTTTGGGCAGCACCGTGAAGACATTCAGGACAGTGGCACATGCATGAGCAACCGCTGCAACGCTTTTTCAAATCCCTGCGCGAACGCCCGGTGTTTGCCTGGGAACGCTTTCAGATGCGCGATGTGTTGGTGATCGACCATCCGCTGTGCCAGGCGGTGTTCAGCCGCCAGGGCGCGCAACTGCTGCATTTTCAGCCCAAGGGGCAAAAACCCTGGCTGTGGTGCGCGGCCAAGTGGCCGCAGGTGGGGGCCATCCGCGGTGGTATTCCGGTGTGCTGGCCGTGGTATGGCCGTCACCCCAGCGAAAACGCCTGGCCGTCCCATGGTTGGGCGCGCTTGATCGACTGGAAACTGCTGGACAGCAGCACCGACGACGACGGCGTGCGCCTGCACTGGCAATTACAACTGTGCGACTGGCAGGTGGACCTGCACGCGCATTTGGGCGAAACCCTGGAGTTGCGCTTGAGCACCGAGCATCAAGACGAACTGCCTTGCCAATTGAGCCATGCTTTGCACGCTTACTGGCGTATTGGTCACGTTGATGAGATAGCGCTGTCTGGGCTCGACGGAGCGCAGGGTTACGACCAACTCAGCCGCCAGGCCTGCCAGCAGGAAGGCGAATTGCGGGTGGACGGTGGCTGTCAGCGGGTGTTCCAGCATGACGGCGAATTGCAGCTCAAGGACCACGCCTGGCAGCGCGAACTGTGCATCGACACCGGCGACAGCGCGGACACCGTGGTGTGGCACCCGGGCAGCCGGCCTCTATTGGGGGTGAGCTTCAACGAGGCGTCGGGGTTTGTGTGCGTGGAGTCGGCGATGGCCGGGGCGAGTTTGGCGCCGGGGGAGAGGGCGCACCTTAGTTTGCAGGCTCGGGCTGGGGTTTAGCGGTGTTGCTAATGGCCTCTTCGCGAGCAAGCCCGCTCCCACATTTGACCAAGTTCCCACATGAGAATGCGGTCGAATGTGGGAGCGGGCTTGCTCGCGAAAGGGCCGGTAATGCTGGTCGAGATGCCAGGCTTAGTTGAACTCATCCCCCACCGGATACCGGCTGTCATTCAAGCTCTCTTTGATCTTGCGCAAATGCGGCTGGAAATCCACCCCACGGCGCAACGTCATCCCGGTCGCCAGCACGTCCAGCACTGTCAACTGAATGATCCGCGAGGTCATCGGCATGTAGATGTCGGTGTCTTCCGGCAATGGAATGTTCAAGCTCACGGTACTGGCCTTGGCCAACGGCGAGTTCTCGGCAGTCACGCCCAGTACTGAGGCGCCGTTGCTGCGGGCAATACGCGCCACTTCCACCAGTTCACGGGTACGCCCGGTGTAGGAAATGATCACGAACAACTCACCGGTGTGGGCCACCGAGGCGATCATGCGTTGCATCAGCACGTCGGCGTGAGCGGTCACCGCCAGGTTGAAGCGGAAGAACTTGTGCAGCGCATCCATGGCTACCGGGGCCGAAGCACCCAGGCCGAAGAAGTGGATCTGCCGCGCCTGGATCAACAAGTCCACGGCCTTGCTGATCAGGGCCGGGTCCAGGGCCTGGCAGGCGCTGTCCAGGGACGCGATGGCACTGCCAAAGATCTTCTGGGTGTAGGCCTCGGGGTTATCATCGGCTTCCACGGCGCGGCTGACGTACGCTGCGCCACTGGCCAGGCTTTGCGCGAGCTGCAATTTCAGTTCAGGGTAACCGCTCACGCCGAACGAACGGCAGAAACGGTTGACCGTCGGTTCACTGACCGAAGCGGCCTGGGCGAGGGCGGCGATAGAGAAGCGGGTCGCCTGCTGTGGGTTGAGCAGGATGACCTCGGCGACTTTTTTCTCAGCCTTGTTCAATTCTTCGAGGCGGTTCTGGATCTGTTCCAGAAGATTTCGCACGCGGTCCATTCAGTCTTTCCTTCGGGCGACGATGCAAATAAAAGGTGGCAACCAATCGACCAGTGGTCTTTTGCGGTGGCCTATCCTACTGAGGGTAGCTGAACACCACCACTCGGAATGCGTATTTCGGGAAAATGTTGTGGTTATTACTACATTTTTCCTTGAGTGATGCCTTGAAAAAAGGTATTTGTAGCTTAACTTGATAAAAGAACAAACATCATGCCTTCGATAACCGTAGAACCCTGCACCTTTGCCCTGTTTGGCGCCTTGGGTGATCTGGCGCTGCGCAAGTTATTTCCTGCCCTCTATCAACTCGATGGCGCGGGCCTGCTGCACGACGACACGCGCATCCTGGCCCTGGCCCGTGAGGCCGGTTCTGCGCAGGACCACGTGGCCCATATCGAAAAAGAATTGCGCAACTACGTCGGCAAGGAACTGGACGAAGCGATCGCCCAGCGTTTCCTGGCCCGCCTGACCTACGTACACGTCGACTTCAAGAATGCCGGCGACTATGTTGCCCTGGCGGAAATTGCCGGTACTGCGCAAACCCTGATTGCCTACTTCGCCACACCGGCTGCCGTGTATGGCGCCATCTGCGAGAACCTGTCCAAGGTCGGCCTGGCGGAAAACACCCGCGTCGTGCTGGAAAAACCCATCGGCTCGGACCTGGAGTCCTCGCGCAAGGTCAACGACGCCGTGGCGCAGTTCTTCCCGGAGAACCGCACCTACCGCATCGACCACTACCTGGGCAAAGAGACCGTCCAGAACCTGATCGCCCTGCGGTTCGCCAACAGCCTGTTCGAAACCCAGTGGAACCAGAACTACATCTCCCACGTGGAAATCACCGTGGCCGAGCAGGTTGGCATCGAAGGCCGTTGGGGCTACTTCGACAAGGCCGGCCAGCTGCGGGACATGATCCAGAACCACCTGCTGCAACTGCTTTGCCTGATCGCCATGGACCCGCCGGCGGACCTCTCTGCCGACAGCATCCGCGACGAGAAGGTCAAGGTGCTCAAGGCCCTGGCGCCCATCAGCCCGGAAGGCCTGACCACCCAGGTAGTGCGCGGCCAGTACATCGCCGGCTACAGCGCGGGCAAGCCGGTGCCGGGTTACCTGGAAGAAGAGAACTCCAACACCCAGAGCGACACCGAAACCTTCGTCGCCCTGCGTGCCGATATCCGCAACTGGCGTTGGGCCGGGGTGCCGTTCTACCTGCGTACCGGCAAGCGCATGCCGCAAAAGCTGTCGCAGATCGTCATCCACTTCAAGGAACCGTCCCACTACATCTTCGCCCCCGAGCAGCGCCTGCAGATCAGCAACAAACTGATCATCCGCCTGCAACCGGACGAAGGGATTTCCCTGCGAGTGATGACCAAGGAGCAAGGCCTGGACAAGGGCATGCAACTGCGCAGCGGCCCGCTGCAACTGAATTTTTCCGACACCTATCGCAGCGCACGGATTCCCGATGCCTACGAGCGGTTGTTGCTGGAAGTGATGCGCGGCAATCAGAACCTGTTTGTGCGCAAAGATGAAATCGAAGCCGCGTGGAAGTGGTGTGACCAGTTGATCGCCGGGTGGAAAAAATCCGGTGATGCACCCAAGCCGTATGCGGCGGGTTCCTGGGGGCCGATGAGCTCCATTGCACTGATCACGCGGGATGGGAGGTCGTGGTATGGCGATATCTGATTTGAAACTGCCTCAGGGCGTAACACCCCATGAGTACCGCACGCCGGTGCTGCTGGCCGAAGGCTTGGCCAATGATGTGGCCGAGCAATTGCGCGCGGCCATCAGTGCCCGTGGCGAAGCGACGTTGGTGGTGTCCGGTGGCCGAAGCCCTGTCGCCTTTTTTCAGCACCTGGCCAAGCAAGGCCTGGACTGGTCCAAGGTCACCATCACTCTGGCCGACGAGCGCTGGGTGCCGGTGGAGCATGCCGACAGCAATGCGGGCCTGTTGAAGCAGCACTTGCTGCAAGGCCCGGCGGCCAAGGCCAAGTTCCTCAGCCTCTATAGCGCCGCAGCCAATCTTGAAGACGCAGCCGAGCAGGCCGATCGCCTGCTGGCCGAATTGCCAGCCATTGATGTGCTGGTGCTGGGCATGGGCGATGACGGCCACACCGCGTCGCTGTTCCCCAACAGCCCGAACCTGAACGAAGCCCTGCAGCCCGACGGTACCCGCCGTTGCTGGCCGATGCTGGCACCGACCGTGCCGCACCAGCGCCTGACCATGAGTCGTGCGCTGCTGGCCACGGCGACCTACACCGTGCTGTCGATTTCCGGCAGCTCGAAATTGACCACCTTAAGCGCCGCGCTGGCCAGTGACGACGTTGCTGCCATGCCGATTCGCGCGTTTTTGCAACCTACATTAGAGATTTACTGGTGCCCATGAACCAAGGATCAGCCGCTATGAACAGCCCTCAACCGACCGTGTCCATGGCGGACAAAGTTGCCCTGATCGACAGCCTCTGCGCCAAGGCGCGGATCCTGCCGGTGATCACCATCGCCCGCGAACAGGACATCCTGCCGCTGGCCGATGCCCTGGCCGCCGGTGGCCTGACGGCATTGGAAGTGACACTGCGCTCGCAGTTCGGCCTCAAGGCCATTCAGGTATTGCGCGAGCAACGCCCTGAACTGTGCACCGGTGCGGGCACCGTGCTGGACCGCCATATGCTCGAAGCGGCCGAAGTGGCTGGCTCGCAATTTATCGTCACCCCCGGCATCACTCGCGACCTGCTGGAAGCCTCGGTGCACAGCCCAATCCCGCTGCTGCCGGGCATCAGCAATGCCTCGGGCATCATGGAAGGCTACGGTCTGGGCTACCGCCGCTTCAAGCTGTTCCCGGCTGAAGTCAGTGGCGGCGTGGCGGCGATCAAAGCCCTGGGCGGTCCGTTTGGCGAAGTGAAGTTTTGCCCAACCGGCGGCGTCGGCCCGGCCAACATCAAGAGCTACATGGCGTTGAAAAACGTGATGTGCGTGGGCGGCAGCTGGATGCTGGACCCAGAGTGGATCAAGAACGGCGATTGGGGCCGTATCCAGGAAGTCACCGCCGAGGCGCTGGCGCTGCTGGACTGATCTGATTTAACGAATCGTTGTTGCTGTGCTTAACGGCATTTTTGCGGCGCACTTGGTCGGTGTGCCGCTTTTTTTTGCCTGTAGAAAAGCTTTCGGGCCAGCATAAATCCATAGGTTGGAATGAGTTTATGTGGGAGCGGGCTTGCTCGCGAATGCGGTCTTTCAGTCACAGTATTATTGACTGATCCACCGCTTTCGCGAGCAAGCCCGCTCCCACAGTTTTAATCGGTGTTCAGTTCGGTAATGGCGTGGACCAGTACATTGATATCCCCCGCAGACGTCACCAACCCCGGGGTCACCCGAATACAGGTGCCAAATGCCGCGCCCACTCGGGTGGTGGTAAACAGGTTGTAGTCCTTGAGCATTTGATCCGCCATCGCCTGCTGATCCCGCCCCACAAACTTGAACGCCGTTATCCCACAATAAAGCCGCGGATCATCCGACGTCAGCACCTCAATCCCCGCCAACGGCCGTACCTGGCTCACCCACAGGTCGCGCAGGTAATTGACCCGCGCACCTTTGGCCGCCGAGCCTCCCAAAGCACGATGCTCTTCAAACACCAGCGGCAAGGTCATCAGCGCGGGAAAGTTCGGCGTGCTGTAGGACGTGCGTGCGCGTACATCGGTGGTGGGGTAGTGAAACTCGCCCATGTCCGGGTCGATGTCGGCCAGGCGCTCGGGCGCGATGTACAAAAAACCCAGGGTCAGCGGTGCACCGACCCATTTATGCAGGTTGAAACCGGCGAACTGAATGCCCAGCTCGGCAAGGTTGAAATCGATCTGGCCTAGGGCATGAGCGCCGTCGAGGATTACGTCCACATCATGCTCACGCGCCGCCTTGGCAATCGCCTCGACTGGCATCACCAGCCCGGTGCGATGAGTGACGTGGGTCAGGGCCATCAGCTTTAAACGTGGGTGCTGCGCGAAGGCATCGCGATAAGTCTGCACCAGGCTGTCGAAACTGGCCGGATGCGCGTGGGACAGTTCGATCACCTCAACGCCGCGAACGCTTGCCAACCAGCGCATGGCGCCTTTGACCGTGTCGTACTCCAGGTCACTGATCAACACTTGATCGCCCGGTTGCAAGCGGTTGTAGTTGCGGATCAGCGACTGCAAGGCTTCGGTTGCGTTGCGCGTGAAGGCCACCGACGCCGGATCGACGCTGATCAGCTCGGCCAACTGGCGACGAATCTCGACGTTTTCTCCCTGCTCGAAACGCTGGCGCACATACACCGAGTTGCTGCGGTTGATAAACGCAACGTGCTCCAGGTATTGCGCCTGCACTGCGCGGCTCATGCGCCCGAAGTAGCCGTTTTCCAGGTTGATCGGCCCGGGCTCCAGCTCATAGCGCTGGGCGATGGTAAGCCAGTGGTGTTTGTTTTCGGCATTCCTTGGCATGGCAGGGCTCTTAATGGCGAGGGGCAGGTTTGCCGTGTTTTGCACGCAACGGTTCAAGCAGTTCGGCCAGACCGTTGCTGTCGATTTCCTGCATCAACGCCAACAAGCCACCCAACTCGCCGTGGGGGAAACCTTCACGGGCAAACCAGTTCAGGTAGGGGCCTGGCAGGTCAGCGATGATCCGGCCCTTATACTTGCCGAAAGGCATTTGGCGGGTGATCAGCAGTTCAAGTTTTTCGGGGTTCATGGGGTTTCAATGCTGTGAGTCGAGGCTCTGGAAAATACAGGCATTCTGCATGAAGGCCAATTGACAGATCATGCAAATAACGTACATACAGATGGTTCAATAATTCTCAAGCTATTGAAAAACAAGAAAAATATTGTTTTCAAAAACCTGGCACGGGCGCTGCAATCATTAAGACAACCTTCTTAACCCGCACAAGGAATTAGAAAATGACTGACATCAATAAAGAATCGATCTCCGTACTCAATGACCTGATCGAGACCAGCAAAGACGGCCAGAAAGGTTTCGCCACCTGCGCCGAAGACATCAAGCACCCAGAACTCAAGGCGCTGTTCGTCAAGCGTTCAGCTGATTGCGCCAGTGCCGCTGCCGAGCTGCAAACCGCAGTGCGTGCGTTGGGTGGCGATCCGGAAGAGTCGGGCAGCGTGGCCGGTGCCTTGCACCGCGGCTGGGTCGACGTGAAGTCGCTGGTGACCGGTAAAGATGAAGAAGCTGTTCTGAACGAAGCCGAGCGCGGTGAAGACCACGCGTTGAAGGCTTACAAGGAAGCGATCGAGAAGATCAACAAGCATAACCTGCTGGGGATTCGTGATCTGGTGGAGCGTCAGTTCCACGGTGCACAACGCAATCACGATCAAGTGAAGGCGCTGCGTAACCAGGCTCGCGCTCAGTCGTAAGCCGTACGCTGGACCCAATGTGGGAGCGGGCTTGCTCGCGAAAGCGGTAGATCAGTCAATAAAGCTGTGACTGAAAGACCGTATTCGCGAGCAAGCCCGCTCCCACATTTGTTTTTGCGTATGGCTATAGATCCAGATCAGCCGATGGTAATCGGCGGCAGTTCGGTCAACGTCACTTCTTGCTGCTTACGCGGCGCCAAAATCTCCGCTTCACCATCCACCACCAACTCATCACGCTGGTTAAACACGCGAGTGGCAATGCGTACGCGAAACTTCGGCAGTTTTTCGAGGATTTCCAAGCGTACGGTCAGGGTGTCGCCGATCTTCACCGGCTTCTGAAAGCTCATCTGCTGGCCAATATAGATAGTCCCCGGCCCAGGCAGCTCGCAGGCGACGGCCGCGCTGATCAGGGCGCCGCTGAACATGCCGTGGGCGATACGCTCCTTGAACATGGTGGCCTTGGCGTATTCGGCGTCCAGGTGCACCGGGTTGTGGTCACCGGACATCGCGGCGAACAGCTGGATATCGCGCTCTTCCACCAACTTGCTGTAGCTGGCGGTCTGGCCGACTTCGAGGGCTTCGTACGGGGTGTTGGTTACCTGGGTCATCTAAAGGTGCATCCTGTGGCTAATCGGTAATTTAATCGGCTGATTTTAAAGCAAAAACTATTCGCAGCGGGCCGGCCGGCGCAACGCCAGGGCCTGGTCGAGCCACGCCAGTACATCGCCGGTCACTTGATCACGGTTGGTTTCGTTGAACACCTCATGACGCGCCTGCGGGTAGATCGTCAGGTGTACGTGCTGGCCGCCGGCCTCGCGCAGGGCGTTGGCCAGGAGGGTGAGACGCTTGCCCTCGCTCACCGGATCACATTCGCCGCCGATCACCAGGATCGGCAGCCCCGGATCGATTTGCGCGAGATTGGACGCTTTGCTGATTTGCTGCAAGCCGCCCAGCAGGTCGATCCACAGCTGGTTGGTGCAACGGAAGCCGCATAGCGGGTCGTTGATGTACTTGTCTACTTCAACCGGGTCGCGGCTGAGCCAGTCAAACGCGGTGCGGTTGGGCTTGAACGCTTTGTTGAATGAGCCGAACGACAGGAAGTCGATCAACGCACTGCGTCCGCGCAACCCCTGGCGCGCCCGCTCGATACGCGCGATCACCCGCGCTGCACGGTACAGCGCCACCGGCTGGAAATTCGAACCGCTGAGAATCGCACCATCCAGGCTGGCGCTGTGGTGGATCAAGTATGCCTGGGCGATATAACTGCCCATGCTATGGCCGAGCAAAATGATCGGCACGCCCGGCTGTTGCTGGCCGATATGCTGGTTGAGGCTGGCGAGATCGCCCACCACCTTGTTCCAGCCATCGTGCTCGGCATACAGGCCCAAGGTGCCTTCGTCGGCGGTGCGCCCGTGCCCACGCTGGTCCAGCGCATACAGGCCGTAACCGGCCCCGCACAAGGCGTCGGCCAGGCGCGCATAGCGCCCGCTGTGCTCGGCCATGCCGTGGGACAGCATCACCAGTGCCTTGGCCTGGCCCTCAGGCATCCATTGATTGACGTACAGGCGGCTGCGGTCATTCGCGGTCAGCCAGAAGGTGCTGTGGTTCATGACGCTTTCCTTTGCTCGGGGTCGTTGCAGTGTATAGCGCATCCCCAGCAAAACGCCTGATCAGCCCAGGGCCTTGTAGGAAGATTCACGCAATCAATGACGCACTTTCCAGTATTTGCCTGTTTAGCCATAGCTGCTAACGTCCCCAAAGCTCCGCTTTCTATGCGGCCGGACACACTCAGGTAAGAGGACAAGAATAATGCAACCTGATTTCTGGAATGACAAACGCGCGGCGGGCGTTCCCAACGAGATCGACCTTACGGCCTACAAGTCAGTGATCGAAGTCTTCGAGCGTTCCTGCAAGGCCTTTGCCGACCGTCCGGCATTCAGCAACATGGGTATCACCCTGACCTACGCCGAGCTTGAGCGCCAAAGTGCAGCGTTCGCCGGCTACCTGCAGCAACACACTGACCTCAAGCCGGGCGAGCGCATCGCGGTGCAGATGCCCAATGTCCTGCATTACCCGATTGCTGTGTTTGGCGCCTTGCGTGCCGGGCTGATCGTGGTCAATACCAACCCGCTGTACACCCCACGCGAGATGCGCCACCAGTTCAAGGACGCCGGCGTGCGTGCGCTGGTCTACCTGAACTTGTTCGGCTCACGGGTGCAGGAGGTGTGCAGCGACACCGAGATCGACTACCTGATCGAAGCCAAGATGGGCGACTTCATGCCCGCCGCCAAGGGCTGGCTGGTCAACACCTTGGTCGATAAGGTCAAAAAGATGGTCCCGGCCTACAGCCTGCCACGGGCTGTCTCGTTCAAGCGCGCGCTGCGCATGGGCGCAGGCCTGGGTGTGACGCGCCATCCGGTGAGCCTGGACGACATCGCCGTGCTGCAATACACCGGTGGCACCACCGGCCTGGCCAAGGGCGCGATGCTCACCCACGGCAATCTGGTGGCGAACATGCAACAGGTGCGCGCCTGCATGTCCCAGACCGGCGAGGATGGCCACCCGCTGATCAAGGAAGGCCAGGAGGTGATGGTGGCGCCGTTGCCGCTGTATCACATCTATGCCTTCACTGCGAACTGCATGTGCATGATGGTGTCCGGTAACCACAACGTACTGATCACCAACCCGCGGGACATCGGCGGCTTTATCAAAGAACTGAAAAAGTGGCGGTTTACCGGGCTGCTGGGGCTTAACACGCTGTTTGTGGCATTGATGGACCATCCCGAGTTCAAGAGCCTGGATTTCTCCCACCTCAATCTCACCAACTCCGGCGGCACCGCGTTGATCAAGGCCACCGCCGAGCGCTGGGAGCAAATCACCGGCTGCGCCATTGGTGAAGGCTACGGCCTGACGGAAACCTCGCCGGTGGCGAGCACCAACCCCTACGGCAATAAATCGCGCCTGGGCACCGTGGGCATTCCGGTGCCGGGTACGGCGATGAAGGTGATCGATGATCAAGGCGTCGAGCTGCCTCTGGGTGAGCGCGGCGAGTTGTGCATCAAGGGCCCGCAGGTGATGAAGGGCTACTGGCAGCAACCGGCTGCGACGGCTGACACCCTGGACGCCGAAGGCTGGCTCAAGACCGGTGATATTGCGGTGATCGACGAGGACGGGTTTATCCGCATCGTCGACCGTAAGAAAGACCTGATCATCGTCTCGGGCTTCAACGTGTACCCCAACGAGATCGAAGACGTGGTGATGGCGCACCCGGCGGTGGCCAACTGCGCGGTAATCGGCGTGCCGGACGAGCGTACGGGGGAAGCGGTGAAGCTGTTTGTGGTGGCGCGTGCCGAAGGGGTGAGCCTTGAGGAGTTGAAGGCCTACTGCAAGACCAACTTCACGGGGTACAAGGTGCCCAAGCATATTGTGTTGAGGGAGTCGTTGCCGATGACGCCGGTGGGTAAGATTTTGCGCAGGGAGTTGCGCGACATCGCCTGAATTGAAATAGGCTCAAAATGTGGGAGGGGGCTTGCCCCCGATTGCGGTGTGTCAGTCACTAAATTTTTTGGCTGACACACTGCAATCGGGGGCAAGCCCCCTCCCACATTTGATTTGTGTTGCCTTGGAGGCCTTGTTCCAGAGCCTTTTCCGGGAGGATTTAAACTGTGACCAAATATTGTCCTACAGTCGTGTTTATGACTGTGGACCCCTCTTTTGGCTCTAGTCGGCCCCTGGCAAAGCTGCTACTCTCGGCGCGCTTTGTGACATCTCGGCCTGCTTGAAAGCGCCAGACTCACCTAAAAAAACATACACCAATAATAATCGCATCAAATGCGATGATGAATTCGCGTCGCTGAATTCGTGTCGCTGAGGAGTGGGCTTCCATGAACGAAGACTTTTGGAAGGATAAGTACCCCGCCGGGATTGCTCCAGAGATCAATCCAGACGAGTATCCAAATATTCAGGCGGTACTGAAACAGTCCTGCCAGCGCTTCGCCAACAAACCGGCTTTCAGCAACCTGGGCAAGACAATCACCTACGGTGAGTTGTACGAATTGTCCGGCGCCTTTGCCGCCTACCTGCAACAGCACACCGACTTGAAGCCCGGCGATCGCATTGCCGTGCAACTGCCCAACGTTTTGCAATACCCGGTCGCCGTGTTCGGTGCCATCCGTGCCGGCCTGATCGTGGTCAATACCAACCCGCTGTACACCGCGCGGGAAATGGAACACCAGTTCAACGACTCCGGCGCCAAGGCCCTGGTGTGCCTGGCCAACATGGCGCACCTGGCGGAAAAGGTCGTCCCCAAGACTGCCGTCAAGCACGTGATCGTCACCGAAGTCGCCGACTTGCTGTCGCCGTTCAAGCGCCTGCTGATCAACAGCGTCATCAAGTACGTGAAGAAAATGGTCCCGGCCTATCACCTGCCCAACGCGATCAAGTTCAACGACGTGCTGGCCAAGGGGCACGGTCAACCGGTCAGCGATGCCAGCCCTGCCAGCAGTGATGTGGCGGTGCTGCAATACACCGGCGGCACCACCGGCGTGGCCAAGGGCGCGATGCTCACCCACCGCAACCTGGTCGCCAACATGCTGCAATGCAAGGCGCTGATGGGCTCCAACCTCAATGAAGGCTGCGAGATCCTCATCACCCCGCTGCCGCTGTACCACATCTATGCGTTCACCTTCCATTGCATGGCAATGATGCTGATCGGCAACCACAACATCCTGATCAGCAACCCGCGCGACCTGCCGGCGATGGTCAAGGAACTGTCGAAGTGGAAGTTCAGCGGTTTTGTCGGCCTGAACACCTTGTTCGTGGCGCTGTGCAATAACGAAGCCTTCCGCAAACTGGACTTCTCGGCGCTGAAAGTCACCCTGTCGGGCGGCATGGCCCTGCAACTGGCGGCCGCCGAGCGCTGGAAGGCCGTGACTGGCTGTGGCATTTGCGAAGGTTACGGCATGACCGAAACCAGCCCGGTGGCCACGGTTAACCCGATCCAGCATATTCAAATCGGCACCATCGGCATTCCGGTACCGTCCACGGTCTGCAAGGTGATTGCCGATGACGGCACCGAGCTGGCCCTGGGTGAAACCGGTGAGCTGTGCGTCAAGGGCCCGCAGGTGATGAAAGGCTACTGGCAGCGCCAGGACGCCACCGACGAGATGCTCGACAGCGAAGGCTGGCTCAAGACCGGCGACATCGCGATCATCCAGCCGGATGGCTACATGCGCATTGTCGACCGCAAGAAGGACATGATCCTGGTCTCGGGCTTCAACGTGTACCCCAACGAGCTGGAAGACGTACTGGCGGGCCTGCCGGGCGTGCTGCAATGCGCAGCCATCGGCGTGCCGGACGAGAAGTCCGGGGAGATCATCAAGCTGTTTATCGTGGTCAAGCCGGGTGCGACCCTGACCAAAGACCAGGTGATGGAGCACATGCGCGCCAACGTCACCGCGTACAAAGTGCCCAAAGCCGTTGAGTTCCGCGATGCGTTGCCGACGACCAACGTGGGCAAGATCCTGCGGCGGGAGTTGCGCGATGAGGAACTGAAGAAGCTGGGCCTGAAAAAGTAACTAGCTTGAAATACAGTCCAATGTGGGAGGGGGCTTGCTCCCGATAGCTGAGTGTCAGTCACTGCATCTGGTGACTGATAAACCGCTATCGGGAGCAAGCCCCCTCCCACATTTTTTGACCGCATTCTTACAGAGCGAAGTGCGCGAAGCCCACGCCTGCGCCAGTCGGGCGCACATCTTTCAAGAACGAATCCTTATCCGCACTCAGCTCCAGCGTGATCTCCGGCTTGCGCTTGTTCGCGTTGCGCACCACCAGCCCTTCGATGTGTTCACGCAGGAACGCCGTTGGCACCTTCAGGTGCAGCAACTGGTCGGTCTCGGCGTTGTGCATCAACAGATGGATCCACTCGTATTGGCCCACGGCAATGCGGCCCACCGGCAGGTCGAACCACCAGATGTTGCGCTTGCGGTCCAGGTCGGTGAAGTGGCAGTTGTTGACGCCGAGTACGGCACCGCCCAGTTCGGTGTTTCTGCGGGCGATGGCCTGTGCTTTATTGAGTTTCATAACCTTCCTACGGGATCTGTTATTCAGCGTTATAGCCTGAATGTGCCGGGCATTCTCGTGGGTTGGCCGCAAAACATAAAGCCAAACCTGCGGCCGGCGATGAAATGCCCCTCGAAAATAATTGAAACTCTGCCGAACCGCGCCGGGTCAATCTCTAGGTAATGACCAAAACCCTTGAATGTTCGATCGGAGAAATACCATGGGCAGCACAGCGGATAAGGCAAAAGGTTTGAAAGACGAAGCCGTCGGTAACATCAAGCAAGGCGTCGGCAAAGTCACCGGCAACGACAAACTGCGCGCTGAAGGTGTGGTGCAGGAAAAGAAAGGCCAGGTTGAAAAAGCCATTGGCGACACCAAGGACGCTGTGAAGAAAGCCACTAAATAAGTTCGCTTTCACACAGCCCAAACGGCCATCCACGGATGGCCGTTTTTGTGTCATCTGGCGCAGTTAAAGTTTCGAAATTGTTTCAAGGTCGCCAAATAGGCTACCTTGATGTAGAAAACGGCCCCTGAGTCGCCCATGAACCAAACCTTTTTGCGGCGAAAGGAGACGCTATGATTTTTCCGGTCCTCGATGGCCTCAAGCTTCACAAAGTGTTGGTGCGCACCGTCAAGGAATTCGTTGATGACGAGATGCCCACCTACGCCTCGGCACTGGCCTACCAGATGCTGTTTTCCCTGTTTCCCTTCCTGCTGTTCCTGATTGCCCTGATCGGTTTCCTGCACCTGCCGGACTTCTTCACCTGGCTGCGCATGCAATCTGAGCTGGTGTTGCCGCCCCAGGCACTGGAGCAGGTCAACCCGGTGATCGACCAGTTGCAGCAGTCCAAGGGCGGCTTGCTCTCGGTGGGTATCGTGATCGCGCTGTGGACCGCTTCGGCCGGCGTGCGCCTGATGATGAGTGCAATGAACGCCGCCTACGACGTGGTGGAAGGCCGGCCGATCTGGAAGCGCTTCCCACTGTCGATTTTCTACACCGTCGGCATCGCCGGCATGCTGCTGGCCGCCGCCGCGCTGATGGTGCTGGGCCCGCAAGTGATGGAATGGCTGGCCGGGCAGATCGGCATGCAGGAATTCGTGGTCACCCTGTGGACCATCGTCCGTTGGCCCTTGATCGTGATTTTGCTGATGTTCGCCGTGGCCCTCATGTACTACGTGATGCCTGACGTCGAGCAGAAATTCCGCTTTATCACCCCAGGTTCCGTGCTGGCGGTGGTGGTGTGGATCGTCGCCTCCCTGGGGTTTGGCTACTACGTCAAAACCTTCGCCGACTACAACGCCATGTATGGCAGTATCGGGGCGATCATCGTCCTGCTCCTGTACTTCTACATTTCCGCCGCCGTGCTGTTGCTGGGCGCGGAAATGAATGCCGTGATCGAACACATGTCGGCCGAGGGCAAGGACCCGGGTGAAAAAGAGTTCGATGAGCCCGGCCACACCGATGAAAAACAGCACGTCTCAGGCCTCGGCCGAGACCATTCCAAGCCCACTCCTGATGAAGTCTGATCGATGATCCGTGAAATCCTGAAAATGGGCGACGAGCGCCTGCTGCGTATCGCGCCACCGGTGCCACCGGAAATGTTCGACAGCCCCGAGTTATGGCAGTTGATCGACGACATGTTCCAGACCATGGAGCACGTGGGCGGCGTGGGCCTGGCCGCACCGCAGATCGGCGTCGACCTGCAACTGGTGATCTTTGGTTTCGAGGCCAGCGAACGCTACCCGGATGCACCGCCGGTGCCGCAGACCATCCTGATCAACCCGCTGATTACTCCGCTGAGCCCAGTGCTGGAGGAAGGCTACGAAGGTTGCCTGTCGGTGCCGGGGTTGCGCGGTGCAGTGGAGCGTTACCAGCAGATCCGCTATGAGGGATTTGATCCCAAGGGCGAGCCGATCGTGCGGATTGCCGAGGGTTTCCATGCGCGGGTGGTGCAGCATGAATGCGATCACTTGATCGGCCGGTTGTACCCGTCGCGGATTACGGATTTCACCAAGTTTGGGTTTATCGAAGTGATGTTCCCCGACATGGATCCCACAGCCGACGAGTAATTCTCAGAAATACAGAGATCCAAATGTGGGAGCGGGCTTGAACTGGCCTAATGAATTTGGACACATCAATAGGGCGCTATGATGGCGCCCAAACCCGAGGTGTGCAGATGATGCGAAAGTCCTATTCCAGCG